>JAHFIE010000050.1 GCA_023246565.1 Candidatus Magasanikiibacteriota bacterium
ATGAAAAACAATCCATGAAGCCTGAAAAAAATTTATCTACTCTTGTTGCTTTTTCCGGCTCTACTCCGATCGATACACATAATCCAACTAATTTTGTTCGCTGATTAAAAATAGTGAGTGCTCTGGTAAAAAAATGTTCTGATTCTAAAATCATGACATCAGCATCCATAAAAACCAAGTAATCACCAATAGCACGACTCGCCCCAAGATTACGCGCCTGAGCAATAGTCTGGCGTTTCACCTCATTATAAATAACAATTTTGTTGGTATATTTTTTAGCAATGGCAAGTGTCGTATCAGTACTACCCCCATCAGAAATAATAATTTCATGATCGATAGTCCCAATACCATTTTTCAATATTTGCAAAGTTTTTTCAAGATATTTTTCTTCGGACAGTGTAGGGATAATAATCGAAATCATAAGCAATGAGGCAAAAGGAAATTATTCATTCGCCAATTCCCATGTCGCTCCTCCGAGGAGGTATCGGAGACTAGCACGTTGTATACCAGTCCCTGGTTCCACTGGTATACCGGTTTTTTGTTCGCTTCCCGGTTCTATTTCGAATACGGGCAAATCTTCTTTTTGAATAACTATGCCCGTAACCCGCACTTTTTTACCAAAAAATTTATCAGGCCAAAAATTAAGATCTTCGATCCACACTAACGAACCATTCGTAATAATAACCGCGCCACCCTTCGCGTCTTCTGCTCTGCCAAGTATAGCGACCTCCTTACCAACCAAATTTTCCCATTGATTCGCCGGCACATTCATTGGCGCAGGTTCTTTTAGCACTCGGGACGTTGATGACGTACAACCAATACCAAGAGTAATGACAAGGATAATGAAAAGAAAACTGTTTAAAAAAATCCCACGCTCAATCAGGATATTTTTTATCGTTGTTTGAATGGTATGCATATACGTTTATGGTTGAAAATTATTGTACAATATCATGTTGTAGAAGCCGAGCAGCAGCTACTCCACTCGATAATGCAGTTTCCATGGAAGGTGATCCCAAATAATCACCGGCAAAATAGTAACCATACTTACCTTGATTCTCCCGCACTTCTCGAACAAAGTCAAAAGTAGCAATGGGCATAGTCTTTCCCCATGGTACGGCTTCTACAAGAGTAGCAGAGCTACTATCAGGAAATAAACGTCGTAATTCTTCACGCAACTGTTTTTCCAAATTAATTTTTGTGATTGGTCGAGCATCACGGACTTTATAATTAACAATAAGATAACCAGGAGTAAGCCCAGGTGCCATGCTTTCTGCGCGAATAAGCGACGTAATACAGGCTTCATCATGATTCTTTGGCGCGGCAAAAACAGCAGTCCAATTGTCGGTATCATCAACTGACAAGGGTTTTTCCAAACGCATAACTACTGCATAAAAATGCGTATAATCAAATGATGGAGCCTGAATAATAGATGTGTAGAGTGAATCAACGGGCTGGGCAAAAATAATACGATCAAATTTTTCCGCGCTTCCACGAGTAATTATTTCTTTGTTGTTTATTTTTTGTACCATAGTTCCGAGACGAATTTCACCACCTGCTTTTTCAATGGCATTGGCTATGGCATGGGTAAACAAACCATTATTCCCTCCAAAATCATGCCCTGTTCGTAAATCGCCATGCGTTAATGTCTGGTACACAAAGGGAGCGTAAAAGGACATACGAAACGCATCTAAACCAGAATAACAATATCCTTGATTAACCGTGTCAATAAAACAACGTAAAACATTTTTTGATCCTGATCCTGCCTTCAGTACATCATTGATGGTTTTATCACCAAAATAATTGATATCTGGAGCGCGAAAATCTGGCCATTGGCGAAGCCAAGCTGCGAGTAATTGAGAACCGAATTGTAATTTTTCTGTGTTGGCTACCGGTAATTTACTTTCAGCAAAATACGGCCCGTCTGGATCAAGCTGATAATAAATATTAACATCCTTAATTTTTCGCAAATACTGAGTAAGTCCTAATTCCCGTATGAGACGATGATAGGTATCATACCAGGGATAAATAATAAATCCGCCCACGTCAACAGAATGTCCATCAATAATAATACTCTTGACCCTACCACCAACGTCCTTGCGCGCTTCAAAAAGCGTTACTGCTACCCGATCATCTTTTACTAATGTATAAGCAGCTGATAATCCCGAAAGACCAGCACCAATAATTGCTATGTTTACTTTTGATTTCATAGTATTACTTCTCTAGTTCTTCTCGAACAATCTGCATAACCCGCAATTGTTCAATCTCACGCTCAAGTTTATCTGCTTGAACCAAATTTTCCAGATCATACTCATCCAAACGTAATTTGTTTACTTCTTCATCAATACGTTTTTGTATGTGGGGATAGATTGCTTGATTATGATCCCAACCATGATCATGAGAAAAAAATCCCGGACGAATTATTTTAGCAATTTCTTGAGGATCAAATCCAAGCGCGTTCAATTGATCAATTGCCTGAACCGCGTAGATGAGTTTATCAAGATCAAGACCTTCATACGTTGGATCACCAAAATCATCAGTACTCCCTTGGATTCTTCGTACAAGTTCAATTTTACTACTTCTCTGTGGCGGATTATTGGCGTCACGATTGGCATGTATCTCCTTTACCTCTCCAGAAGCTGACTGCGTTTTTATTTTTCTTGGCAAAGATTGTAGTGTTGAACGCAAATCTTTCATGGATAAATTCTGGCGTGCGTGAACAATTTCATGACCAATCACACGCAGTCCTGGAGGCAAATACCCATACAACCCCAAACTAAGAATAATACCTTCTTTGGTCGGAATTTTATTTTTAGTGGACGCTCTATTAAGAATACCATGGTATAAACCTTCACTATCAATTGATGCGTCATTCCATTTCACGAAGACTTCTGCAAGTTTTTTCTTGTCAAGCGCGTGTTCTGCTATTGCATCTAATAAACCCAGCTCTTCAAAATCACGTAAATAGTGTGTTTCATTTTGAATACGATCAAAAATTACACGGTACACTTCATCAAGCCGACCACTTTCTTTTAACTCGCCCAAACGTTTTTGTAATTCATCGTGTGAAATGGTTTTTTGGGCTTCCAATTCCCGTTTGGCTTCAATGAGACGATCAAAATCAACAACCAGATTTGAATCTGGATCTTCTTGGTCAACACGAGATGTGTTCCCCTGTTGACTGAGCGTCTCACCATGGTACGGTGATACCAGAGATTCTGAATGCATACAAATATTTCAGCTTGATAGTTCGTAGACTTCTTCAATACTTTGGATAAATAATTTCAATCCTTCTTCTAATATTTCTTGGGATATGATCAGTGGCGGCATTAACTGAATACTACCTTCATCTCCAAGTTTGATAAGCAAATTATTCTTAAATGCTCTACGTACTACTTCGTCCGCAAAACCCGTATCAGGTTTCATTTCATGTTTATTATTAACAAACACAACCCCAATTTCCAAGCCCATACCCCGAACTTCACCAAATTTTGGATGATCGTGCAATCGTTTAGAAAGTATTTTCATAACCCAATTACCTTTTTGAGCACTTTGTTCCCACATTTTATCTCTCAGATGAACACGCAAGGTCGCGAGCGCAGCAGCACAAGCAACCGGAGACCAACCAAGTGTTGAAACAAGAACTGCGTCCCTGGTCGTAGGTTCAATAATTTCTCGCCTTGCAGCGACAGCTCCAATCGCTGCCCCACCATTGGCGATTGCTTTGGCAAATGTGGCAATATCAGGAACAACGTTTTCATGTTCCATGCCAAATAATTTTCCCGTCCGACTAAAACCAGTTCCTACTTCATCGAGAATCAAGAGCGTTCCATACTGTTCAGTAAGTTTACGAACGCCGCTTAAGAATCCTTTTGGTGCCACATAGGCCGATCCAAAGCCCGTAATTATACCTGGCTCAGTGACAAGTGCTGCTACATCTTTATTTTTAAGGATGTCTTCGAGCACCGTAAAAAAATCATCGAGTGTTTCTCTCTCAGACTTTTTGGTTAAAAATGTACTCGGATAATTGAGTTGTGAAAATTGCGGAACAAGCGGAGCAATTTTTGTTACATATTCGGGACGGTATCCAATAGAAATGTCACCAATTGATTGACCATGGTATGTATCGTAAAAGCCAATAATCATTTTTCGACCAGTAGCCGCACGAGCAATTTTGATCGCCTGCTCGTTCGCTTCAGTACCGCTGACCGTACGACTTATTACATTTAATTCTTTCGGGAGAGCACGGAGAAGAGCTTGAGCATATTCATATTGGATTTCTTCTCCTGTTTCCATAGGAACATAGACGTTCTTCTTAATTTGCGTGATCATAGCCTCGGCAATTTCTGGATGATTCCAGCCCAAATTAGTCACATTCCAGCCAGAAGAAAAATCAAGAATTTTGCGATCGTTTTGATCCCACAGATAACAACCCTCTGCTCTTTGTACCGTAAACTCCCATGGAGAATAGTAGGTGATGTTATTTTTTATCATACTTATCATCAAGACAATCATGATACCTAAAAAACGCAAATTTAACGTTATAAATATACTACAGATGATTGACTTTTACCAATAAAACTAGTATGGTGGTGACTCACACCAACCTGTCCCTATGACTGGGACAGTACAGAGAGGTTTATTCATGAAAAGTACTAGCACAGAAGTCGAAGTCGTCATCTTCGACTTCGATGGAACGGCCACTGACGCCGAAGTCGAGGGAGAATCCTACCGCGAAGGGTTCATCCTCGATCTCGCCACGCTCACGGGTCTGTCGATGGACCGCGTGCGTGCACTCACGGCTGAGTTCGAAGCGCAGGTGTTGGCAGATCCGGATAGCTACGGATGGGTCTACAACGGGAGGATCGTTGCTCCCGCAACGGTTGATCCATACCTCCGCATGGCCCCCGTGGCTCGGATGATCCTGGCAGACTCGGGTCTGCAGCTCCCCCCGGAGTTCGTGGATCGGCTCCTCACCGGAGTCCTGTACCGCCACAACTACGCGAAGACCAAGACGTGCTTCCAGCCCGACGCTCGTTCGACCTTCAACGTCGTGGGCGCCGAGAAGTACACCTACATTGTCACGAACTCGACGCCGTCCAAGGTGCAGGAGAAGGTCCGTGAACTCGCCCGTGACACTGGCGGTTCCCTCGACTGACTCGTGGAACGAGTGCACGGCGACGCCAAGAAGTACGTGGTACACGACGACTCGATCCCAGGCATCGAACACTCGCTCGAGCTCGAGGGTCTCAGACGTCCGGTTCTGCTCCAGAGGCCACACTACTACCATGTGCTCGAGGAGATCCGAGCGAAGCATGGAGTCACCTGGGACAAGGTCGCAGTGGTCGGTGACATCTTCGAACTGGACCTCGCGCTCCCGTACGCACTCGGATGCACGATCATCCTCGTCGCGAACGAGTACACGCCCATCTACGAACGGGACTTCGTCACGGCAAGCCCGAACGGCTACGTCGTCTCCTGCCTCGATGAGGTACGCAAGCTCCTCGTCTGAGAACGTCATGGGCTAGTGACCCGCAGGTTTGGTGCGATAAAAACCACCCACAACTTGCTTAGATTCCAAATTATTGGAGTTTAAGCAGGAGGAGGGTGGTTTTTTTAATAACTTGGTGACTCTATGTCTGGTATATTGGATAGGTAGCATTACCGACTCAACCGAGCAAATAGAATAAATACAACAGTGAAAACAATCCCCATCACAAACGGCGCAGCGATTGAAATCCAATTATGGCGACTGGGCTTGAACCCGCGGAGAAAAAGAGAATTGGTAACGACTGAAACAGAACTAAACGCCATGGCAAGTCCAGCCAATTCTGGTTTGAGTACTAAGCCATATTTTGAGAATAATCGCGCAGCAATTGGAATCCCAATGACGTTGTAGAAAAGTGCAAAGAACATATTTTGCTTAATCTTCCCCATGGTCTCCCGACTGAGTTGGATAGCAGTGAGCACATCGCGCAGATCGTTTTTGATGATCACAATACCACCGGTTTCCATAGCCACATCAGTGCCGCTTCCCATAGCGATTCCAAGATCTGCTTGGGCGAGCGCGGGCGCGTCATTGATCCCGTCCCCCACCATCGCGACCTTAACGTTGGTACTCTGTAATTTTTTTATTTCATTGGCCTTGTCTTCCGGCAAAACTTCGGCAAGCACATTTTTAATTCCTGCCTGAAGCGCGATGGCCTCGGCCGTGCGGCGGTTGTCGCCGGTAATCATATAAACCTCAATTTTCTTTTTTTTCAGAGCTTGGATGGCCTCGACCGTAGTTTCCTTAATCGTGTCAGCCACAGCAATCAGACCGAGAATTTCTGTTGATGAAGCAAGGATCATTACGGTTTTACCGCTTTCTTCCAATTTGCGAATTTTGCGTTCCACTTTTTCGACCACGGTGGCTGACAAACCGACGATGTCGGTAACTAATTTGCGATTGCCAAAATAATATTTTGTCCCATGCAATGTACCTTCAACCCCATGACCAGGAATGGCACGGAAACCCGTGACCTCGTCCAGCGAGATTGATTCGTCCTCAGCATGTTTCACAATCGCATCAGCAAGCGGATGTTCAGATAATTTTTCGAGGCTGGCAGCAATAGTGATTATTGCTTCTTCATCGGGCAAGCCAACACCAACAACATCAGTCACCTCTGGTTCACCCTTCGTCAATGTGCCAGTTTTATCAAAGACCACGGCTTT
>JAHFIE010000051.1 GCA_023246565.1 Candidatus Magasanikiibacteriota bacterium
TACATCTGCGGATCAACCCCGTGCTCCTGGGATTTACGGTAAATTTTTAAACCGTGTTCATCCACCCCGGTGTTGAAAATAACATCATTCCCTAGTAAACACTGGTACCGCGCCAAAACATCAGCCTGAATAATTTCCATAGCAAAACCAATATGGGGATCAGCATTCACATAAGGAAGTGTTGTGGTAATGTAAAAATTCTGTTGCATACCTATTTAACAAAAGTAAAATTTCTGGTACTGTGAAAATGAGGGTAGTCGGTGATGATCTGGATCTCCTTTGGGGGTCAGATCAAGAAGAAAACTTCTTGGTCGAGCTTCGTAGTCAGGGGCTATGTTGGCTGGATCATGACAAGCCTTAACGGTAGCAGTAACGCCGCTGGTGAGTCAATCACTTTTACTACTTTCAGCTCGGGCAGTTCGTTGGCCAGTAATCTTCCTGGCAGGGGTCTTGGGTTACCTTTATAGTGTTGTTGATTATTGCTGGAAGATGGGCTGCCCGAGCCCTTCCTCTTATTTATATTCAACCAAGACTTTACAAAAAGAACAAATGCATAGTATAGTATTCCCCATTGTCTTGGGTGGCCCTTCCTTTTTGATAGTTCTGCAGTCCTTGTGAGAGGTTCTTTGTGGAGGGTACATGACCCCCTTCACAGCCAGGCCAGGATTGTGTCACCCAAGACAATCCTACTTCGATGAAATCACCACCACAAACTCCCCTTTTTCAGGGATTTTTTTTTGATTTATTTCAGCACAAGTACCCCGATAGACTGATTCAAATTTTTTTGATAATTCACGACACACACAAATACTTCTGTCCGAATCAAGAATTTCAGCCAGTGTGTGAAGACATTTTGCAATCCGGTGACATGATTCATAAAAAACTACGGTATACTCTGACGCTTCAATTTTTGAAAAAAAATCCTTTCGTCCTTTTTTGTGTGGAGGAAACCCTAAAAAAAGAAATTTATCTGTTGTAAAACCAGAAATAGATAGGGCAGCAACAACTGCTGAGGCTCCAGGCAAGGGTACAATAGGAATTTGTTTCATTGCAGAATCCAAACTACTCTTGGTATTTATTAATTGATTGATCAAATAATTCCCTGGATCTGAAATTCCCGGAGTTCCAGCATCAGTCACCAAAGCAATATTTTTCCCTGCAACAAGTAATTCTTGAATTTCACGGATTCTGGAATCATCACTATATTGGTGGTAACTCATGGTCGGTTTAATAATAGTATAATGATTCAGAAGATTTTTAGTAACTCGAGTATCTTCACACACTATCAAATCAACCATGCGGAGCGTTTCCAGGGCACGGAGCGTAATATCCCCTAAATTTCCAATAGGGGTGGCAACAATGTAGAGCGTACCAATTTCCATGGCTTAAGAATAGCAAGAATACAGAGAAAAAACAAGCTTTTGCCTTGTTTTTTTATCGCCATTCTGATGAAAATATGCTACAATACACCTCTATGCAAAATCAAAAAATTCCTTGGTTATTTTTTTTACTTATTCTCGGTATTCTTATACCCCGTGCTCATATACAGGCAGCGCTCTTTAATCCTGAAAATATAATAACCGATACTGATCTCCAAGACTGGGAAAGTATGGATCGATCAGGAATTCGGGCATTTCTCAGAAATAAAAACAGTTCGCTCTCTGACATGATTATTGAAGATTTTGAAGGTAAACGACGCTATGCAAGTGAAATTATTTATCAGTCAGCCCGCAATTACCAAATTAATCCCAAGTATTTATTGGTTAAACTTCAAAAAGAACAAAGCCTTGTAACAAGTCAAAATCCAACACAACGACAACTTGATTGGGCCACAGGGTACGGTGCTTGCGATAGTTGTGATACTACTGATCCACGCTTGGAAAAATACAAGGGTTTTGGTAAACAGGTCGATAACGCAGCTGGTATCATGCGTTGGTACTATGAAAATGCAGGCCGTGAACAATGGATAAAAAAACCAAATACATCATACACAATTGACACGACTATCATAACACCGGCAAACCAGGCAACAGCTTTTTTGTACACCTATACCCCCCATCTCCAAGGTAATCAAAATTTTTGGAAATTATGGCAAAATTGGTTTCAGCAGCGGTACCCAAATGGAACACTGATAAAATCAAATACAAGTTCAACCGTGTATGTGATCCATGATGGTCAAAAAAAGCCAATTAAAAGCATGACGGTACTTACTTCTCGGTTTAATCCTCAATTACTCGTTACGGTTCCAGCTGATGAAATTGACCGCTATGAACTTGGTCGTTCAATTATTTTCCCTAATTATTCTATACTTAATGTTGATAATGAATATTTTCTTCTTGACCATGAAACAGCACGACCATTCTCAAATATTGAGGTCGTCCGTAACCTTGGTTATCATCCTGACGAAATTATTACGGCAAACAACGATGACTTATCTGCATATCAGATTGGCGAACCTATCACATTAGAAAATCTTTTTCCACTCGGTTATCTTGTACGACTCATAGGAACTGATCAGCTTTATTACCTAAAAAATAATGACTATTGGTCCCTCAGTACTCTTGAAATTGCCAAAAGTCGACGCATCCCACTTGCCATCACAAACATTTCCGCAGAAAAATTAAATACCTATAACAACCAAGGACCATTGCTCATGCCTGACGGATCACTTATTGGCTCAAAACTTACGGGTCGTATTTATGTGGTTGAAAAAGGGAAAAAACGAGCCATTGATTCAGAAAAAACATTTCTTTCCTTAGGATATTCATTTAAGAATACTCTTTGGCTCGATGATTTCCTTCTTGACCAATACCAAACCGGAGAACCTATTTATGTTTTGGATAGTAATACTTTAGAAAATCCTATAGTATCGTCAACTTCCACATCAGGAAAAATCTCCTTGCAGCTCGTGAAACAAAATACAAACAATACTACGACACTACCAACATTCAAAAAAGACCTTGCACCTGGAACCAAAGGAACTGACGTACGAACATTACAGACTAAACTCCGTGCATTAGGATATCTAAACTCAAGCATTAAAATTAATGGTGTGTATGGACCAGCAACAACTGCTGCAATAAAAAAATTTCAAGTTGAACAAAAAATTCAACCAAACGGAAAATTTACTGCAACCACTCGATCAGCTTTTAATCAGATGCTATCAAAATCAAAACAGACAACACAAAAAACAATAGATACAGTATCTACCATCAAAAAAACAAATCATTTCATAAACCCTCTTCCAGAAGGTCCCTATCCTTTTGAGGAAATTGGAAAAATGTATAGTACTCCAACAACAACCCTTACGTTCTTAGGTGATCAAAATTTTAATACTCCTATTGATACCTATCTTATTGCTGAATATGCTGACCAAATCGGCCTTGGCTCTATTCTTGCAGGAAAAAATATAGACACTCCCCGACCCATGGCTTCTTTTACCAAAGTCATGACCGGATATAAGCTCATTAACAACAATGTTAATCTCGATGCTTCGGTAACGTATAACCCCAACCTGCATAAAGCCAGATATGGGTATCTTTACCCCATTGCTCCTGGTGACATGGTCGCCAATCGGGATTTATTATATTCATTATTAGTATCTTCATTTAATACTCCGGCACTCATGCTTATTGATTCCATGAATATGAAGGAGTCAGATTTTGTGGCAGAAATGAATCTACAAGCAAAAGCATGGAACCTTAATCATACGTATTTTTTTGACAGCTCTGGTGTTGACGTGCGAAATCAAAGCACGGCTCGTGATTATAGTATTCTTTTTAGCCAGGCCTTGAGAGAAAGTACTTTATACCACTATTTGGGAACTTCAGAGTATGAATACACTGAATTAACGAATGTGAGTGGTGCCACATGGCATCGTGATCTTCACACCAATCGCCTCATGCAGCGTACAGATTTACCCTATACTATACTAGCGAGTAAAACCGGGTACTTGAATGAATCAGGTTTTGGGATTACGATGCTTATTGAACGCACAACTGATCAGAAAAAATTTCTGGTTATTACTATGGGAAATCCAAATTATGCTACCAAATATTCAGAAACTGATCGCCTTGCAACATGGGCAATTCAAAAATTTTAAATTTCTTTTATGACATTGGTTTTTGCCGCTATTACACCTCATCCACCCGTACTTCTTCCAACTACAGACACAAAAGCTCGAACAAAACTCGCAGCAACTGAATACGCGCTTTCACAATTGGAACAAGAACTTTATCTTGCCCGTCCCCAGGTAGTAATTATTATTTCTCCTCACACCAGTTTTTTTGCTCAAGCATTTTCCATAAACGCGCATAATGTTTTTTCTTCTCATTTTGAAGAATTTGGAGATGTACAAACGAAAGAAACCTGGCACGGGGATCCTGATTTGGCAGCCATGATCGCCCACAATCGAAACCATGATATACCCATTCAACTTGTCAGTGAAGAGGTACTTGACCATGGCGCGAGCATCCCTTTGTATTTTTTAACGCGACAACTTCGTAAAACAAAAATTCTACCGATTGGTTTTAGCCAATTATCAACAAAAGATCATCTTGATTTTGGTGAATGTATTAAGGAATCAATCATGCATAGTGGCAAACGAGTTGCTATTATTGCTTCAGGAGATTTATCACATACCCTTTCACCTGGTTCACCGGCAGGCTATAATCCCCAGGGTAAACAATTTGATGAGACGATTCAAAAATTATTATTTAGCAAAAATACAGTTGGTGTTGCACAACTTGACCCACAGATGGTAAAAGGTGCTGAAGAATGTGGTTATCGTTCGATTCTGATTCTTCTTGGTGCACTCAAAAATACTGATTATTCATTTAAAACACTTAGTTATGAAGCTCCTTTTGGCGTAGGCTACCTAACCGGAATATTTCATTTTTAATATGCTAGCACGAATCATTCCCTTGGTTCGACTTCCCAAAGATTTGGTTGATTTTTCTTATACTATCCCAGAAAATTACTTCTCAGCATCTGATACTACTCTTGAACAAAAAAAATGTTCATCACTTTTGGTAGGACACATTGTTCAAATACCATTTCGTAATAAAAAAATTCTTGGTTTAGTACGGGCGATAGAAGATACTAATTCTGTTGGTCTGAAACCAATTATTCAACTTGTCAATCCTACACCTTTTTTAGGTTCAAGTTATATTACGTTTCTTACTGAGCTTGCTCACTTGTATGGCGTCTCTGTCAGTGTGATGGCAAAAATTGCATTGCCACCTTTGCAAATTACTAAATATAAAAAAACCAAACTTTCTGAATGGATTGAACATCAAAAAAAACCAGAAAAAGCAGAGTATTATTATTATAAAAATACTGCCGAGCATCAGGATGCTTTTGTCCATTATAATCATGAAGCATTGGCAATTATTGTTCCGGAAATTACAAAATTACAAGAAGTATTGTCACTATTACCTCAGAATCGCGCTGCATCAGCAGTTCTTTGGCATAGTGAATTGTCAATAAAAGAACAGCAGGAAGTATGGCATAAAATTCGTAATCATGAAGTACGCACATTAATCGGAACTCGCGGCGCTGTTTTTTTACCTCTTACCCAAAGTTTTGATCGAATTGTCATTGATTATGAACAATCATCAAACCATAAACATTGGGATCAAAGCCCTCGTTTCATGACCAAGGATATTGGTAAATTACTCCATCGAAATTTCGGTCTATCCTATACTGAAATGAGTTATAGCCCCAGTACAGCCAGTTATTTTTATGTTCATAAAAAAAATTATGAGATAGAAAATAAAGATGGGCTTACCTTCCCGACTATAAAAACATTGGATGAATATGGCAAACCATTACCCATCATCATAAACAATGAGGGATCGGGTAAACAATTTTCTGAACCGATTATTCGAAAGATTGAGACATGCATTGCATCAGAGGAAGATGGCGATATTGTATTTCTCGTCAATCAAAAAGGCTATGCTTCTGCTGTTATTTGTCGAGATTGTGGGGAACGAACACTCTGTCCCCGTTGCGCATTACCCTTAGTTTACCATGCTCGAGAAAATGATTTGAAATGCCACTATTGCGGTCACAGTGAAGCGACGCGCAGCCATTGCGCAGAATGCCGATCGCCGTTTATTCGTTTGGGTGGATCAGGCATTGAATCAATAGCGGCAAATATTGAGGACAGTATTCAGAAAAATAATGACTGGAAGATAGTACTGGTTGATGCTGGATCTGCGCTTGAAAATAATCAAGAAAAACGAATCATTATTGGAACGGATGCTGCACTAAAAATTATCCGATGGGAAAAATTACGTTGCATTGTATTCGTTGACTTTGATCGACGTTTTGCTATGCCCGAACTTATGGCTCAAGAAGATCTTTGGCATCTTATTCATGAAATTCAATTTTATAAACCAAAAACCACACCATTCTATATCCAAACACGCAAACCTGAGCACGGCCTTTTGCGGTCACTGACTGAACCTGATCGTTGGTATCGTCTTGAGTTAAACCATCGTCAAGCATTACAATTCCCTCCGTATAGTTATGTTGTACGCTATCTGGCTCCGGGAAACACTGCTGATGCTGCTCGAGTGAAAAC
>JAHFIE010000052.1 GCA_023246565.1 Candidatus Magasanikiibacteriota bacterium
TTGCAATTTTTCTTTTTTGTCTGGAGCGAGTAAATCATCGCCAATGGCCAATCCCTTCATCTGTAAATTACCATCAAGCGTCATAACAACACTACCACCAGCAGATTGAACCGTAATTGATTCTTTTGCAAGAGTATCTTGGAGTGTTTTGGCCTGGGTACGAAGATCTTTAAATTGTTTTAATTTATTGAACATAGTTTAATTGAGTAAATAGAATTAATTTTAAAAACTTGGAACACGAACGTTTCCTTGTACTGCAGCAATCGGCATGGCCTGGCCACCACCAGCAAATCGTGTATCAAGATTTTTAAAGCTCGCACGCGCGTCATCAAAAAATACTTTGGCTACTCCGGTTGGACCATTACGATGTTTGGCAATGTGGATTTCTCCCAAGTGACGCTCATCAGGAGGAATATCTTCGAGGCGGTAATTACGATCAGCGGCTTTGCGATAAATAAACATAACCACATCAGCATCTTGTTCAATACTACCAGACTCGCGCAGATGGGACAACTTCGGGATGGCTGGTTTGGTTTGTTCCACAGCACGAGAAAGCTGGGAAAGCGCAAGTACGGGCACATTTAATTCTCGAGCAATACCTTTGAGGTTACGACTAATTTCCGCTACTTCTTGAACTCGGTTATCACTATTTTTCGTACTGTGTGATTCCATCAATTGCAGATAATCAATAATAATAAGACCAAGGCCATGTTCAGCTTTGAGACGACGAGCTTTTGTCCGAATTTGCATCACATTATTGCCGGGAAAATCATCGAGGTAAATTGGAGCTTCGGAAAGTACACCCATAGCATGACCAATGCGGGGAAAATCATCACTGTCAGGCCGATCAGATAGATTGCCGGTGCGCATTTTCCATAAATCAACGCCTGCTTCGGCGCAGAGGAGGCGATCAACAAATTGTTCTTTACTCATTTCCAGAGAAAAAATACCAACCGGAATTTTTTCCCGTATGGCCACGTTTCGGGCAATATCAAGGGCAAGAGATGTTTTTCCGACCGAAGGACGGGCAGCCAAAATCACCAAATCAGATTTTTGAAGTCCTGCAAGAATATTGTCTAATTCACGAAAACCAGTGGGCACTCCGCGTAATTTACCTTTGTCACGATGAAGTTCATCAATACGGTCAAAAGCCTCACTTAAAATTCCCCGAATTGGCGTGAATGATTGTTTAATATGACGTTGACTCACGCCAAAAATATGTTGTTGCGCAGTATCGAGTAGTTGATCCAATTCTTCAGATTCTTCTTGAAAACCAAGGCGTGAAATTTCACTGGCAGCCGCAATCAGCTTTCGTAGCGTTGCTTTTCGAGTAATAATTTCAGCATAGTGTTTGATATGTGATGCTGTGGGTACAGAATTAGCCAAGCCAACAATAAAACTTCGTCCTCCAATTTTTTCCAGGAGTCCTTTTTCTTCAAGACGATTGCTGAGGGTAAGTACATCAATCGGTTCACTTTTTCCGTACAATTCGAGCATGGTACCAAACACTTCGCCATGCGCTGGTTTATAAAAATCACTGGGTTCAATAATATCAGCAATCTTCATGATAGCTTCTTTATCAATCAAAATCGCGCCAAGAAGAGACATTTCAGCGTCAAGATTGTGTGGTGGAATTTTTTCGATTTGGGTAAAATCAACCATAGGTAACCAGTATAATAACCTAATTGTTTGACCACTTCAATCATCTCCCGTTGATATCCTGTTTAAATCCTGTGGAGAACCATTATTGATGAGGGAGGATTGCCAAACAAGCTTGGGCTGACTATACTTAATTCTATTCTCCTCGGCCTTGGGAAACGAGTATACATTTCCTTCAACTGTTTCATTTATGGTATTGATCTGTGTTGATTGTCACAATCAACTTGTTGAAAATCACTGTTCTCATTGTGGTCGGTTTTATGAACAAAAAAATGGAATACTCATTGCTTGGCCAAAGACTATGGATAAACTCGCAGAGGAAGAAGCTGAACACCATGATGAAGATGATAGTGATGCAATTGAAGTGCATCAATTAAATCGACCACGAAATGTTTTTTATCATGAGCAGTTGTGGCAAGAGATGAGAGAACTTCCGAAAGGTTCATCAATCTTGGAAATTGGTGCGGGGAGTGGTTTTGATGCTCAAGTCTTACAAGATAATTATGCTTTAACACTCACTGATGTTTCACCCGAAACTTTGAGGCGTTTGTCCGAAAAATTAAATAATCCTGACATTATGTATATTGCGGCTGACGGTTCAAGGCTGCCGTTTGCTAATAACTCATTTGACGGAATATACATGGTGGCGACACTGCATCATTTACCAAATCAACAACAAGGAATTCATGAATTAGCGCGCATGGTAAAATCTGGTGGTCAAGTATATATTGGTATTGAACCCAATAGTACCTATTTTATGTGGATTAAATATTTTCGTGGTTTGCTCTGCCGTCTTATTCATATGGATCCCCATAAAGGATCACACGCAGACGCTGAGATGGAAGGATTTTCTTATATTGATTTAAAGAAATATTTTTTTGGTACAGAATGGGAAAGTGTAACGATCCGTCCAATTTGGTTTTTGGCTGGCTGGTGGCATTATGGGTCTGAATTTTTATTCCGCAGTTTGCGTCTTAAAAAACGTTTCGTATTACCATCAATCTTAGAATGGTTATTGATCTATCTTGATGAGGCTTTGTTTAAAATACCGGGAATGAAATATTTGGCTTGGCATTGGTCAGTGAGCGCAAAAAAATTATGAAGGTTGCTCTTATCAATAATATTTACCCGCCCTATGATCGAGGAGGGGCAGAACAAGTGGTGGTAAAGATTGTGGAAGGCTTATTGTCTGCTGGTCATACTGTAGTCATGGTAACGAGTACTCCAAGAAATGAAGAGGTTGATCACCATAATAATCTTACGGTCTATCGTATACGGCCAGGTAATATCTTCTTTTATACAACGGCTAGCCAGCACGGGATCATGAGCCGTTTTTTGTGGCATCTTTTTGATATTGGCAACATCTATGCTGCATATAAGATTAAAAAAATTCTTGAACGCGAAAAACCAGATGTTGTACATACGCACAATCTCATGGGTCTTAGTTTTTTAGTGCCGTGGGTAATTCGACAGCTCAGTATCCGACATGTTCACACGGTTCATGATGTCCAATTGGTTGAGCCAAGTGCCATGATTTTGAAGAGTCAAGAACTCAGTTGGCGTTATAATGGTTTTCTCACAAAAGTATATGTTTGGATCATGAAACAATTAATTGGTTCACCTGATGTGGTTCTTTCAGCATCACAATTTTTACGTGATTTTTATGCTGTTCGAGGTTTTTTTCCACATTCACGAATTGAAGTGGTCCGCAATCCAGTCACGTTTACTATCGGGTCAGTCCATTTGAATGCCATGTCAGATAATAATATTTTTCGTTTTATCTATGTAGGTCAAGTAGAAGCTCATAAAGGCGTGGCAAATCTTGTTCGTGCTTTTTGTAGTCTTGTAGAAAATAATGTCCAACTTCATATTGTTGGTGGTGGAACGCAGTTAGATGTTATCAAAACATTGGCAGGCAATGATAAAAGAATAACCGTATATGACCGGGTTGATCGTAAAGAATTACCAGTCTTGTTTTCAACAATGAATATGACTGTGGTTCCATCACTCTGTTATGAAAATTCACCCTCGGTTATTTTTGAAAGTTTTGCCTGTGGTGTGCCAGTTTTGGCAAGTAATATAGAAGGTATTGCTGAATTGATTCATGAAGGTGAAAATGGTCTAACGTTTGAAGCAGGCAATGAAAAAGTTTTGCAGGAACGATTAATGTGGTGTATGGATCATCCAAAAGAAATTAGCATGATGGGAATTAAAACAACCCAATCATTAATTGGGTTGTCATTGTCCGAATATATTGTACGTTTGAAAAATTTGTATCAAGCGAATTCTTTTTGAGTATTTTTAAAAAATTTGAGCGTTTAGAGACTGATAATTAAATCATTTTTTGTCATTCTGGCGAAAGCCAGAATCTAGTATTTATTGAATTCAACACTGGATTCTGGCTTTCGCCAGAATGACATTATTCAACAAATGATTTTTTTCGACGGCGATGTTCTGGCGTTCGAGCACCGCCGTCGGAGTGAGGAGAGAAAGAAGGAGTTGGCTACCCGTGGACGCAGCCGAGGGGCTTGTACGGGTCTCCACCCTTGGGATCGAGGCTCTCCTTGAACCCGGCCATGATGTCCACCCCGGAGGTGGTACCGATGCGTGTGGCACCAGCATGGATCATCGTCAGGGCCTGTTCGTAGGTCTTGATGCCTCCGGAGGCCTTGATGCCCATGCTGTCGCCGACGACCTGCTTCATCTGAGCCACGTCATCCACGCTTGCACCGCCGGACTTGTGCATGCCCGTGCTGGTCTTGACGAACGCGGCGCCGGCGTCCCGAGCGATCTCGCAGACCTGGCGTAGTTCCAGGTTCGTCAGGAGTCTCGCCTCGATGATGACCTTGACCTTGACTCCTT
Organism: Candidatus Magasanikiibacteriota bacterium; assembly: GCA_023246565.1. GTDB lineage: Bacteria > Patescibacteriota > Patescibacteriia > Magasanikbacterales > UBA922 > 2-12-FULL-41-16. Next base: position 4,522 of record JAHFIE010000052.1, read on the forward strand.
GGCGTCTGCAGGTCTTGACTACCCTCGTGATCTCGTTGGTCACCAGCTTCCAGTCACCATCCTTGATCGCGCCCAGGTTAACGACCATGTCGATCGCCTGAGCACCCATGTGCATGGCTGACTGTGCTTCTGCGACCTTCACCGAGGGAAGTGTGGCTCCGAGCGGGAAGCCGATGACGGTGCAGACCTCAACCCCAGTGCCGCGAAGGAGAGTCGAAGCAGTGGCAGTGTTGTTCTGGTTCACGCACACTGCTGCGAAGCCATGTGCAACCGCTTGCTGACAGAGGACCTCCACCTGAGCGCTCGTGGCTTCTGCCGCGAGCAGGCTGTGGTCGATGTACCTTGCGAATTCTTCTCTGGTCATTTTTCCCTCACTTTCCTCCCGAGTAGGGAGATGTTTGAGAAAGAATACCTTTCATTTTTTTAGACGTCAAGTTTTAGATTATTTTTTATAGACAAAAATGAAAATTTTACCTTCGTCAATCGACACCCACTGATCTGCGGTTTTTTTTGCCCCTTCTACAATTGAAGAAAAACGTGTCCAATATGATGGAATAATAAAATAGGCTTTATGTACACCAACAAGATTCATAGCCTTTATCATGGTTTCTTTTTTTTGACCTTCTCGCCACATTTCCGTGTACAGAGAAAAGAATGGTCCGCCACTCGGAACAGAATAATACGAAATTTGTCCTTGCGACGTAGAAAAATATTTGGCAAAGCCATAGTTTTGTAGAGCAGCCATGGCCGTAATTGGATTGGATAGGACAACGTAATTATAGTCTGTATTATCCGCGTGAATCCATGCTACAGCCTTAAAATCACTGTCCGAAACATTGTAACCAGGAAAACTCACTTTTTGATTTCGCTGCGGATAACTTAAATAAAAAGAAAGCGTTAAGAGAAAACTGATTCCCAAAAGTAGTGCCAAACAATATACATATATCATTTTTTGGTCGATACGATCTTGAATAAAATTTCCCATTTTTTTTCCCATCAAAACAAAACTATAGATTCCCCACGGTAATAAAAATAACAGACCCGTTTTGAGAAGTCGAAGTGGATAATCGCCTTGTTCCATGGCATGAACATCAGGAAAAACTACCCAACTGCGCAGAAAAAATCCACCAAACCAAAAAGCCAGGGTCGTAAGGGGAAAAAGATAATCGATCAAGGTTTTACTTTTATCTTTAATAAATCCAATAGCACTCACCACAATGACGACCAGAGGAATCAGCCATTCACCACGGTACAAAATTTGCCAATACCACGACGCATCGGGTGCATACCAATACGGTGCACGGAAATAATTAAAAAAAAGATTGAGTTGAGTGAATGGATTCGTAAGAGTCGGTACTATATGTTTTGTCGCATAAATATACGCCATAAAAAGAATAGGAACCGTAAACGTGCATGCCACGAAGTAGAGGATTAAGAGAGGTTTTATTTTTTTATTATTTTTTAAACACCAGCCAGTGATAGTAAACAATAGTAATGGTGCCGCGAGCAGGGGATGAATAAAAAGTCCGCTTATGGCAACGAGAAGAGGTACCACAATTGTTCCTTGTCCTACAAAGTATTGTTTGAGCGTCAGAATACCAATGATGGTAAAAATGAGAAGAATATTAAACGGAGTCGTAAGATTAAACGTAAAAAAATAAATAAATGGTAACCACCAAACCGTGGCGATTGATCCGCGAACAGCGCTAAAAACTTTTTTACCACATTGATCAAAAAAAACTGGAAGAAAAAGACTTGCGAGTACGGGAACAAAATACACATCAAGAAAAAATAAACGAATCGCTGTGAATTTCTGGAGAAAAACAATGACAACGTATTGACCAATATACAGGGGAATTTTGGGGAGAATAAAACCATGTTGGGCAATCCATGTTTCAGTGGCTCGATGCGTAAAACCATCAAAACCAAAGCCTAAGGGGTACATAAGTGCAGCAACCCCATAGGTGACAAAAAGATGTAATGAAGTTATG
>JAHFIE010000003.1:0-6890 GCA_023246565.1 Candidatus Magasanikiibacteriota bacterium
TTACTTTAACTTAATCTACTTACAATTATACTATCTATTTATTTAATATTATTATTACTTAATTACTAATTACCTTAATTCCTTTATTCATTCGTGGATGGAGAGATGGAGGGGGTGAAATAAAAAAGAAAAAAACACCCGCCGCAAAAAAGCGGCGGGAAAAATAATAAGAGATCAAAGATACAGCTGACTTGAAGGCGCATATTACTTATTAATATGACAAGCAAGATCGGTTACATCCTATGGCTCGATACGCTTAAAAAAATTCCAGCATGGGAATTAATTGCTGGGAGCTTCTGTTTAGGTGTCGTCATTGTGGTGTTTTGTGTCTATATTGTTATTAAAATAAATCATCTTCGCATTTTTCATGCTTTTGAAAAAATACGACTTAAACAAAAAGATCTTGATCGGGCATTATCTGATACTAAGTACATTGAAATTACCATCCCGAAAAATTCTCAAGTAACCGCTTTTCAGGTTCAACAAAAAATATTAAAAGCACTGCACTCCGTATACGTTGACCCAATTAAAGGTGCGCACGATTTTTCAAAAACGTTTTATTTCTTCCAAAAATTTTATCGTCGGTGGAAAGTATATCGAGCCCAGCAAGTATTTTTTACCCTTCAAATTTGGGCGCAGTACCCGTATATTTCTTTTCGTCTTAATGTCCCTAACGCCTATTTTTATCGTATCGAAAAAGCCATATTCAATGCGTATCCTAACGCAGAAATAACCACGGTGGATACAATGGCCATGGTACGAGAAGTCGCCATTTCTCAAAAGAGTTATTTGAGCTATGGGCAGTCAATTATTGAGGGAAAATTTTATCACCGGGTAAAAACATTTAAGGACGTTTCAAGTGACCCGGTGGATTCTATCATGTCGACCATGGAGTCGCTCCCCAAAGGGCAGTTCATGGTATATAACATTTCGATTTCCCCGACGTCGCATTTTTTTAACCAAATCATTCATTATTTACTTGAAGAACAAGACCGTCCGCAAACTATTCCAGACGGCAAAAAGTTCCCAGTCCATAAACAAGAAAAGACATCAGAATTAGTTAATTCTCTGAACATTACGATGTTAGAAAAAATGAAGGCGTCTCTTTTTCAGATTATCATTTCATATTGGACAGTCGCCCCAACCCCAGAAGATGCCGAAGCAAAATTAAGCAACATTCAAGCGGTTTTAACTGAGGTTAATCAGAAGAACATGAATACGCTTACTCACGAGCGTTTGTTTACGAAACAGGTTGAAGATGTGGAACGATCGGGTGAACTACAAAAAATAATTGCAATGCGGCCGATACTGCGGATAAAAAAATTCCGTTATTGGCCATTGGCACGTTACACTAATTATGGACAAGTTGTGGCAGATAGTGAGCTTTATTCTTTTTGGCATTTACCTAACTTAAATCCGCAAACGGTCTCGTCGGTCAAAATGACGAAGTTTAAGAAACTGCCCGCAAGCCAACAGATGCGGGAGTTTTCAGATAATTTTTTCATTAATTTGGGCACCTCTAATTTTAGAATGCAGGAGGATACGCCGGTCGGTATACCCACCTGGAACGATATGAAAAAACATGTGTATATTCTTGGGGGAACGGGTGCTGGTAAATCAGAAACACTCAAAAGTATTCTCAATAATATATTGCAAAAAGAAGGCGAAGAAAAAACCGCCTGTCTTATCGTTGATCCGAAAAATGATTTTGCGGCTGATCTTTTGACGATGATTCCGGAACATCGAAAAGATGATGTTATTTATTTTAATCCCCCAAGGCAAAAAGAAAAGCCGTTGAGTTTTCCATTTTTCTCACAGTTTTCTGGCGAAAAAACCGATGATGAACGGATTGAATTCTTAATCTCGATCATGAAACGATTTGTCCAAATTGATTCAGCGTATTCATGGGGCCCAGAATTGGAAAATATTTTAAGGCAATTATTTGCCACCGCCTATATTCTTCCTGAACAATCATTGTCTGGCTTAGACACGCTTTTACACGACCCAAACCAAATTAAAAATATTTTGAAATATTTACCCAATCGATTACAAAAGTTTTGGACTGACTCAATCTTAAAACGCACAAACAATGATTTGGCTAAATATTTAGCGACCACGAACAATAAAATTGGTAAGTTTCTGGATTATCCAGAGATTATGAATATCGCTGATCGTCTCGACACCAAGATTACGTTTGAAGAAATGATTAATACGGGCAAAATTTTTATCGCCAATTTTGGCTCCTCAAGTGAGCAAATGAAAAAATATTATTCAGTTTATTTAACCGCCCATATTGCCGAAGCCATATTTGGTCAAGCACGTCTCCCCAGTGAAGAGCGTAAACCAGCTGTTTTTGTGGTCGATGAATTTCAGCGGGTTGCCAGTGATATTTTTGAAACGTTATTTTCTGAAGTGCGTGCCTTTAATACCGGGCTCGTAATATCTAACCAATTTATGGGTCAGCTTAGTGATCAAATTCAAAAGTCGATTGAATCAAACATCGCCACTAAGATTTTTATGCGCACTCAATCGGTAGGGGACGCCGAGATTGCCGAGAAAATTTTGGGTGGCAAAGTAACGGTGGAAGACATCATTAATCTTCCGACCGGGACTGCTTACATTAAAACCTTGGTAAACGGTACCCCACAAGAAGCAATGTCAATCAGTATAGAGAGGACTAAGCACCCAACTGATATTACCAAAGATACGGAAAACTTTTTTATTCAAGAGACGATGGAACGGTATGGTACGCCGCTGGAGGTTATTAAACAAAAAAGAGCGACCATTAATAGTATTTATTATTCAGCTGATCGAGAACAAATATTTTTTGAGCATATGGGTCGACAAAGTACGTTTGAAGCATTACCCGACCCTGAGCCAATAGTAATGTCGGAACCCGCCCGTGAACCTGTCGTCACGGAGCAAATCAATAATAGTCCCACGCTAAAAACTATCTTTGATTTCTAACAAAGAAAGTATGTATATGAACACTATCGACGTTGCTCTCACACCGAGAACCAATGTCCAACCATATCCTATTCAAATCAATGAAACAACGATGGATATTTTGTCGCTGGTTTTTGAATTTAAAGTGGCAACTGCCTGGCAGATTACTCGATTTTTGAAACAAAGAGATCGGGTTAAATATTTTTATCTTAAACTCCACCGGATGTGGCAGGCGGGACTTCTCGAAAGTTTTAAGGTATACACAGGTGTACGTGCAGGTATGCCAGTCTACTATATGTTATCCAAACAAGGATTGAATATCCTAAAAGAAGAAGGAACCCACGACCCCACTCGTCTTAAAAATTACCCGCAAGCGAAAACATTACTTTCTTGGGGCCTATTTAAACATGAAGCCCAAGTGGTTGAGCTTGCGAGTATGGAGATAAAAAATAAATCCCAAAATTTGAGTATTGCTTTTAAGGGTGAAATGAACTCTGTTGCCAGGGATTTGCGAAGCGATAAAAATATTGAGGTATTAACTCCAGATTATACAGCGTTTTATAGCGCCCTCGGGGTACAAGAGTGCATTTATAGTGAATTTGAGCGTACGATAAAATCTAAAGGAGCAATGCTTCGGAAGATTGAGCGATATACACAATTTTTGAATCTGGAACAGCGTGAGCATTCAACTATCCGTTTAATATTTCAAACGCCAAATATGGAAGAATCTTTTTGGCTGAACATACTGATGGGCGGGGCGACTTTTTTGCAAAAAATACGAGTGGTAAGTACCAATCTTTCATTATTGGAAACATACGAACAATTTCTCGAACCAATTTACGCGTCAGAAAAAACAATCAAGTTGGTAAGGCAAGGGCGTATGACCATAGATATGTCACAGCGTGTAAAACTTTTTTCATTTTTATGATGAATACCTACACTCAACTATTGGAGCAGATTATTATAGAAATGAAAACTGCTTTATTAACCGAGGGCTCAAATATATCGAATGCCGAATATTCTGTATGGCTAGATTTTTTAAACAAAATAAAACCCGAGAGCAACCTGCTTAAAAATTATCTTGATGCACCGTATTCTCAAGAATTAAGCCCTCGATTACTTGATAATAATTTTTACAAGGACATGAAACACTATGTCGACATACGCGAGATTATGAGGTTGGCTGAAATAAAAGAGTATCCGACGTGGTTTATTCAACCTAAGTTTAGTGGCCAGATGATCACTCTTGGATATGAGCAAGGAGAAATAAAAAATATATACGCTGCTAGTAATGATAGTATGCAAGAATTAGCGATGATCCAAGCACCAGGTGTTCCCGAGAGATTTGAAAATTTTACCGGACAGATTTTAGGAACATGGTTAAACGAACAGACTGAAGATAAATTATTTGTTGCGTATGACGTGCATAATAATTTGAGTTTTTTACAAAAAATGGAATTACTTAAAAATGCCGGCTTTACCACGCCAGAATTTGTGTTGTTCCCGACTGAGAAAATATTGTCAGTGTCGAGCCATAAGCTGGAAGCGTCATTACAAAAATATCTATCCCGAGCCCTCGAACAGGGGTTAATGGTCGATGGGGTGGTGATTATTAGCGACACAGCGCTGTTTTCAGAAAGTGATGTGCATAGTACACGCATTACTCTGCACATTGCACAATCCATTATTTAATTTTAATACTTAATTAGTATGAAAAAATCTATTATATCACTCGTTAGTTTTATTTCCACATTCTTTATTAAAATCTCATTGGCTTATGCTGACGATTTGCCAAAACCAGATATGTCGGTTTGGAATTCAGACAAAATGAAACCCGTTCGTGATTTTGCAAATATTGCGATTGGGATTATTCTCGGTGTGGCGGTTTTATACGCAGTCATTATGATTGCCTGGTATGGCATAAAACTCCAGTCTGCCGGGGGCGATCCGCTTAAATCGCAAGAGGCTAAACACGGGCTCAAGGCGACGGTAGTTGGGGTCGGTATTACCTTTGCGGCGATTTTCATTGTGGGTCTTATTTTGTATGTATTGGGAATTGCGGGAATTAAAGGAAATTAATTTTGGTTATATGCAAGATGAGAACCTTCCAAAACGTGGACTGCTTTATGCCTTTGATAATCTGGTGAAAAAAGTAATACCTAATTTTAACCTACGGGCAATTCTGTATTTGAGTCTCATATTTGCTGTTTTTCTGTATGTACAGATTTGGCGTATTTCACCACCAGATAAAAAACCGGTTATTGAAAAACACGAAACTGTGATTGCTGATGATGCCTATTGGAACAGTCAAGGGTATCACGATAAAATTACAAAACAGACGGTAGAATCTTTTACTCATGAATTTGAGATGTGGCTGTCGGGTATCTCGCCGGAATTTTCAAGAAGAAAATTCGAAGACATGATATTTATCAATGGGGGACTTGCGTTAGAGAGTGGCACGGATCCAACGACCGCCGCACCAGAAAATTTTAATTATCTGGAAAATGTTGGTCGAGCACGTTATCAATATGCCAAGACGAATGGATTTTTGAGTGACCAGTCGACGCTTGTGAAGCTGGGAACGCTCGTGTGTAATATTGATGATAGAACTGAACAGGTTACTGGTATTGATCTCTATGATTGGCGTTATGTATCGATGCCAAAATTGGCAATGTTTATGAAGACAAAACCAGATTGGAAAATGCCGCTGGGTACTACCATTTTAGATGTAAGCGACCCGCGGATTGAAGATAGAGATATTCTCAAACTGCGGACTGCTGAAACGCAACCGACCGGTTTATTTTCTTTTCTCATTTTCCACGATCCCCATACGAATCGTATCACACTTGCGGATAGTGCCCTGCTTGATAAGAATGGTATCGATGCAAAACTAACCCTAAGTCGAATTGAGACTCATTGGAATAAGCAACCAAAATTGTATTTTACCGGAGGGTATGAAGGTTGTCGACACATGATTACTCCTCCTCAAATTCCCTATGGACAATCTGATTAAGGCGGTCTTAACTAATTATGTTCCGACCATTATTCTCATTGCTATTATCGTGAGTGTGTTTGTGATCGCCATTGCCGGCGTTATCCGAAATTCAGGGAAACATGATGATGTGGCGCGTTCTAATTATATTATTCAAACCGCCATCGTTGGTTTGGTAATGCTTTTTTTCTCTGGCGCATTTGTGTTTGCCTTTCATCAAGTCTACATGAGCCATTTTTACTCGGATGTTGAACAAAGCATTTCTGATAAACTGCCGAAAGCCGATGACATAACCAACACCACAATTTTTAGCAGTGAAATAAAAGACACCTCAATCGTAATGCAGGATGCCAAATGTATTTTAGTCGTAGTTGATACGATTGATTGTGTCAAAAAAACCATCAATGATGTAATTGCCGTGATTATCAGTAAAATGGTGAGGGGAGTTGGAGCGGCGCTAGGTAAGGTGCTAGAAAAATTTAATTTCAATTTTTTATTTACTCTACCGGCAGATGTATTTGATCAAAATCCTAATTTGTCTCCAGATAAACTACAACAAGCGATTAATTTTGACAGCCTCATAAAACTGAGCGAAATCATTGGTCTGGCGTGGGTCTATATTCTCATCGTTACTCACTATTTTAAATCAATTATTTTTTCTCTGGAGAGCGATTATTCAAGCGATTTTATTGGCGACGCCGGGAAAATGCTGTTGGGTTTTGGCGGTGTATTTGCCGCGCGGTTTATGGCCGAAGCAGTCCTTAAAACTGCGCAGGCCTTTGCGAGTTTTCTGTTTAGTACACCACTGGCCAATGGACTCACAATTGCTCTCAAAGCTCTGTTAACTGACGGTTTGTGGGTTTCATTTGGTAGTTTTAGTATTGCTCTCGTCGCCCTCGCTATTTTTGTACTCGTGTATATTATTTTGTTTGCGTTTGTCATATTTAAGAAT
>JAHFIE010000003.1:6900-25564 GCA_023246565.1 Candidatus Magasanikiibacteriota bacterium
TTTAAGAATGCAAAACGGTACTTTATTTTACTCGTGATGATTTTGCTTGCTCCGATTTTTACCCCAATGCTCTTTTTTGAGATGACCAGAAACATGGGTATAATTTTTTGGAATAAGTTTATTGTAACGAGCTTTAGTTTAATGTTTGACTTACTTATTTTACTGATGGTCTTTGTATTTTTAGGGGCGGGCGGTTTGTCCCTCGGTAATTTATTGCTCATCCTTACGGGTATGGCAGTTGTGGCAGACAGTAATAATCTTATTCAACAAATTGCGAATGCGTCGGAAGTATCGGGCTTTAAATCAGTGGTGCGGAATGGTTTTCGGTCGGGTGCCAATACCGTGTATAAAATAAAGAGATATCTGAATCAGTGATTATGAGCGAAGACAAACAAACTAAAATTGATATTCCAGAATCAATCGAAAGCTATAAGCTCACCTTGTTTTGGGGTTTGACGATTACGCAAATTATCTTGGTATTTATTGCGGTGCTTTTTATTGGCTTTGGCATATTTAATGTAGTTCTACATCGGTTTATTGCTATGGCGGGTATGTTTTTTGTTACGGCTTTGGCTGTCCTTGGCATTATTGAAATACGGGGCAGAAATTTTTATCGTCATGTGCTGTTTATCGTTTCATATTATCGCAATAAACCAGGCGTGCTGATTTATCACCATTATGCGGCCAGCGGTGCCGCCGTAGTTCAAGCGAGAGAGCTATTGGCGTCCCAAAGAGATGATCGCAAAAAGACATTTGTGTTTGTTATGATTGCATTGGTCGTGGGGGTACTCATGTTAATTTTAATTAGTATATACCTGTACTATGTCCTCCATTCGTAACTTTATTTTCAAGCACAAACCGATCTACCAGACCCTGGCCAACTTTTGGCAATTTAGGGATATCAGAGACGGAGTAATTATTATGAAAAGTGGCAGTTACCGCATGTGTTTAGAAGTGTTTCCAGCCAACTTTGGACTCATGGACGAAGAAGAAAAACGGCAAGCCGTGGTCGGATTTGAACATGTATTGCGCGAAATTGAAGTTAAGTACCCACTGCGTATTCTTATTCAAACCCGTAAAACGAACGCGACGGATTACATTAACACACTGGAACATACCTACAGTATCCGTAGTCTGGGTACCTATGAATTATTTAGGAAACACGCTGACTTTATTCGGGAAGTGAATAAAGATTATGAAATTATTACTAAAAAATTCTATCTAATTTTAGAATTTAGTGAACTTAAATACACCCTGTCAAAAGATATTATTAGCCGGGAAGAAAAAGATGTTAAGAAGAAAAAAGGTATCACTGAGGAAGAAATTTTTGCGGGGGTGCGACAGAGTATGATGAATATTCTCACTACTTTTAAATCGCAATTTCAAGCGATTAATCTGAAAACCAAAACGCTAGACACCAATGAAACGATTAAAGTTATGATGGCCTATTTAGACGAAGAACGGTTTTTGAATAATCGAGATTTTTATGAACGCCTTGATGAGCATAGACGGCGAGCTACCAAAGAAGGGTTACCGTTTTCTGTGATTAATAAAATTAGCCCGGACTTTATTAAAGAGGAAAATATTGACCTCCTTAGCATTAATGAAAGACTGTATGTACGTTCTGAATTTTTGAGTGAACTTGGCTCGCATGCCTACATTGATTGGTTCAAAGAGCTGGTAATGTTCCCATATGCAAATGACATGATGTTTACGTTTACCAGCAAAGACCCGGCCGAAACCGTTACCAAACTGACCGAGAAGCGGCACCGGATTGAATCTAAAATATTTGATGAAAATTCTCAGCACAAACCAAAAAATATTGCTGATAATTTAATCTTGGAGAGTACCGAGAAGATTGAAAAGCAATATTTGCGTTCAGAAATTAAACCGATTGATTTAAAAGTTGAGATGACATTTCGATCGGATACTATTCAAGCCTTGAATTTAGTCCACATGAATATGGAACGGCTTTTGGCGAGAAAGATGATGCGCTCACGGATTTACCACTATGAGCAGTTTGAAGGATTAAAGGGTACCTTTATTGCCGGGTATTCAGATACCGATACCAGAAATCACCGTGACATTAATACGGACGTAGCATCGTTTACGTTTCCGTTTATTACACCGCAAATTTCCTCGAATACGGGCATTTTATATGGCGTTGATGAGATTAACCGTTCGTTAGTCACAATTGACCGCAAAGAATTGGAGAGTTATAACCGTTCCATTATTGCTTCGACGGGAGCGGGTAAGTCTTATTTCATCAAACTTGATTTAATCCGTTCTCGGATGATTGGGTATCAGTCGTTTGTGCTTGACGTGGAAAATGAATTTGAAATGGTTACAAATTATCTAAAAGGTAAGTATATCGAGCTTAATGATAAATCGGTTTATTATATTAACCCGTTTCATATTTCTGGTCCGGAGTATAAAGCGCAAAAAATTGAATTTGTGCGTGAACTATTTAAGACTATGTTTGGCAGTGAAAAAATTAGCGTCACCGATATTACGCATCTTGAAAAGTGTATTGGCTCAGTGTATGAGCAGTGTTTAGTGGATAATTCTCAGCCAGTTTTATCACATTTTATTAAGGCCATTGAAACACTGGCGAGGAATAAGACGATTGAAAGCCTGCTCACGGTACTGCGTTCCTATCGTGAACCAAACCACCCGCAGTATTATTTGTTTAATAAACAACAAAACATTGATTTTTTGAATGACGACTTAATTGTATTTGCACTTAAGTATATTGATAAACGTGATTTTGTAGTGGCGGTAATTTTGGAGAGTTATTGGAATTATATTAATCATCCTAGGAACAAAGGTAAATTTAAGAATTTAATTGTTGACGAAGCCAGTCAGTTATTTCAATCGAGCCTTATTGTGGAAAAACTTGCGTCTCTGGCACTCCGGGGAAGAAAATATAACTCGGGCGTCACTACGATTGTGCAGTCAATTAATCACTACTACCATAGCGCGTATCCGCGTACGAGTGATTTGTTTGATCAATCATCGGTAACACTGGTTATGAAACACAAGGTGAGTGATTCTTTTGATAAACTCAATGAAAAAGTGCATATTAATAAACCCGAACGGGCGTATTTGGAGCGTTTGGAGATAGGTAAGGGGCTCCTAATTGTAAATGATTCAAAAATTCCACTGTCGATTAAAAGTAGCGAGGAGGAGGATCGGGTGTGTACCACCAAGCCGCCAGCCTAAACCCGTATGGCCTTACCTCCGTTTCTTCAGGCAATCTATGTCGCGTACCAACATCGTAAAGCGGTTAAAAAAGCCTGTATTGTGGTGTTGATTTTAATTTTTAGTTTTATATTTTTTCTGTATTTGATCATTGCAACTGCCTTTACGGTTATTCAAGGTAATGGCAACGTGACTGATGGTGATATACAAAATGTCGGACCGTTTACCGAGTTTCAAAATTTTAGTTATAAAACAATTTACGGAGAAACATGGTACAACTTTGCCCATCCGTATATGTTCCCGACGCTTGGTGTCTTAACGCAAGGGGTGATTTTAGATTCATCGGCAAAAGTAGGGTTGAAACATATTGCCTGGGATATTGCCGACCGCACATCCCGCGATACGCAAGTCCGGGCGTTTGCTAATGGCACTGTGGTCGCCGTAAGAAATAATATACTCTACAACACCACACGGCGCTGGAAATTTTGTGACGAGAGTGCGAACGGAATTTGCTGGTATGAAGTTACTCAGCCGGCGGATGTACAAATGGGTTGTGGGTATGAGGTATTAATCCAGCACGCTGATTCACTCCGGACACAATACTGTCATTTAGCCGCGCCGCCGAATTTGTCTACAGACGATCCAGTCACGATTGGACAGTTCATTGGGTACCAAGGAAGCACTGGGTGGGCGACGGGGAAGCATTTACATTTTGCGTTGTGGAGGGATGGACAGCCGATTGATCCGAGTTATGCGTTTACGCAGACGAGTTTGAGCGATTGGGGGGAGACGGATTAGGATGGAAAAATTATTTTCTACTATGAAATGTGGCCTACGAAGTTGATTGCTTACCTGTCTATAGTGGAGAAAAAAGTGGTGATGTCTAGCCCGGGTGCGGGAGGAAAAGAGGTTAATCGAAAGTGGTTGGTAAATCTTAAAAGAAACGTCATTTTTGCGGTGACTTTGTTTTACATTAGTAATGGACAAACTCAACTATGAGTGCTAAAATACAGCCAGTTTTAAGCATATGCCTGAAGATAAAGTTGCTGTAGAGAAAAAAACAACATCAGTAATAAAAGATCGGTTCAAAAACCTGTTTGAATTTTTAAAGGCGTATAATGATCTCCGTACACCGGTTGTTCGTGATATTTCAGAACAGATTGCCACCTTATGGCTCGACTCTTTGCCTAAACATGCTTCGGTAAAACTTTTTGATTACATCCCTAAGAAAGATGTTGTCGAAGGAACAGAGACACCACAGAATGAGAATGACATTTTACTTCAAGTAGCACGCCCAACAATAACCCCATGTCCGAAACCCCCTATAATTTTGGCAGATTGGCTAATACCAGGTTGGACAAAAATTGATCGTACAGTCGATGTCCGCGAAAGTAAGAATATCACTACTAAAGGTGGTGATACGAAAATTGAAAAGTTTGAAGATAATCCCGAGAGGAAGGCAGCCTACAAGGAATGGGCTAAGGTTCGAACAGAATGGGCAAAAAATGAACAGCCATCATGGGAAGCGATTAAGCTCTTTGAACGGGTTTATGAATTATATGGTCAATTTGATCGAGAAGGTGAACGCGTCGAGCTATTAATAGGGGACGGCATCCTTGAATATTCAGATGAGTTTGCTGGTGATTTCCGACACCCTGTTTTGTTAAAGCGTTTAGAACTTGAGTTTTTACCAGAAAAGAAGAATCCACAATTTATCATACGAAGAAAAGAGCAACCGTCAGAATTGTGCATTGATTTTTTGCGTGCATTACCCGAAATTGATACATCTCAGCTCGTTAAATGTACAGATGAATTAGGAACAATGGAATTTGATCCGCTTGGACAAGAAGATACGAGCGGTTTTTTGCGCCGCCTTATCCAGGGATTATTCCCGAACGGTGGTCATTATATTGAAGCAGATGAGCAGAAGGTTCCCGATGTTATAACCATTGAGCGTCGGCCAGTTATATTCATGCGACAAAGGCGAGCGGGGCTGGGTCACGCGATTGATTTGATTTTACAAGATGTCACTAATCGTTTGATGAATGGGGAAGAATTTTCTATAGCACTAATGCAGGTTCTTGGTATTGACCATGAAGAGCCGGTACTTTCGGAGGAAGAAGCGAAATCCGCCTCACTTGGCAACGAAGATAAAGAGGTCTTGTTGAGTAAGCCGGCAAACCAGGAGCAGTTACAGATTGCCAAACAGCTTGAATACCGAAATACTGTTCTGGTACAGGGGCCCCCAGGCACTGGCAAAACCCACACTATTGCTAATTTAATTGGTCATTTGCTCTCTCAAGGTAAGCGTGTTTTAGTTACAGCCCAAACGCCAAAAGCTTTACGTGTTTTGCGTCGAGAAATTGTTGAAGCTATACAGCCGTTGTGTGTTAGTGTTCTTCAAAAAGAAAAGCAAAATATTGAGGAGTTACAGCAATCGGTAAGGCAAATTAGTGTTAAGTTGTCACAAGATCCAATCAGGCTTGAAAAAGAAGTTGAGCAGATTAAAAAAGAACGATTGAGGGTTTTGGAAGAATTAAAACATGCACGCCAACAACTTTTTGATGCACGTGAGGATGAAATACGAGAAATAGTATTCGGCGGGAAGGGTGTAAGGCCAATAGATGCGGCCAAAAAGGTAGCTGAACGACAGAATGTTGATAGTTGGATTCCTGCCCCAGTAACTCTTGGAGCAACATCGCCTCTCACCGAGGCCGAGGTTATTGAACTTTACGCTACTAACGCAACGATATCGGCTGTTGATGAAAAGGCGCTTAGAGGTAGGCGGCCAGACCTGGATTCACTGCCTTCAGTAGAAGTATTTGCCCATGCTGTGAGTGAATTGGACAGTCTTTCAATTAAAGATGTTGCCTTTGGTAAAGAGTTTTGGTTTGAACCCGTGCAGAGTAGATTTGAAACAACAAATTTTGATCAACTTTTACCACTTATACATCAAACAGTAGAGTTTTTCAAAACAAGTGACCCGTGGCAACTTGAAGCAATACAAGCAGGGCGGGATGGTGACGTTTCAAAAAAATCATGGGAAGATTTCGTTGCATTTATCGAATACACGTGGACAGAAATTCAAAATCTTCTACCAACTGTCATGAAATATGGGCCTACTGTAGAAGATAAACGAGCTGTACACGAAACGTTGCCTGTCATAAATGAAATAGTTATTGCTTGTACTAGGGGGCGTTCATTGGGCTTTGTGGCTCGTATAACTAAACGGTCCTGGTTTCAATTTTTAGAAAATACGCGAATTGACGGAAGACAGCCAGATGTTACCAACAAGGATCATCTTGTCGCTATTCAAGCACATTTAAGGATAATTAAGTTGCGGGATGACCTACGTGCACGATGGGATCGACAAATGCAGAATGGTGGCATTGTCTCTTCAATTGAGCTTGGTGATAAACCAGAACAAATTTGTCGACAATTTATTAACCGTATTAAAAATTCACTTACTTGGCACGATGATATTTGGGTTCCGTTTGAAAGAGAGCTTGCTAAGGCTGGTTATGATTGGAATGCATACTTTGAGACGATTAAGCCAGAAACAGGACCCCATGCTCAGCTGCTACGGCTCCGTTCAGCCACTCTTGGAGACCTCAGTAGAATTTTAGAAGCAAGGATGTTTAGTTTTCGTTTGCGTGATGTTCAATCAGAATTAGTCAGCCTACGATCAAAAATACCAACCGAAACCGAGGATGATGCCGTGCTTACGCGACAATTGCGTCAGAGTTTGATGAGCAATAACGTAGAGAAATATGAACGGACATATGAAGAGCTTGAAAGACTCAAAACACTTGAGCAAGATTTTGTTTTACGCAATGCACTGCTTGAGAAAATTGCTCCTTATGCACCAGCTTGGGTTTCAGCAATTAAAACACGTCTTTCTGATCATGCACTTCAACAACCAAAAGGTAGTCCGGAAGCAGCGTGGGAATGGAGACAACTTCACGATGAACTTGAAAGAAGGGCAATGGTCTCAATTGAGAGCCTATCAATCAATATTGAGCAATTGAATAAACAGCTGCTTGATACCACCGCTATTCTTGTCGAAAAGCAAACGTGGTTGAAACAAATTCAAACCGTAAAGTCGGATGAAAGACAAGCGTTAAACGCGTATGCAACTCTCCAGGCTAAGAAGACTAAAAGTGGTTACGGTAAAAAAGATGAAACTATTCGGACTGCCGCCCGAAAAGAGATGGAAATTGCTAAAGGTGCTGTACCTGTTTGGATTATGCCACTCAATGAGGTGGTAGAAAATTTTAACCCAGTAACTACCCGTTTTGATGTTGTTATTGTTGACGAGGCCAGTCAATGTGATCCATTAGCGCTATTTGCCCTCTATATGGGTAAGCAGGCAATAGTCGTCGGTGATGACGAACAAGTGACACCCACGGTGCCCGGTCTTGAGACGGACGCGATCTTGAAGTTGATACGCACGTATCTTGATAATATTCCGCACAAAGAATTCTATGATGGGGAAACGTCCATATACGACTTTGCAAAAACTGTCTTCGGTAATGTTATACGGTTGGTTGAGCATTTTCGTTGTGCTCCTGATATTATTGCGTTTAGTAATGCTCTGTCATACGCCGGTGAAATAAAACCACTTCGTGAAGAATCTTCTATTTCACTCCACCCAAATGTTGTACCGTTCCGCGTTGAAGGTACAATAAATGAGAACAATGTGAATGAAGTTGAAGCTAGGAACATCGCTGCCCTCATATGCGTTGCCATAAAGCAGCCAGAGTATAAGAAGAAAACTTTTGGAGTAATAAGCCTTTTGGGTGAAGGGCAGGCAGCGGAAATTGAAAAGATTCTCCGTAGCAAACTTTCTCCTGAAATATACCAACAGCGAGAATTACTGTGTGGCACCGCTCCACATTTCCAGGGTGACCAGCGTGATGTTATGTTCCTCTCCATGGTTGACGCACCTGCGGATGGCCCGTTAAATTTGCGTGATGCTGACGCCAACCGAAAACTTTATAAAAAGCGTTACAATGTTGCGGTAAGCCGTGCAAAGGATCAAGTCTGGTTAGTATATAGCTTAAACAACGAAACTGACTTAAAGCCAGGTGATATTCGGAAACGACTGATTGAACATACACTTGACCCAAAAATGTGGCAGCGGCAAATGGATGAATTGTCACCCAAAACTGAATCGCCTTTTGAACAAAAAGTAATGTCATATTTATTACAGAGCGGTTATAAAATTCAACCACAGTACCAAGTGGGTGCTTACAGAATTGATATGGTCGTATCGGGAGGTGGTAAAAAGGTTGCGGTCGAGTGTGATGGTGAGCAGTGGCATGGTCACGACAAACTTCAAGATGATCTAGAGCGTCAAGCTATTCTTGAACGACTTGGTTGGAAATTTATTCGAATTCGTGGCAGCGTATTTTTTCGTGATCATGAAAAAGCCATGAACGCGGTATGTCGTCAGCTAAATGAGTTTGGTGTTGTCCCTGATGGAGAGCAAAAAATTATAGCAGCAAATAGTAAGTCTGAACTCATTGAACGGATATGTCTAGGTGCTCAGGAACTACAAACTGAATGGGCGACACTAGTTACTGATGAAAATGATGATCAGTAACTCTATGAATCACATAACTAAAACTACCTACCTTCAGTTTCTTGCTTGCGGCAAAAATATTTGGTTAAAATTGTACAAGCCAGAGCTACAGGAAATGTTCGAGTTATCCGACTTTGAAAAAGGGTTGCTTGCTAAAGGTAATCTTGTTGAGAGATGGGCGCGTAAACTTTTTTCCGGTGGCGTTATGGTTGATGTTTATGGTGAAGAGGCAACAAGGAAAACACAAGAATATGTTGCTCAACATACACCAATTATTTTTCAAGCAACGTTTATATACAAAACATTCATGGCCCGGAATGATGTTCTAGAATATGACCACTCTAAGGATTGTTGGAATTTGTACGAAATTAAAGGCACCAACTCCCTCAACGAACACGAAGAAAAAGTAGATCATATTGAAGATGTAACATTTCAAACTGTTATTCTTGAAGCTTGTGATATCAAGATTGGATTTATTAAGCTCATCTATCTGAACAAGGATTACATCCGCGGCGACGAGATCAATGTGCAAGAATTATTTGTCCGTGAAGATATAACAGAACAAGTAAATCAACGTAAGGAACGAACTCGAGAGGACATGGAGCGGGCGGCAAATGCTTTGCTCCAAGAAGACGAAAAAGCACTAGAGTGTCAATGTATCTTTCTTGGGCGGAGCGCTCACTGCACTACATTTAAATATTCTTACCCGTATATCCCTGACTATTCAGTGCACGATTTGGCTCGGATTGGTAACAGCAAGAAAAAGTTAGTCGATCTTATTGATTCACAGATTTACGAAATCAATGACATACCCGATGATTTCGTACTATCTGATATACAAACTAATCAGGTTTTGGTACATAAACGCCAGATACCAATAATTAACATTGAAAATGTTAGAAAAGAGCTTAGGGCACTACAATTTCCACTTTATTTTCTCGACTACGAAACCTATCCGCCAGCTATACCGCTATTTAAAGGGTTTAAACCTTATCAGCAAGTACCGTTTCAATTCTCACTTGATGTTTTGACGGATCCCGATGGTGAGCTTGTTCACCACGAATATTTACACGAGCAAGCAACTGATCCTTCAGGGGCTGTCGTTACCAAGCTGCAACAGATTATTGGCAATAAAGGCACTGTTATTGTTTGGAACAAATCATTTGAAAGAAAAATCAATACACAATTGGCAGAACGAGGTCAGGAATATCAAGTGTTTCTTGAGGATGTAAACGAGCGTGTCTATGATTTGATGGATATTTTTCAGAAACAAATGTATATCCACCCCGGCTTCAAAGGAAAAACATCCATTAAAAAAGTGTTGCCGGTGTTGGTTCCAGAACTCACTTACGCTGACCTAGAAATACGCGAGGGTGGTGCGGCAACCGAAGCATGGTACGAAATGGTTTTTGGTGACAGTACGACATTATTCGAGAAACAGAAAATTTCAGAAAATTTAAAAAAATATTGCGGACGTGACACATATGCTATGTACGCAATATGGCAATTCTTATGGAAGTCGGTTAATATCTAACCGAGCTTAGTTGAATTGGTAGATTTTAAGTAGGGTAAATTTTTAATTTTCTCTAAATTCAGGTCAGAGAAATTTTATATTTACAAAAGTGGTTTTTAGAAATTTTATTCTAATCGTAACTGAAACATATCTCATTTAATCTAATCAAGTTTTGATAGCATCAAAACTATATTGGCGTGCTTGGCGTCTGTGACGCATTCATCGGAGAAATAAGTCAGGAATAAAAACTGGTTTTTATAAAAATGAAAACGGAGTATACTTTTGACAAAATGGCTAATTTATGCTATCTTAGGTAGTTAATTATTGTTCTTTATCTATTCCAGCCGATTTTTGCCTTTAATTAGCCTAAATTAAGGGTAGAAACCGACTGGGAAAGGCAAAACGTAAACCTTCCTAGGATCGGTTTCTGACTTGTTTGGTGTATCAGCGACGCGGCGGCAAGGTGCCGACACGTTTCTGCAATTACCAGCAGGCCAAAAACTAGGAGATTCATATGAACTCGAAGACGAATCCGACCTTCCGCCAGCTCGCCCACTTCATGCGTATGGTGGAGGACGGCCTCATCGACGTGGACGTGTTCCAGGCCTTCCTGGAGAAGCCCGATCAGTTCGTCAAGCCGAAGTTTCCGGTCGTGGTGTCGTATAAGCAGTCCCTGCCCGAGATGATCGCGGCGGGCGGCTACAACTACAAGAACGACGACATCAAGCCGAAGAACTTCCCGATCGTGGGCCAGGGTGAAGTCCCGATCGACCTCTACCTCTTCTGCTTCGACGAGCCGATCCAGAGCGAGGCGGCCCGCGAGCGGATCCGGGATCAGGGCTATGAGGTCTCGCCCATCGAGCACCTCCTGGCCTTCGGGGCGAAGTACTGCGATCTGCAGCGCAAGTTCCCGGTCGTGGCGCTGAGCTCGGTCTGGGTGGGCTCCGACGGCGACCGCCGCGTGGCCTGCCTCGGCGGTGTCTCCGGCGAGCGGAACCTCTACCTGGGCTGGGAGAGCCGCGACTGGGGCGGCCACGTCCGTTTCCTGGCCTTCCGCAAGTAGGCTTTGGGGACTTGGGTCCTCGACTCTTGAGGGCCCTTGGTCCCTTGGCCGCTTCGCGCAACGCAAAACCCCTCGTATTAGCTTCGGCTGGTACGAGGGGTTCATCATTTATAGAGATACATTTTTCGGATGTGATATACTTCGTCCGGATAGTAAACGATACAGTCGTGGGCTACGGTTTACGGCGGTTGAATTCTGCAAGGTAGTAGTGGCCAGAATCGTATGGGGTAGGTGCTTCACACGAGCGTGCTGTGACTACGTTTCAAAAATGAACATACTTGGTGCCGACTATTAGGGAACATTCCGGTTCCAAATTCGATACAGCCCGGAGAGTATTCAACGGGCGGTGGTGCAGATGATAATCGGCATAGGAAAGCTCGGTCTGGGTGAACTCCGACGGCAACCGCAACGTGGCCTACCTCGACGGTGACTCCGACAAGCGGAACCTCAACCTGAACTGGGAGAGCAACGACTGGAACGACAACGTCCGTTTCCTGGCCTTCCGCTAGTGTGGAAATTCTCCCTCGATAATTATCGGGGGAGTTTCTATTTAAGAGAGTTTAGCCAACCACCGACCATTTTTCCAATTTCAGCCAGTGGGCGAGAAATGGCAGTGTATTTTTTATTATCCAAGGCTTTCATCTCCCACAACAATTTAAGAAAAAATTTGAGCGCATCAACTTTGGTGCTCAGCCTCTGAACGGTCTATAATTTTTCACCCCGAGGTGTATAGCCAGCCAAGATTGATAATTCTAGACAATCCGTAAAAATGTTATCAATTTTAACCCCAAGCGTATACCGGGTAAGGCGCGGTAGATCAATCAAGAAACCATGCCAAAGTTTGTAACCTTCGTTTAATTTATATACAATCGGAACATCCCCAAATTGCTGAGGGGGGGGGGCTTTCAAGTTGATTTTTTGTATGAAGCAACATTTGACTCACAGTTATCAAGCTATTATCTCCTTAGAAAATTTAACTGCTGCTTGGAATGAGTTTTTAGTCGGGAAGACTAAAAAGACCGATGTGCAATTATTTGCACGAAATCTAATGGATAATATCCTAGCACTTCATGATGAATTAGTAAATAAAGCCTATCAACATGGTGGCTATGAAGGTTTTTTTGTTAATGATACCAAACGGCGTCACATCCACAAGGCAAATGTTCGGGATAGGCTTTTACATCATGCGATTTATCGTATTCTTTACCCTGTTTTTGATAAAAAATTTATTGCCGATTCGTACTCATGTCGGCTCGGTAAGGGTACCTATAAAGCTATAGCTCGTTTCCGCTCTTTTGGTTATAAAGTAAGCAAGAATCACATGCGGACAGGCTGGGTCTTAAAATGTGATGTCCGAAAGTTTTTTGCCAGCATTGATCACGTGGCATTGCTTCATATCCTAAGTGAATCTATTGCAGATAACGACACCTTTAATCTTCTTAAGAATGTTATTCAGAGTTTTTCTCCGGGTCTTCCTTTGGGCAATCTCACTTCTCAACTCCTGGCGAATGTATACATGGATGTGTTTGATCAATGGATGAAACATACGTTGAAAGTGAAATATTATATTCGTTATGCGGATGATTTTGTGGTTTTTTCAGAGAATAAATCCTATCTCATTAAAATTTTACCAGAAATTAAAATTTTTCTAGGAACAATTTTATCGCTTGAGCTCCACCCAAATAAAATTAGTTTGGAAACCTTGGCTTCTGGTATTGATTTTTTGGGTTGGGTTCATTTTTCCGATCATCGGATATTAAGAAAAACAACGAAACATCGACTTCTTAAACGGATTAAACAATATCCGACGCCAGAAACATTTCAATCCTACTTAGGACTTTTAAAGCACGGTAACTCATATAAGTTGCGTCAAGATGCAGAATTGCAGTATTGGCTTTGGCAGTAGTGATTAAAAAGATACCGTTTAAAAATTGGCACCTCGCGACCCACTATTTACTCTAAAGACAAACAAAAAAAGACTAGCTGACTAGTATCTTTGGCCGTTTTGTTACTTGTTCAAACTATTTTTTGTTTTCACTTTTATTGTGTGGAAACAAAAAATGGCCTGATCAAGCCAAATAGTAAACTCTCTATTCATTTTTTCAATTTACTTAACCTTTTAAACTAACCTTCTCTTTGCTCCAAAATCTTAACGGTTGCGAACCCTCACTGGCTCTGCTATACTCCGCAGTTATTTTTAATTTTTTGTATGTTAAAAAAAACGAAACCCACAGTGCCCACACTGCCAAAGTTTGAGAACAAATAAAAAGGGGAGTCGCAATGGCAAAAAACGTTTTCGTTGTGGCAGTTGTGGTAAGTATTTTTCGATCAATCATCGGAGAAAATCCCTGCCACTTTGGGTGTCTCATATGGACGGTATATCGTTTCGGGCACTGGGTAATGTATTGGGATTATCCGCCGCCGCAGTCTATCTAAAAGTCACCAAAGAAATGAACAGCTTGCCAGATAATACCTGGCTTACGCAAACATATTGTAATCGTTTTTGTGGCATCCTCGTGGTTGATGGAAAATATGTCAAAGTGAAAGGATACAAACAAAAAATACCTTTTATCTATGGTATTGATTATTTAACGCACGACATCCCCGTGGGAATTTTGGCACCGTCAGAAAACGAAGAAGCCTTTCTCAAATTTTTTCGGCTATTGAAAGCGTGTAAATATCCTTTGCGAGTAGTTATTTGTGATGATCGATTTGCACTCGGTACTGCTCTTAGATACCACTACCCCAAAGCCAAAGTACAATTGTGTCAAAATCATTATATTGAAAATATCCGCCAAGCTCTCCACACACGCATCGATCCCGAGCACGTTCGGTTTTTCAATCACGTTTACACGTATATATTTGGCCGTCCCCAATCAACCAATAAGTTGTATGAGTATCTTCATCGCATATTAACCACTCAAGCTAAAATTGATCCTCTCCGACAGGCCATTATTATGGGCATATATAAACGAAAGAAAGAGTTATTTCAGTACACCCAAATTGAAAACTGCCCCAAGGATACTAATTTGATTGAGCTCTACAATTCACACCTGCAAGCGAGACTTAAATCCATAAAGGGTTTTAAGTCATTTCGAGCGGCTGAACGGTGGTTGAACGCGTATCTTATCCGCAGACGGCTTAAACCGTTGACGGACTGTGATAGTAAATTTCGACATTTGAACGGCAAGTGTAGTTTTGAGAGGACATTGAAGAGGGGGGAAAGTGTACCAGCTGTTTTGGGGATTAAGCATCATTCTGGATAAAGTTACTGTTTTAAAAGCTCTTGGTGAATCTGAGTTTGAGGTCAAAATTACTCATATTTAAGCTAAAAACTAGACCTTGTTATCTTGATTGCGCCAATTGGGGACGATTGCGCTCCCCACGCCGCGCACGTTTTTTAGGGTGTTATCCACAAATTGTGCATAACCGTTGTCTTGACAATTTTTTTAAATTATGTAAAATTTTAAGACTTAAAAATTTTTCTATGAAAGACTACCTACCCGTGGAATTCAAAGAGTTATCAATAACTCAACTGAGAGAAGACCCAAGACAGCCAAGAGAGGGCTTTAACACCGACGGTGATAAAAATCGCCTGGTACTTTCTCTTAAGCAATTGGGTATACAGCAACCAATTGCGGTAATGAAACTTGGAGATAATTCGTACCAGATCATTGATGGCCACCGCCGTTTTCGGTGTGCCAAAGATATTGGCATGGAAAAAGTCCCGTGCAGTATTTACGAGAAGCTCCAGCCAGGAGATTTAGAGCGAGTACGTTTTGAACTTCAAAATAATCGTCGTTTATGGAAACCATTGGAGCGGGCGGCGGCATTGGCTAATTTTAAGAACTCATCAGGTATTACCACCAACAAAGAAGCTGCCGAAAAGTTGTTTATTTCAGAGACTCTTGTTAGCAACGCCCTGGCTCTCGGTGATCTCAAGACCGAGTATAAAGAACTCATGGACAAATATAATCTTGGCCAAAGTTACCGTTTTGAATTTGTCCGGTTACATCCAAAATTGAGACCGATTAAAGAATTTACGGTCGACGATATTATTCAGACTCTTTTTGAGCGAGTTTCTCACCGTGTGATTCGTAGCTCAAAAGATTTTCGTACGATTGGGAGAATTTTTTTACGCACGACCGCAAATATTAGTCAGATTCATGCTTTCCTATCCGATCCAGATATGCCCGTAACTGAGCTAGAACAAAATACGATTCAGTCTGGATTTTCTTTGTGGGTAGAACAATCAATCAAAAAAATAAAAGCGAACGAGAAAGCGGGCGCGCTTTTTTCTTCCCAAGAAAAAGTGCTACTTTTGGAAATGCAAAAATTACTCAATAAATTTCTTGGCTAACCTAGCCTTACTTATTAATTACTTGTATGGAAACATTGACCCGAGAAGCAATTAAACAGAAATTAAAGGAATGTAAAACCTCAGAAGAGCAGAATGCTTTCATGAAAGATTTGTTTGGCCCTTCGTTTGATTTGCTGCTTGATGCAGAAGTAGCGGACCGTCTTGGTAAACAACCAAGTGTCACAGAAAAAATACAATCACTTAAAAATAAAGGCATGACCACAGGGGGTATTAGGGCGTATATCAAAGAAACGGATGGTGTACATGTCTCACGAGAAAAAATCACTGCGGCAATGGAAGAGGGGCTACCAAAAATGCAAGAATGGCTCACAAGACCGCTGGCAAAAATATACCCCATAGTTTTTCTTGATGCGATGCGCTGTCATGTGCGAGAGAATGGCAAGACTGTCTTAAAGTGTAGTTACCATGCAATCGGTGTAAATATGGACGGCGAAAAAGAATTGTTGGGTATATGGGTTGCAGACACGGAAGGCGCTAAATTTTGGTTAAGGGTTTTAACTGAAATTAAAAATCGTGGTGTGGAAGACGTACTGATATTTTGCATTGATGGATTAAAGGGTTTTTCTAAAGCGATTGATGGAGTATTTTCCCAAGCCGTTGTTCAACAATGTATCAACCATCTAGTTCGAAACAGTAGCAAATTTGTTACTGGGAAAAGTAAGGAGAAGTTTTGTGCTGATTTAAAAGATGTATATAATGCGCCGACCGAAGAAGCTGGTCGCCAAGCTCTTGAAGAAATGAAAATTAAGTGGCCTGACTTTATCCCATTTTTAAAGCGTTGGGAAAAGGAATGGACGGAGGTTGCACCATTTTTTGCCTATACACAACCAGTGAGACGGCTTATCTACACGACTAACCCCATTGAAAGTCTGCACAGTGTCTTCCGACGCGCCCTTAATGCCCGTGGTGTGCTACCAAACGAGGAGGCGGTCGTATTTACTCTTTGGAACGAACAACTAGTCATTATGCGCAAATGGGCAGGAAAGCCGATTAAAGAGTGGGGGATGATTATTGCTCATTTGTCGATTATGTTTCCAGATCGAGCGTTGCTTGATTAGTCTGCTCTCTGAAGGGCTTCTCGTATTTTATTAAAATGAACAGTCTCATCTTGATTTCCAGGAAAAATCTCTTTTAACTGATAGGGGAAATATCCGCGCAGACCCTTAAGAATATCGCGAGCATAATAATGCCCACCTCGATCAAAAAGATTTTTTAGTTCTGACGGTGGTTTTGTACTGATAATATAAATCTTCAAATCATGATTATTGACTCCATCAACCAAAACCTGATTAATATGCTGGTCCCCAAAACCGTATCCAACAATAAGTATTTTTTTACCCCCCTCTTTAATTACTTGCTGAAATAACTCAGAGTACCATTTTAGCAGTGGCTCTTTTTCAATAAGTTCTGACTTATTTTTGCCAATCACCATTTGGTTTGATCCGTCAGATGATCTCCAGCCGTAAGAGCCGTGTAGTTTGATGTAGGTTAATCCTGCATGATCTTTGAAAGCCTGCTCTGCTTTGATCACAGCATCTTCCCTTGGTAGGGTCACAAATTTGTCTGGTGTAAAATCTCTACAGTGGCCATTATAAAGCTCTTGGGCAAAAAATGGTGCACCAGGGGATCGATGACCGTTTTTACGTTCGATAAAGATATCCTGGTTGAGAGTAAAAAATAAACCTTTAGTATCACCTTCACCAGCAAATAGATTAGTTAGCTTGTTCCAACCATACCAGTTTACTGGATGTGGGCTATCAGTATTAAAAACCCAATCCTTTGTTGCATCGTCTAAATTCTTGTAGGCTCGTTCTACTACTCTTTTCATCACATTTTTGTCCTCCTCAGAAAATTTTCCGGTCATTACTGTCGAGTAAACCGATTCAAAATCATAATCCTCCTGGAGGAGGCCACGAAGATTATTGTTATTTTGAATTTCTATATCGTTAAATATTTGTGCCCACATTTCAGACCCTAAAAAACCACCGAAATTTTTAGTAAAACCAGCACCCGTTAGTAAAATTGAATTTTTTGATTTAAATTCGATCATATTTTGTTTGTCCTTGTATTAGTAGGGGGATTGTAGGGCTTTTAACTCCCGGAGTCAATCAAAATTAACTTTTTTTTAAGATGAACGCATATAGAAACGAAAAAAAGGGACCGAGTCACCCTGACCCGATCCCTTAATATCTCCCTACCCAATCTTCTCAACCTGACGGACATAGAAAAGACTAATTGTCTTTACATACCTCCGGACAACGTCGCCCGTTTTGTCCCTCTGCTCAATAATGGTAAAGGACTTAATCGCCTTCTCACCATATTTTACCTTGTAGCCGTTCTCACGCCACTGACTAAACGTCAAACAATTACTTCGTGGGTCGTAATTGCTGGCTTCTTCTTGGCCCCAACGCTCAAGAATCTGCTCCCTAACCTGCTCGGCAGTAGTTGCCGAACCTCTCCAACTGGAAACGATAGTACGTTCCATATAATAAAAAATACGGCCATAAATATATGTCCAATGGACTTGGCCGTGTGCGCCGCATCAGACGGGCTACACAAAGCGGCTGATAGCTTGCCTTTGTCAAGGTGGAGACGAGGCACGAGTTCTTACCTTTACTAAGGATAAGCTGACGCTATACTACCAAGCCCTGATGCGGGAATAGGTCAATGTAAGTTAATGGGTTTAAAATAAAAAACAGGCTCATAATAAGTCTGCTCAGATGATGTCGGGTGTAGTATGTTTTGTTTGGAGTTCTTTATCTTGGTTGTTTGTCTTTTTTGGTTTTTGTCCGTGTTCGTCGTTTCACCCCCTCCATCTCTCCATCCACGAATGAATAAAGGAATTAAGGTAATTAGTAATTAAGTAATAATAATATTAAATAAATAGATAGTATAATTGTAAGTAGATTAAGTTAAAGTAAG
>JAHFIE010000004.1:0-5416 GCA_023246565.1 Candidatus Magasanikiibacteriota bacterium
ACAGGCCAAAGTTAAAATTAATGAAGAGCGTGATGTTGTAATGCAGGGCGTGAAAGTAGAAATCGCTGGTTTGGTTGCCACGGCCACGGAAAAATTCTGCGCGAAAAATTAGATGACAAAAAAGACCAGAAATTAATCAGTGACACGCTCAAATCATTGGAGTAATATGCCGAAATTGTTACCAGGCCAATACGCAAAAATTCTGTATGCCGTGACGAACGAAGCCAAGGATATTCCGGCTGCGGTAACTTCATTTGCCAAATTTTTGAAACGCCGGCGTGCAACGAAAAAATTACCGATCATTATTACTGAATTTTTAAATTTGGTACGTGAAAAACAGGGGATATTGAATGTAAAAGTTACGACCGCGCGAGTAATGTCGGAAAATAAAATAGTTGAATTGGTTAAGAAAATATTTGATTCTGATGTTGCGCTAGAAACTCACATTGATGAAGGAATTGTCGGTGGAATAATTCTGGAAACCAATACCCACCGTTATGATGCCACTGTTAAAAATCAATTATTACAATTATCTAATCATTTATCTCAAAAAAAATAATGAACTTGTATGTCATATACTGATTCAGTCATTGCATCCTTGAAAAAAAATTTGGAATCATTTGCACCAGGTACTACGGTAGAAGAAGTAGGAACGGTTATTGAAGTTGGAGATGGTATCGCGCGTTTAACCGGACTTACAAATTGTCAGGCCCAAGAAATGATTGCGTTTAATGATGGCACGATTGGTGTTGCCTTGAACTTAGAAGAAGAAACCGTGGGCGCGATTATTTTGGGAGATTATAAAAAAATTAAAGAGGGCGACACCGTCAAACGCACGGGAAAAATTATGTCCGTGCCTGTTGGCGACGCCATGATTGGCCGCGTGGTGAACGCGCTCGGCGAACCGATTGATGGTCGCGGTGCCATTAAAACCAAAGATGTTTACCCGATTGAACGCGTGGCACCGGGGGTGATTACGCGTGAGCCGGTTAATCGCCCGATGCAAACCGGTATCAAAGCAATTGACGCGCTCATCCCAGTCGGTCGTGGCCAGCGTGAACTTATTATCGGTGACCGGCAAACCGGTAAAACTGCGGTTGCCATTGATGCAATCATCAATCAAAAAGGCCAAAACATGATTTGTGTGTACGTTGCGGTTGGTCAAAAAGAATCGAAAGTCGCGCGTTTGGTCGCAAAATTAAAAGAAGCCGGTGCGATGGACTATACGGTCGTCGTGGTGGCGGGTGCGTCTGAACCAGCGCCAATGTCGTACCTCGCGCCGTACTCTGGTGTTACGATGGCTGAATATTTTGCCGACAAAGGCCAGGACGTTCTCATTATTTACGATGATTTGACCAAACAAGCTTGGGCTTATCGTGAGATGTCGCTCTTGCTCCGCCGTCCACCAGGTCGTGAAGCGTATCCCGGTGATGTTTTTTATCTCCATTCTCGCTTGCTTGAACGCGCCTGTAATTTAAATAAAGAACATGGTGGTGGATCAATTACTGCTTTGCCGATTATTGAAACGCAGGCCGGAGATATTTCCGCATACATTCCGACGAACGTGATTTCCATTACTGACGGCCAAATTTTTTTGGAAACAGATTTGTTTTACCGCGGTATTCGTCCGGCTTTGAACGTTGGTTTGTCTGTTTCTCGTGTCGGTGGTTCAGCCCAAATTAAACCCATGAAAAAAGTCGCCGGTAGTATGAAGCTGGCCTTGGCCCAATTCCGTGAACTCGAAGCGTTCGCGCAATTTTCCAGTGATTTGGATGCTGACACCAAAAAACAAATTGAACGCGGCCGTCGCATCACTGAACTACTGAAACAACCACAATTTTCACCAATGCCCGTGGCGCAACAAGTCGCGGTCATTTACGCGGTCAATAACGGTTTTTTTGACGCGACGGAAATTACTGACATTACCGCCAAACAAAATGCGTTTGTGGAATTTTTACAGAATAGTAAAAGCGCATTACTCGAAAAAATTGCGAGTGGGGATTGGAGTGAAGAAACAGAAAAGGGAGTTAAAGAAGTGTGTACTGAATTTTTTGCTTAAGTTAAGTTTTAGTTTTTTATGGAAAATTTATCTTTCTTTAAAGAAAAAAAATGGTTGTTGGGGGCATTAGCTGGTGCTTTTGTTATCCTTGTCGTTGGTTTATTTTCTAAATCACAACTAAGGATTGAAACTTTGGAGAGAGATAATGCTAGTCTTAAAAATGAAATCTCCGTGTTAAAAAATACAAACCTACAATTAAAAGAAGAAAATAGTGCCCAAAAGTATACCTTGAAAAAATCTACTGAAATGAATAATTTATCGGGGAAAATGGTCACTTATGTAAATAATCAGGTTGGTTTTTCTTTTAAATACCCGTCCGAATGGGGAGAAGTTAAAACCACTTTTGATGATCATATTTTTGGAGATTTTACAAAAAATATCTTAATTGGTTTTGCAATAAATGATCCACAAGTAAAAGAGGAAGGTAGGGAGACTGGTTTTTTTGATTACACTCATAGCGAAGCATCGATGACAGAGGCGGATAAGGGATTAAATAAAATTAAGGAATTTTATATTGGTAACGTACGGGTTCGTATCTTCCGCGGTTCTGGTGAATCCGAACCGGGGGGTAATAGACTTTCTAGTGGTTTGCTCGGTGCTTTAGTTGATCTCCCGTATTCACGTTTTCACGGAATTGCTTTTGAGGCTCAGGATTCGGTAGGAGTTGAAAATCTTGAAAAGGTTTTGCGAACCATTAAATTAACAAAGTAGTAGATTCAAGATATTTTATTCATTGTATGGCCGTTAATACCAAAGCAATCAAACAACGCATCCGTTCGGTCAAGAACACCAAAAAAATGACGAAAGCCATGGAAATGGTGTCGGCCGCGAAGATGCGCAAAGCCGTGCAGGGCGCGCTTGCCACGCGTATGTTTGCCACGCTCGCGCGTGAGTTACTGGAACAATTGGCTAGCGGCAATAAACCAACGTCGCCGCTGTTGGAAGAACGGCCAGTGTCGCGTCTGCTCGTGATTTTAATCAGTTCCAATCGCGGTTTGTGCGGCAGTTTTAACGCCAACATTTTTAAACGCGCCTGGCAAATTTTGCAGGATAAAACGAATGTCAGCAAGCACCGCGGATTTGACGGCAAAGAAATTATTCCACAGAGTGACGTGGCGATTGATATTATTGGCGTAGGTAAAAAGAGCGCTAGTTTTGCTAAGCGTCATAATTATCCGCTCATCGCGGCGTTTGATCATTTGAGCGAGCGCCCGGCGTTTGAAGATATTTTAGCCATCAGTGGAATGGCGCGCAAAGCTTTTACGGAAAAAACGTATGATAAAGTTATTGTAATGTACACGCAATACAATTCCAGTTTGTCGCAAACCGTCAAAGCACGCCAGTTATTGCCCGTGTCACCGCATGATTTGGAAAAGATGTTGGTAGTTGGGGACAAGGTGGAAGAAGTTCCTGCACTCAAACAAAATGGTTATTTGTTTGAACCGAATCAAAATGCGATTATTGACACGATTGTACCGCGCCTGGTCGATATTCAAGTATACCAAGCCATTTTGGAATCCTCGGCCAGCGAACATAGTACACGCATGATTGCTATGAAGAATGCGAGCAGTTCGGCAGGGGATATGATTAACGGATTAACTTTGGAATTTAACAAAGCTCGACAGGCAGCGATTACGCAAGAAATTGCGGAAATTGCGGGTGGTGCCGCGGCATTGGAATAAAAAACAAGATGGTTTAACCTATTATTTCGTCTATCCCTCTGTCATTCTGGCGAAAGCCAGAATCCAGTAGTTATCAATTCAATTTAATTCTGGATTCTGGCTTTCGCCAGAATGACATACTTTCAGTTATCAAATTATTTTATGAAAAAAAACATTGGTACAATTTCACAAATCATCGGTGTCGTTGTGGACGTTCATTTTCCCGAAAACTTGCCGGCCATTTATAATGCGCTGGAATTAAAAAAGGAAAATGGCGATTCGCTCATTTTTGAAGTGCAACAACATTTGGGTGGCAACACGGTGCGCGCGATTTCCATGGGCGCGACTGATGGTGTGGCTCGCGGAGTAGAAGTAATGGATTTAGGCGCGCCGATTTCCGTGCCAGTTGGCGAAGTCACCCTTGGTCGCATGTTCAATGTTGTTGGTGACGCGATTGATGGAAAAGAAAACCCCAAGAAAACAAAGTTATATCCAATTCACCGTCCTGCTCCAGATTTTAAATCCCAATCACAAAAAACTGAAATTTTGGAAACGGGTATTAAAGTTATTGACCTGCTTTGTCCGTTCTTGAAAGGTGGAAAAGTTGGTTTGTTTGGTGGCGCGGGGGTAGGTAAAACCGTTATCATCCAAGAATTGATTCGTAATATTGCTCAAGAACACGGTGGTTATTCCATGTTTGCGGGGGTAGGTGAACGCACGCGTGAAGGTAATGATTTGTATCGCGAAATGGAAGAGTCGGGCGTGCTCGCCAAAACCGCTTTGGTCTTTGGTCAAATGAATGAACCACCCGGAGCCCGCGCTCGCGTGGCTTTGACCGCACTTGCCATGGCAGAATATTTCCGTGATGAAGAAGGCCGCGACCTCCTCTTATTCGTCGATAATATTTTCCGTTTCACCCAAGCCGGTTCTGAAGTTTCGGCTTTGCTTGGCCGTATGCCTTCGGCCGTCGGTTATCAACCAACACTCGCGACTGAAATGGGTGCCCTGCAAGAACGCATTACTTCCACAGACAAAGGTTCCATTACTTCTGTTCAAGCCGTGTATGTTCCTGCTGATGACTTGACTGACCCTGCCCCAGCCACGACGTTCGCGCACTTAGACTCAACCGTGGTATTGAACCGTGCTTTATCTGAATTGGGAATTTACCCGGCTGTTGATCCACTTGATTCAACCTCTACCATGCTTGATCCGCAAATTGTGGGTGAAGAACATTACAAAGTCGCGCGTGATGTGCAGAAAGTTTTACAACGCTACCGCGATTTGCAAGATATTATCGCGATTCTGGGTATGGAAGAATTGTCTGACGAAGATAAACTCACGGTCTCACGTGCTCGCAAAATTCAGCGCTTCTTGTCCCAGCCATTCTTTGTAGCTGAACAATTTACCGGAATGTCGGGTAAATATGTCCCCGTCGCCGAAACCGTTCGCGGCTTCAAAGAAATTTTAGAAGGCAAACACGATGAAAAATCCGAGAGTGCCTTTTATTTGAAAGGTGGAATTGAAGAAGTCACGAGCAAAAGCGCCTAAAATTTATGATACTATCCTTTAATCTCACCATTGTCAGTCCGGACGGTCCGACATTTACTGGTGAAGTAGAGTCGGTTAGTTTGCCAACGACCATGGGTGAAATTACGGTGTTGCCGCATCATGTTCCGTTGATTGCAGTCTTAGCTCC
>JAHFIE010000004.1:5426-25563 GCA_023246565.1 Candidatus Magasanikiibacteriota bacterium
TAATAGCGTCTATGTTTTAGCAGAAACAGCCGAGCGCGCTGAACATATTGACTTGGCTCGCGCTGAAACAGCCAAAGCCCGCGCCGAAGAACTGATGAAACAACGTGATCGCATGGATGACGAACAATTTGCCCTGGTTATGGCCAAAATGGAAAAAGAATTGGCACGATTACGGGTTGGAAAGAAGTGGCGAAAATTAGGTTAATTTTGAGTTATTGACAGACATCTCAAATTGAGGTATTCTATAATCATAAACACTTGATGGTGTCGTGATCCCTTTGGGACGGACGTAAGAGTAAGCCTTAATCGGCAGTGCTCGCACCGGACGGTGTTTTTGTTTTATACATCGTTGTGTAATGCATAATTATCCACCTCGTGGGTATAGTTAATTACATCAATTCCTGTTGCTTTTTTAATTACGTCGGCGGTTTTATTTTCTACCCAACCAATAGTTATTTTTTCAACCTGATACGGTGTCAATTTTTTATTGGCTAACACAACTATCCGAGCCCCTATTTCGTTTTTTGGTATTTGTTTTGCAATAGTTTGCAAAGATAATTCATCTTTGTCATCCCCTCCTTGTGTCATACATAAAAATAACAATCAAAAATAAAAATGCCCAACAAGGGGCAAATCAAAATAATTTCCTCCTCCTTATTTTTTAATATATCAAAAAATAAATTACTCTGTCAAAAACAAAAAAACCAGAGAGAATCTCAATACTTTTTCTGTAAAAGTACTAAGATTCGACTCTCTGGTTTTTACTGCCCGGGAGCAGGGGATCGGACCCAATGGGTTCAACGATACTTCGCCCTGCTGGCACTGATATCTGACTAGTCGTCTTCGTCTCGAACCACTTGTACAATAGAAATTAACCCGATGGCCAAAATGATGATGGCAGACAATGGATCTCCCTTGTCTGCCATATCACGAGCCATGGCAATACAAAAGATTGCAAAAACGGAACCGATAATACTTTTCAAGTCAGGTACCCTTTCCCCGGCAAAACCAGGATTTTATCTTTTTATCACAAAGAGAGAGAGATTACAAGGGAAAGTTGTGTACACAAAAAATCCAGAGAAACTTCAGAATTCTTTTTCAAGAATCCTAAGGTTTGTCTCTGGATTTTTATTTCACTAGGCAGATCGGAGAGCAGAGGTCTCGACAACCTCCTAGTGAATTTCATTCCTCTGGATCAGGATTGACCTGACGTGCATATCTTTTTCCAAGATATGCCTTCACGTTTTGCGGGAGAGCATCCATTTCTTGTCTGATTTCGGTGGTGGCTCTCTCGAAGTCTTCACGCGTGATCACGTCAGCGTACTTCGACTCGAGTTTCGCAGCTTCGGCCGCGCCGAACACGGTGAGGTGGAGACGGATATCCTGGAGAAGGCGGTTGCGATTGATTGGCCTATTGGCATCCTGTCGGATCACGAGGTGGCTATCACAATCCATGAGAATGTTGTGTGCGCCAACACTGTGTTGACGGGTTATCTTTCGCAAGAACACCGACTGGTAGTCAGCCCAGGTCGAGATCTTTCTTGCCACGACCGGACTGATAACTCCGAGTCTGACCAGGATCTTTTTCACGTGATCCACGGTCGTCCAGGAGAAAACCATGGGCTCAGGTCCTTGCCATTTCCAGAAGAGGCAGAGTATGAACAGCTCGAAGAAGCTGTTTGCCGTGAGGATGAAAGGTTTTTTCGTCTCAGACATTCTATCCTCCAATCAAGATTTTGAGACTAGACATTGAAACCAAAGAATTTTTATCACAAAAAAAGAAATAATTCAAGAGAACCAAGAGACTACCAGTGGAAAAAAATCTAGACGACAAAATTTTTCAGGCGTATACTTGAGGCCTTATTATCGGATGTTTCATCAATGAGAATCAAAACATCCTGCAACTACATACAATCTCTATGAATACTTTTTTCACGAATATACAATCAAACTGGCGCGCCGGCCTCACGGTTTCACTGGTTTCACTGCCCCTGTCAATTTCTCTGGCAGTTGCGGCCAATGCTACCCCGCTCATGGGTGTGATTACGGCTATTTGGGCCGGACTTTTTGCCGCGCTCATTGGCGGTAGTCATTACAATGTTGTTGGTCCTACGGGCGCCCTTTCCGGAATTTTGGCCATGTATGCCATTATGCATGGTGTGGGAATTTTACCCGTTCTTGCAGTACTCACCGGAATTTTAATTCTGCTCTGTTATTTTTTTCACATTGATCACTATATTATTTTTATTCCCTCGAGCGTTATTCATGGTTTTACGCTTGGTGTGGCATTTATTATTGGACTGAATCAATTTAATTTCGCAACGGGTCTGACTGGTTTGCCGGTACATGAACGGTTTGTACACAATCTTTTAGAATCATTTACTCATGCGGGGGCTACTCAATCACTTACAGTATTGATTTTTGTTATTGCCTTTGCACTCTTATTTATTTTTTTAAAATTAAAATCAAAAATTCCTGGGCCAATAGTTGTTGCGGTTATTGGTATCGCACTTGGCTACGCGCACGCGCAGAATATTATTAATCTTCCTATTCAAACCTTGTTCACGAAATTTGGTACTATTGAAACCGCCTTATTTCATTTTTCACCGATTCCTTGGTCTGCGCTCCTTGATCGTCATTTGCTCGGGGCTGCCGCTGCCATTACGGTTATCGCAATTCTCGAAACTTTGATTTCCGGAAAAATCGCTGCTACCATGACCAAAACTAATTATGATCAACGTCGTGAAGTTTTGGGTTTGGGACTCGCGAATATTGCGAGTGGTTTGGCTGGTGGCATTCCAGCGACCGCTGCATTGGCCCGCACTGCCCTGAATGTAAAAACCGGCGCAACGCATCGTACCTCGGGAATCATTAATGCAGTCGCAGTCGCCATTATTTCACTTCTCCTATTGCCGTATTTTAAATATTTGCCACTCCCGATTGTGGCCGCGATTTTGGTCTATGTTGCCGTGCGTATGGTTGAACACGAACATTTTATTCGTCTCTACAAACATAATCGTTTTGATTTTATTCTTTCACTTATTGTCGCACTCATAACCATTGTTTCTGATCCGATTGTTGGTATTATGTTCGGGGCTACGGTCGCGCTCTTATATTTTGTGAATCAATTATCCAAAGCTCAAAGTGAGGTCACCATCAACAAAAATAAAAAAATTGTTACTCGTATTGATGGAAGTGATGCAAATGCCATCAACAATGCCGGGGGCGATGTGGTTGTCTATCGATTTGCCGGTCAGATGACGTATGTGAATGCCCAAGCTCACCGTGATAATATTAAAAATATTTCAGCGCCGACCATTATTTTGGGTTTTCGCAATCTTTTTTATCTGGATATTGATGGATTGGATGCCCTTGCTGAAATTATTCATGATCTTACGACTTCGGGTAAAAAAATCTATCTATCCGGGGTAGGTTCGGCAACCTTAGTACGTATTTCGAAAACACCATGGTATTCTGATCTTTTTAAGAAAAACATGGTTTTTGCCAGTACGGCTGAAGCTTTGCAATCTTTGGGGTTTAAGAACGTTCGTTGACAATATTGTATGGATTTGCTATACTCCTCACTCATTTAATGATATTGGGTTTTCTCAATAGAAACCTCAATAGTTATTTACTATATTCGTTGTATGCAATGTCAATCATGCGCAAAATCTACGACCGAAGACACAGTATGTCCTGACTGCGACACCTGTGAGTCCTGCTGCGGCTGCCGCGGCGCCATGGATACGTCTCATGACGACGATTATTAGAACATAGTAAAAACCTGCAGTCACGCAGGTTTTTTTATACCAGTATGCAAGCTCAAACAAAAGCAACCTGGAAAATTTATAGAAAGTTCCTTGGCCAACACAAGGTTGGTGCTTTTTGGATTAGCATTTTTATCCTTATCGCCAACGTTGTTAATCTTCTTCCGCCGCTTTATTTTAAAAAATTATTTGATCTTATTAGCGTGCATGGTCCGTGGGAAGACATGATGCGTACTCTCATCATGATTTTTGGTTTGTATCTTCTTGATTGGATTCTCTGGAATGGCATCCGTTTTAGCGGAAATGTGCTTCAGCCACGGATTATGGCAGAGATTGAGCAGTATTGTTTTAGCTATCTCCACCGTCATTCCATTGATTTTTTTCAAAATAATTTTGTTGGCGCGCTCGTAAAACGAGTGAATCGTTTTGTGCAAGCATTTGAACGAATATGGGATAGAATGATTTGGAATGTATCGCAAATTATCATTAGTATTGTGGTCATCATGATTGTTCTTGGACTGCGTAATATCTGGTTGCCCGTAATTATGGGAGTCTGGTTATTGCTGTATTGCGCCATGAATTATGTTTTGATCCGCAAAAAATTACCGTATGATATTAAGCGAAGTGCATTAGAAAGTGCTACAACCGCGCTTCTTGCTGATACGATTACGAATCAATCTGCAGTAAAATTTTACAATGGGTATGATCGCGAGGTCGCGGGTTTTACTGAGGCAGTCAATAATGTTCGTGATGCGAAACGTCGTTCATATAATTTGGACACGTGGTTTGAAGGTGCGCAAAGTATTTTAATGTACGGATTGGAAATTGGTATGATGTATGGAGCTTTGCGTCTGTGGCAACGTGGTTTGCTAACCATTGGTGACTTCGCATTGATTCAATCATATTTATTGACGTTGTTTTTGCGGATTTGGGACCTGGGTCGGATTGTGCGTGGCATGTATGAAGATTTGGCTGATGCCAAAGAAATGACAGAAATTTTGGAAACACCGCTTGCCATTCATGATGTTCCACGAGCAAAAGAGTTGAAGATTACGAATGGAGAAATACACTTTGAAAATGTAAGTTTTGCGTATAACAGCACCCGCACGGTCTTGAAGCATTTTTCTTGTTGTATTAAACCAGGAGAGCGCGTAGCCCTGGTTGGTCCATCAGGCGCGGGAAAATCAACGATTATTAAAATTTTACTTCGTCTGTATGAAGTAAGTGGAGGAAAGATTTTGTTGGATGGGATGGACACCAAGCGAGTAACCTTGGAAAGTCTGTGGGGAGCAATTGGGTATGTACCCCAAGAACCATTGTTGTTTCACCGTTCAATTAAAGAAAACATTCGTTATGGTAAACCAGATGCAACAGAGGATGAAGTGATCGCGGCCGCACGACTGGCGCATTGTCATGAATTTATTGAGGAGTTGCAAAATGGTTACGATACCCTCGTTGGGGAGCGTGGAGTAAAATTATCGGGCGGTGAACGTCAACGCGTGGCAATTGCTCGCGCAATGTTGCGTAATTCACCCATTCTTCTTCTTGATGAAGCAACATCCAGTCTTGATTCAGAATCAGAACATCTTATTCAGGACGCGCTTGAAACCGTTATGAAGGGGAAGACGGTTATTGCGATCGCTCATCGTCTGTCGACCATTATGCATATGGATCGCATTATTGTTCTCAAAGACGGAGAAATTGCTGAAGAGGGGCATCATACAGAACTAGTGGAAAAAGAAGGTGGCGTGTACCAGGCACTTTGGAGCCTACAGATTGGTGGTTTTTTGGGTGGTGATGGTGAAGAGCGATAATTTGACGATTGGCTGAGAAAAGAATAAGCTATCTTTATTACGGTAGCTTATTTTTATGCACATTACTAAATTTGGTCATTCTTGCCTCTTTATTGAAGAAGATAATGTTAGAATTTTAATTGATCCAGGAACGTGGTCCGAAGACGTTTCGAAATTGGATGCAATTGATGCTCTTTTCCTCTCACATGAACATCAAGACCATACTGACCCAGAACGAATTAAAATTCTTTTGGCCAATAATGCTGAATTGAAAATTTTTACTAATCCTGGTGTTGGGAAAATTTTAACCGACAATACTATTGCATGGAACGTATTCGTGCATGGACAAACACAAAATATCAATGGTGTAATGGTTGAAGCTTTTGGTGAAAAGCATGCTTCTATTTATCCATCGTATCCAGCCGAGAGTGTTCATAATACTGGTTTTCTTATTGATGGACGTCTTTGGTATCCAGGTGATTCACTCACTGAACCAAATCGACCTGTGGAAATTTTAGCTTTACCAGTTTGCGCACCGTGGCTTAAAATGGCAGAGGCACTTGATTATGCTCAAGCTATAAATCCTAAAGTTTGTTTCCCGGTTCATGATGGTATGTTAAAACATACAGGACCATTTCATAGACTTCCGAAAGCAGTTCTTGAACCTCTTGGTATTCAATTTTTAATTCCTGAAGTTGGAGTGAGTTTTGATATGTCTTAAGATGTCATTCTGGCGAAAGCCAGAATCTAGTATTGAATCAGAGGGCTCAAATGAATACTGGATTCCAGCTTTCGCTGGAATGACATATGTTTATTAGAATAATTTAAAACATCGTTCCCGATTAGTACAGCTTATTATTTACCATTCTAAATTTTACAGGACGTCATAACCATTATTATTTTTAACACTGAATTTATGTTTTTTCTCGTGAACTATTGGGCGGTACTCCTTGCTGCAGTATCGGGTATGGCAATCGGAGCATTTTGGTACTCACCTCTAGGTTTTGGTAAATCGTGGATAAAACTCATGGGTTTACCCGAGACTGTTTTAACTGAAGCCAAGAAAAAAAGTATGGGCGTATCCTATGCTTTGGCATTTCTGGGTCAACTGGTTATGGCTTGTGTATTCGCGCATCTTATTGTATGGTTGAATCTGACAACACTGGTGACTGGTATGCGGTTAGGTTTTTGGATTTGGCTTGGTTTTATTGCAACAACATTTATGAATCAAGTCTTGTGGGAAAATAAATCATGGGGTCTGTATTGTCTTAATGTTGCTCATTATTTGGTTGTTATGCTGGTCATGACCGGAATTTTAGCTATTTGGCGATAATTTTTATTGTATGAAAATTAAAATTTTTGTTACGGGCGGAACCTTTGACAAGGAATATAATGAAATGAATGGTGAACTTTTTTTTAAGGACACGCACTTGCCAGAAATGTTAGGATTGGGACGGTGTACCTTGGACACAGACATTAAAATGCTCATGATGATTGACAGTCTTACCATGACCAATACGTATCGACAAATTATTTTGGAAAATTGTCGAAAAGCTGAAGAAGAACGAATGGTCATAACTCATGGAACGGATACTATGGTAGAAACAGCGCGTATTTTGGGTACTGATGGTCTTACGAATAATAAAACGATTGTGCTCACCGGTGCTATGATCCCGTATAAATTTGGTAGTTCTGATGGCATGTTTAATTTAGGATCTGCTTTGGCTTTTGCTCAAGCACTTCCTCATGGAGTATACATTGCCATGAATGGTAAATATTTTTCTTGGGATAATGTTCGAAAAAACAAACAAAATGGCGAATTTGAAGAAAATAGGAATGAATCTTGACAGAGAACATTTTTT
This sequence comes from Candidatus Magasanikiibacteriota bacterium, assembly GCA_023246565.1. Taxonomy (GTDB): domain Bacteria; phylum Patescibacteriota; class Patescibacteriia; order Magasanikbacterales; family UBA922; genus 2-12-FULL-41-16. Next base: position 12,849 of record JAHFIE010000004.1, read on the forward strand.
TCACTATAATAGCCGAGCTTTGCCAAGCTCGTCTTTATTTTATGGAAATTCGAAACATTGCAATTATCGCGCACGTTGACCACGGCAAGACCACCTTGACTGATGCTTTGATGCGTCAAACCGGTATGGTAACTGATGAGACCATCACCATGGACTCGAATGCGCTTGAAAAAGAACGGGGAATTACTATTTACGCAAAAAATGGTAGTCTTTTTTATAAAGATACTAAAATCAATATTGTTGACACTCCAGGTCATGCTGATTTTGGTTCAGAGGTTGAACGCGTTCTGCGGTCGATTGATTCGGTGTTGTTGATTGTTGATGCCCAAGAAGGGCCAATGCCTCAGACTAAATTTGTACTTAAAAAGTCACTTGAACTCGGCCTTAAACCAATCGTGGTTTTAAATAAAATTGATAAACCGGCAGCTGATCCCAAACGTGCGCATGACCAAGTTTTGGAATTATTTATGGATTTGGGCGCGAATGATGCGCAGCTTGATTTTACCACGGTGTACGCGATTGGTCGTCAAGGCGTTGCCAAATTGAAAATGGAAGATGAAGCAAAAGATTTGACCCCACTTCTTGATACGATTTTAAAATTAGTTCCGGCTGCACCACACAATATTGAAGCGCCATTCCGTATGCAGCCATTTAATTTGGGGTATGATAATTATGTCGGACGTTTGGCTGTGGGTCGCGTGTACGAAGGAAAAATTAATGTTGGTGATAAGGTGATGGTTAAAAAACCAACCGGTGAAACACGAAATGGTTCAATCACGAAAATTTTTACATTTAAAGGAACTACGCGAATTGAAGATACTCAGGCTTCGGCCGGAGACATTGCTATGATCGCTGGTGTGGCTGACATTGATATTGGCGAAACCATTTGCGTCTCTGCTGACCAAGAACCATTGCCAGCTATTAAAGTTGATGAACCAACAATTTCATTAAATTTTTTGGTTAATAATTCTCCATTCGCGGGTCGTGAAGGAAAATTTGTGACCAACAGTCAGTTACGTGAACGTTTGGAAAAAGAATTGGAAGTTAATGTTGGCTTGAAAATTGATTTTTCTGCCAATGATCATTATAAAGTGTATGGTCGTGGGGAATTGCACGTTGCAATTTTGCTCGAAAACATGCGCCGTGAAGGTTTTGAAGTTCAGGTGTCACAGCCGCAAGTTATTATCAAAGACATAGACGGCCCCAACGGGGCAAGCATAAAGTCTGAGCCATATGAAGAAGCAACAGTTGACGTACCCGATGAATTTGCAGGTACGGTGATTGAAAAAATGGGCAAACGCAAAGCGCAAATGACGAACATGCACCAGAAAGACGGCCAAACACGCATTATCTTTGAAGTCCCAACACGCGGTCTCCTTGGCTATCGCGGCCAATTTGTTATGGATACACGCGGCGAAGGTATTTTGTGCAGTCGTGTCCTTGAATTCCGTCCATTTGCCGGCACTATTGAGAAACGGGATGTTGGCTCTATGATTTCCATGGTGGATGGCAAAGCTCTTGGATTCTCGCTGTATAACTTGCAAGATCGTGGTACACTTTACATTCCGCCCGCGACTGAAGTTTACGAAGGTATGGTGATTGGTAATGTTTCCAAAGGCCAAGATATGACCGTGAACCCGATCAAAGGCAAACAACTTACCAACATGCGCGCCAGTGGTACGGATGAGGCATTGACGTTGACCCCGCCCATGGAAATTACGCTCGAGCGTGGTTTGGAAGTAATGGCCGAAGATGAATATCTTGAAATTACCCCGAAAAGTATTCGTTTGCGTAAGCAATATTTAAAGGAATCTGATCGTGTGCGAGCTGGCCGAAAGGGTTAGTTTGTAATTGAGGATATATCTTTGTCATTCTGTCCCGGCAGAGCCGGATAAACTCCAGCCAGAATCCAGTAATTGATTATACTTTTTTGATCCATAATTTAATAAAAGTCCTCTTAACTAGAGGATTTTTTAGTATATTTTAAATGCATTGGTAGCGCTACTCTTTTAATGCTAAAATACCCGGCTTGGGGGAACTCATAGCGAGTTTTACTGTCATTCTGGCGAAAGCCAGAATCTAGTATTTATTTATAAATTACATACTGGATTCTGGCTTTCGCCAGAATGACAAATGATATTTGGTATTATTCTAACAAAGCCGGGTCAAGATGTGGTGACAGCAAATTTTTTCCTATTCTTATCTAAAGTAAGCTACTGGTTAAAATAATTCCTTAAGACTTCAAAGAGAATACAATAATCAATAACAACTGTGTGAAAACATCAAATTTGGATTTTAATCCCAGCTTTACTCATGCCCTAAACGCGATTGAAAAAAGTCGGGATAGTGTTTTTATTACCGGACGTGCGGGCACGGGTAAATCAACCTTGTTGTCGTATTGGCGCGAACAAACCAGAAAAAATATTGCCGTGGTCGCACCAACCGGAGTCGCAGCAGTTAATGTTCATGGACAAACGATCCATTCTTTTTTTGGTTTTAAACCAGATATTACGGTTTCCAAAGCGCGTCGGCTCAAACCACCGCAAGAAAAAGATCTGTACAAAAAATTAGATACGGTCGTGATTGATGAAATTTCCATGGTGCGAGCGGATTTGCTTGATTGTGTTGATGTTTTTTTACGGAAATTCGGACCAGATAAATATCAACCCTTTGGCGGGGTACAGATGGTCTTTATTGGTGACTTATTCCAATTACCACCTATTGTACAAAATGCTGATACTGCTTTGTTTGGTGAACATTATGTCACTCCTTATTTTTTTTCTGCCCATGTTATTACTCCGCCATCACAGCTCATTCAGGTTGGTGAACGATTTCGTTTCAGTATTGTTGAATTAAATACGGTATACCGCCAACGAGATACTGATTTTATTATGCTTTTAAATGCAGTGCGGGAAAATCGTGCAACTGCTGCACATTGGCAGACTTTGAATGCTCGTTATGAACCAAATTTTTTAGGTAATCCTAATGATAAGGCAATTCATCTGGTCACCACCAATGCCATGGCCAGTGAAATTAATAGTGCACATCTTGCTGCTCTTCGTGGAAAAGAGAGTATTTTTACCGGAGAAACAACTGGTAGATTTGATACCAAGGCAATTCCCACAGATGAAACCTTGTCAGTCAAAATTGGCGCGCAAGTCATGCTTATGAATAATGATCGTCTGGGTCGGTGGGTAAATGGAACGGTGGGTACGATTGTCGAGATTGGTCGGGCTGATGGTAATCACGCTGCTCCTATTTGGGTAGAACTTGCGACCGGTGAAACCGTGGATATTTACCCGCATACGTGGGACATGTTTGAATTTCGCTTTGATGCCGGACGTGGTGCGATTGATACTGAAACGGTTGGTTCATTCACGCAATATCCGCTTCGTTTGGCCTGGGCTGTTACGATTCACAAAGCACAGGGTAAAACGTTTGATAAAGTAATTTTGGATATTGGTCGTGGCACGTTCGCGCCCGGACAATTGTATGTGGCATTGTCCCGTTGTACAAGCTTGGAAGGGCTTATTTTGAAGCGAAAACTTGAACCACGCCATGTGTTTATGGATCCACGAGTGGCAGAGTGGGTGTTAAATAATGAATTTACCGGATGTTAAATAATTAAATCAATATATGTTTATAAAGTCCTTGATTTAAGGCAAATTATATGCTAATATGTTAAATAGCACATATGGAAACGGTAAATAAACCACAATTTAAGGATATCCCGCTTAAGCTTTATGATCCAAAGTGGGGTAGCAAGCTCGCCAATACTATTATCGAGCTGGAAAAGCTACGAGTTAAGGAACTCGGTGGTCCTGTTCCTCCGTATATTTTCTTTCAGTTAAAGGATATTTTTCAGATGTTCGAAAGTCTAGGCTCGGTTCGAATAGAGGGTAATAACACCACTTTGGCAGAGTATGTGGAAAAGATTATTGAAGATCCATCAAAAAATAGTACTGATGAAAAAATGAGAGAAATTTTTAATATTGAAAAGGCAATTAGTTTTATAGAGCAAAATATTAGTAGAAAAAAAGATTTTGACCGAGCTTTCATTTCTGAGATGCATAAAATACTAGTGAACGGGCTTACGCCTCCTCCTCGCGGTGATGGTTCACGGTTTCCGGGTACATTACGATCAGTAAATGTATCTATTGCCAGCTCAGCGCATATACCCCCCGAAGCTTTCAGAGTGCCTGAGTATTTTGAGGAATTGTTACAGTTTGTCAATCGGCCGTTTGATACTCAATACCATTTGTTGGCAATCGCTCTATCGCACCATCGATTAGCCTGGATTCACCCTTTTGATAACGGTAATGGTCGTACAGTACGAATGTTTACCTATGCACTCTTAATAAAACAAGGGTTTCAGGTTCGTAATGGACGCATATTAAATCCAACAGCCATATTCTGCATGAATCGAGACAAATATTATGAAATGTTGGCGTTGGCCGACACTGGTGAAGAAGAAAAGACCCTTGAATGGTGTCTGTATGTTTTGGAGGGTTTGCGAATTGAGATAGAAAAAATTGATAGACTCCTTGACCTACAGTATATTACCGATATTATTTTGCTTCCCATGCTGTCTTTTGCTTTGGACCGTGAACAAATCACTAAACGAGAATATGAAATCCTTACGGCGGTGGTAAAGAGCGAAAAAATGAGTATCAAATCTGCTGACCTGGAAGCAATTATCGGGCAAGAATCCTCAGTTCAGAGATCTAGAATCTTAAAAAGACTAAAGGATAAAAAAATGCTTGTTCCACTCAAAGAAAAAGGGAGAGTGTATACTATTGGTTTTGCAAATAACTATCTGTTGCGCGGTATCGCTCATGTTTTGGAGAATAATGGATTTGTACCAGCAGCATTAAATAGTAAAATTTAATTTTTAACTATATTATTATGGAAAGAGAAACTTGTAAAAAATGTTCAAGCCAAAACGTAATAATGGTTGAGTATGCGTGGGATAGTCCAGAACATTACGACGGTATTAGTGAAATCGATTGCCAAGATTGCGGTGCTCGTTTTGGAAGATGGTCTGGTAAAGAACTGGTCGAAGGGGAGATTGAAAAACGGTACGGGGGTAAATAATTAGATAGTGCTATGTCTGAGCTAACAAAAATCATAGAACGCATCCGCGACTTTAACGAAGCCCGCGACTGGCGCCAATTTCATAACCCCAAAGACATGGCATTGTCCTTGGTTTTGGAAGCGGCTGAAGTTATGGAACATTTTCAGTGGAAAAATGCCGAAGAAATGGCTGAACATTTGAAAAATAAAAAAGAAGAAGTTGGCGATGAACTCGCTGATGTTTTGTATTGGGTGCTGCATATGAGCGATGAGTTTGGGATTGATATTCTCGACGCGCTGGATAAAAAAATGATTAAAAATGAGGCGAAGTATCCGGTCGAGAAGGCGAGGGGGAGTAATAAGAAGTATACGGAGCATCAAGTATGATTGTCTATCAAGCAACCAAAGAAAAATTTACAGCCGACGTCTTCACTAATAATATTGAGAACGTCATTTTGGATGCCTTCAGGAAAAATTTGCGCCACACAACTAATCATAATGAAATCAATGCATGGAAGAATTCAATGCTGTACATGAATAATGTTTTGAACGACAACGAGATTCCAAATGATTCTGGTGTAACAATTGAATTTCAAATTCCACAAACTTCCAAGCGGATTGATTTTATTTTGACGGGGCAGGATGAAAAACAAATTGATCAGGCAATCATTATTGAGCTTAAACAATGGAGTACGGCCGAACTTACCAATAAAGACGGGATCGTAAATACATTTGTCGGCGGCTCCAATAGAGAGGTGAGTCATCCGTCATATCAGGCCTGGTCGTATGCCGCCCTGCTTAAGGATTTTAACCAAACAGTGTATGGCGAGGGAATTGAACTTAAGCCGTGCGCTTACTTGCACAATTACGTCGAGGATACGGTGATTAGTAATCCATTCTACGCCGAATATATTGCCAAAGCCCCGCTCTTTTTAAAATCAGACGCGCAGAAGTTGCAAGATTTTATCAAGAAATTTGTAAAGCACGGCGACCGGTCTAATATCATGTATCGCATCGATAATGGACAAATTAAACCATCAAAAAGTTTGGCCGACAATATCCGAGACGTACTCACGAATAAACACGATTTTGTCATGATCGACGATCAGAAAATTGTATACGAAACGGCCATGACGCTGGCTAAAAATGCCACGGTCGAACATAAAAATGTGTTGATTGTTCAGGGTGGCCCGGGAACAGGCAAGTCAGTCGTCGCGGTTAATCTCCTCGTGGCATTAACTCGGCAACGGAAATTGGCGCAGTATGTGACCAAGAACGCGGCTCCGCGGACTGTGTATGAACATCTTTTGGTAAATGAAATCACCAAATCGCGTTTTTCTAGTTTGTTTACCGGCTCGGGTTCTTTTTTGAATACCACGAGTGGTATGTTTGACGCGCTCATTGTCGATGAGGCACATCGTTTAAATGAGAAGTCAGGCCTGTTTAAGAATATGGGTGAAAATCAGATAAAAGAAATAATCGCCGCGTCAAAATTTTCAGTGTTTTTTGTTGATGAAGATCAAAAGGTGACACTCAGTGACATTGGTGATGTGGAAGAAATTATCAAATGGGCGTTGGCTGCGGGCGCGCATATTGAGCAACGAACCCTTAATTCACAATTCCGTTGTAATGGTTCCGACGGTTATTTGGCTTGGCTCGATAATGTACTTCAAATAAAAGAAACGGCTAACACGACTTTGGCCGGAATTAATTATGACTTTAGGGTGGTGGGTTCATCGAACGAACTCCGTGATATCATTTTTGAGAAAAATAAAATCAATAATAAAGCCCGGCTCGTGGCGGGGTATTGTTGGGATTGGGCCAGTAAACAGAATCCTAATGCCTTCGATATTACTATTCCTGAACATAACTTTGGCATGAAATGGAATTTAGCAAGTGATGGTAATCTTTGGATCATGAAGCCCGAATCAGTCAACGAAGTCGGCTGTATTCATACCTGTCAAGGGCTTGAAGTTGATTATGTCGGCGTCATTGTTGGGCTAGATTTTGTCGTGCGCAATGGCCAAGTGGTAACCGACCCGAGTAAACGCGCTAAAACTGATGCCTCGCTCAAGGGGTATAAGAAGTTGCTGGCGGAGGATTCGGAAAATGGTAAAGCTCGGGTTGACAGGATTATTAAGAATACCTATCGGACGCTGATGACGCGAGGGATGAGGGGGTGTTATGTTTATTTTGTGGATGAGGAGACGAGGCGGTGGTTTAGAAATATGATTTAATTCAAGATTAATGAATAATTTATAATTTTTTTTACCTAGATCCTCACCCCTACCACCTTTGAAAATACTCACCGAAAATATGAAAAAAATTTCTACCATTCTTCATCTCCTAACCGCCATTGCCCTCTGCCAAGCCGCCGGCTTTATTGGCAGCTTTTTTACTATTTCACAAACGAACACGTGGTATAAAACATTAGTCCAGCCATCATTTGCCCCACCAAATTGGCTTTTTGGCCCGGTGTGGATCACACTCTACACGCTTATGGGCATTGCGTTATTTTTATTGTGGAAAAGTCCAAAAAATCCCCATCGCACTCGTGCACTCACGATATTTTTTCTACAACTGGCATTGAATGCGGCATGGACGCCAATCTTTTTTGGTTTGCATGCTATTGGCGCGGCGTTGGTACTTATTATTTTTTTACTCATCGCGATTGCTGTCACTATATGGTCAGCCTATACCATTAGCCGAGCAGCCGGATATCTTCTCGTTCCCTATTGTGTTTGGGTATTGTTTGCCACAGTCCTTAATTTTGCTTTTTTGGTACTCAATTAATTTTTTATTCTAAACTATACCTCTAATTTTTATATGTTCTTCCTATGTTGAAAGAATTTTCCAAATTTTTAAAAGAGTTTAATGTTATATCCTTGGCTGTTGGATTTGTTATGGGTACAGCCAGCACTGCGCTCATTAATTCCTTGGTTAAAGATATCTTAATGCCTTTGGTTCAACCACTATTGTCCGGAGATGGATGGAGAAATGCTATTTTGAAAATTGGCCCGGTTTCTCTGGCCTATGGTTCCTTCTTGGCTGAACTGCTTAATTTTTTAATTTTGGCCTTTATTATTTTTTTTGTGGTCAAAAAATTATTGAACATGGAAATCAAGTTGAAGAAGTAATGTCCAGTCTCCTTGCATAATTCGTGATAATGCGCTACACTTGGCTCAATTAAGTTATTAATAACCCTGTTGTTGTATGGCTTTCTATAATAAAGAGAAGCGAGGTAGTTATGACGGTCCACGGAATTTTGAAAAAAGAGGCCCAAAAGAACGTGATTTTGGCGGTGGAGGCAGGGGATTTAGTGGTAGAAACTCTGGCCGATCAGAGATGTTTGAGGCTACGTGTAGCGAATGTCATCGAGATTGTCAGGTTCCATTTCGCCCAAATGGTCGAAAACCCGTACTTTGTAGTACTTGTTTTGGTAAGCAAGGCGGTATGAGCCAAGACCGAGGAAGAGGGGATCGTAGTTTTGGTCGTCCATCATTTGGTGATCGAGATGATCGACGCAGTCATGGTCCGCGCGAATTTTCTGGGAATCGACCTCAAAGTCAAAATACGGAAAATTTTAAAGAACAATTTACGCTTCTCAATGCAAAGCTTGATCGCGTTATTGATCTACTGGAACGCGCAGTACCACCATCAAAAAATGAAAACCTTGATTTGGATATTGAAGAAATAGCAGAAGAAATGCCGCTGGCAAAAGTAAAAAAAGCAAAGAAAAAGAAAAAAGAGTAAGCTTCTATGCGTTTTACCGTTGGTTCACTGAATGAGACCAAGGTCAAAGCCGTGGCAGATGCTGTTGGAGAAATTCCTTTATTTTATGGTACTTCTGTTGAAGGTGTACCAATTGTTCTTGAAGAGTTTGGTCATCCAAAAAATATTCATGAGGTTGTTGATGGTGCCATGAATCGAGCACGTTGTGCGTTTCAAAATTGTGATTTGAGCTTTGGTTTGGAAGGTGGACTCATGGATGTTCCTTATACTCGTACTGGTTTTATGGAAGTTACTTTGTGTGCTATCTTTGATGGCACACATTTTTATTTAGGACTATCGCCTGGTTTTGAATGGCCTGAGAAATGTTTGAAATTAATTTTATCTGGGCATGATGGTAGCCAGGCTTTTCGTGAGGCTGGATTCACTGATCATCAAAAAATCGGTAGAGCAGAGGGTGTTGTTGGGATGCTGACCAAAGGTCGTATGGATCGATGTGCATACAATAAGTATGCTGTTATGATGGCATTATTACAATTGGAAAATAAAGAGTATTACCAATAATAAAGATTTATAGAGGAATGTACTATACACCTAAGCAATGTGTTGCGTAGGGTCTAACAAATTTTTTGCAGTACCTCTCTAAATTCTTTTACCTCATAATCTGCCTCTTCCTCTTTTGTCTTTGGTTTGACGTGTGCAAAAGCTCCTGCAGCAATTCTAATGGTTTTTAATCCGGCTCGTTTGCCAAAAACCATGTCTTGCTCAATATAATCACCGATACTATAACTCGCGTTAACGTCAGTATCTTTCGTAACCAAATTTTTGAAATCATCTTCTGATTTTAGCGGCACGAGAATGATTTCATCAAAATAATTTTCTAATCTCAGTGAACGCACAATTTTTTCTCTACTTTTTTTTCTAATTTGACTCAGTAAGATCAAGTAAAATCCTTTTTGTTTTAGTATACGCAATGTTGCGTATACCTCTGGTATGAGTGTTTTTTTGTCAGGATCATAAATTGTACGGTTAAAATCACAAATAATAATTTTTTTCATATAAGTATAAATGGGAATGAAGGGGTGGTTGATACCCCTTCGCTAGGTGAGAATTGACCCAAGCATGATGGCCTCCTTACCGCCATGCACCGGGGCCTCTTTGCAAGCTGTGATGGTCACATCGGCCAGCGATCCAGCCACCATGAAGATGGCGATGCGCATGTGCCGGGACTCGATTTGACTTTTTTGCCCTTCAGAAACATGGAAATCCCGGGGTTTGCAGGCAATCTTCTCCTGGAGAACGGCGCGGATTTTTCCAGCCCTGGCTTCCTCAAACTTTTTACGGAAATCAGGTTCTTCGGAAAAGCATACTCCGTGCGCTCCACTCTCCAGTACTTCCTTTAAAACCCATCCGCCGTTGACTGGAAAAGAAGTTCCTGGCTCTACGAGTGCGGTACGCGGTATATAGCTACGCAGAAGCAAGAGATTATCAGAGTTAATCTGTGAACGGAGAATCCAATCCAGTTCAGCATTTTCCTCTGCATTACTCAGAATTGCGAGCATACCTTTGGAGCCCATGAAGAGCTTAGGTGGAATGAGACAGTCAGCACTCTTGTCTTGGTAGAGTTTGAGTAACTGATTTTCCAAGGCAAGGTTGGCTGGAGCTCCGTATTTCTTTCCAGCGAATGGAGGAATGGACAGGAAGAGTGGATTGGGAATTCCATCACCTTCTATTGTCAAAATTCCATCTTCGACCTTGATCTTGCTGTCTTCTTGGAGCAGAATGAGGCGAACCCCGTGGCGTGCAAGAGCTTTTTGGAGAATCTCTCCCTCTGCTTGGTAGAAGATCTCACTGTGTGCGAGAATATGGATAAGCGTAGGATTTTGTGGCCGACGCTTATGCACCTCTTGCGCGATGAGTTGGGCTACTCCCGGGAGCCGATCATGTTGGGTGAGTCCAGCAATCTCAGCGAAGAGCGAGGAGTAACCAAGTCCATGACTTTTCACACCCTCGATCTCTACGATCTTCCAGTTTTCATCCAGGTCTTCGACCATGTCGAGACGGACAATGCTCGGACCTGTGCTGGCACGTATCCGACATAATGATCGGAAGCGCGCTGGCACTTCACGCTGGAGAGTCTGACGGATGTTTTTCCAACTGGGCATCTTGCCGAGTTGTTCATCTTCGGCAATAGCTGCAATCCGAGCCATGCCTTCGAGACACTTCGTGACTGCAAATGTTAGTTCTCGCAGTTCTCTTACTCGATCTTCGGGCAAAGAGAACAGATCAGTACTCAACTGGAAGCGGTGTGTCTGAGCACGAGTCGCTGTCCATATGCCTGAATCCGTGACAATACGTTGGACATCAGAGACAGATAGCACTCTAGTTGCAGACATGGTTGACGAGCTCCTCGAGGTTGGTAGAGAACACAGCATCGAGTGCTCGCGGATGAATTGGATTCAAAGATGGAACAAACAAAAGAACTGTAGGCATGAAGAGCCTCCTCAGGGAATTGTTTCGTGTATTAAAATAATGCACGCGAGGTTAAGAAACCTCGTGTGAGAGTCCTTTTACGCAAAAACAACTGTCTCGGAAGTTATGCGAAAAGACTCTCGCAAGAGCTTGAGACAGTTGTTTTGTTGAACTATATCTTAGCGAGAAGTTTGGCAAAGCCACCTTTTTTGTCTAGTAATTCTCTTGAACCGCGAGTAATCTTGGAAAGGGAAACGCCAAGTTTAGTAGCAATTTCCCGCTGGGGAACTCCAGCATCTAGCATAGTAACGATTCGCCACCGTTTAACGAGGTCTTCAAATTCTGCCGGGGTCAAAAGATCCTCTAAAAAGGATTCTAATAAAGGTAGAGAGGCTGTTGCTCGGCGTAGGGTTTTTAAGAGTTCAATTTTTTCTTGAGAAAGTTTCATATATGTTTCTTTGTACTGCTACATAGAAACATTATCATACAATTTTTTATCTGTCTAGGAATTTATCCACAGCACATGTGATGGCCTTGCTTAATTTAAATTTAAGGCGTAGTATGCCTTAAATAAAATAATTATTTCTATGCCTCAAGCCCAATCAGGAAATACCGTAAAAGTTCATTATACTGGCCGTCTTGCTGATGGTACGGTTTTTGATTCTTCTCGAGATCGTGAACCCTTTGAATTTGTCCTTGGCAGTGGTATGGTCATTCCTGGATTTGACGCAGGAGTTACTGGCCTTTCTATTGGAGAAATAAAAACCATTGAGATCCCAGCCAAGGACGCCTATGGAAAGACAGGATTTCATCCACTATCAGGTAAAGACTTAATTTTTGATCTGGAATTAGTGGATATTATTGTTAATCCACGAGGAGAAATCTAATTTGACAACCCCTTCTGATTCCGCTATACTTTTTTTCAATCGTCCATTTCTCCGGTTACACGGTAGTAAATTTTAATAGGTCGGGGCGGGTTACTCGTATTAAGTTACTGTTATGAGTCAAACATTATACGTCGGCAATGTATCATACCAATCAACTGACGAAAGCTTGGCAGCTGCTTTTTCACAAGCAGGTACTGTAGTTTCCGCAAAGATTGTTATGGATAAATTCACTGGTCGTTCTCGTGGTTTTGCTTTCGTTGAAATGAGCACTGCAGAAGAAGCTCAAAAAGCAATTGATTTGCTCGATGGCAAAGATCTCGATGGCCGCCCTCTCAAAGTGAACATTGCTCGTCCCAAAGAGGATCGCCCTGCTCGTCGTGATTACAATAGTTAATCACCTGTTCAAAAAAACAAACAAGCCTTTGATTGAAAGATTAAGGGCTTTTGTTTTCTGGCAATTTCAGGCTTTTTTTAGTACACTTGAGCAAGTATGTCAAACCTTAATGCTGCACAACAGTCTGCTGTTGAATATACATCGGGTCCTCTTCTTATTT
>JAHFIE010000053.1 GCA_023246565.1 Candidatus Magasanikiibacteriota bacterium
TCACAATTAGTTTTACCCAGCAAAACCGCACCTTGACCACGAATTTTTCCCACAACGGTTGCGTCAAAAGCCGGAGTATAATTTCCTAAAATTTTTGCAGCTGCTGTTGATAAAACATCCTTAGTACAAATGGCATCTTTAACAGAAAAAGGAATTCCCGTAAGTGGTTCTGCTTGGTTGCTCTCCAAACGTTTATCTGCTAATCGAGCTTCTTCACATGCAATTTCGTCACACACGGTAATAAACGCATTTAAATCTGTATTTCGTTCATGAACCCGCACCAAACACGATTCAGTCAGTTCGATTGCTGAAAAATCTTTGCGTCGCAGTCCTTGTGCTGCTTCGGCAATAGTTAATTGATTAAGTGCTTTACCCATTGACATACAAAACTACTGCTCTTTAAAAACTTCTTTGACCCGCAAAAAATGTGCTTCTGACTCGGGAAATTGTTGTAGTAATTTTAAGCGTGTACCTTCGTCACATGATTCAACCGAATCATCACGTGTTCGATCAACCAGACCAGTAACCTGGCAAGTTTCCATAACATTTTCTGTGGGAACTTCGGCTAACTGGTCAATATAATCAAAAATGACCGACAATTGAGTGGCATAATATTCTTTTTCTGTTTCATTAATTTTTATTCGGGCAAGATCAGCCACGTATTCAATATCCTGCTTGGTAAGATTCATAGAAAGTACTGATAATTGGTAGTAGTGTAGCGTAAGAATGAGTAATAGGCAAATGCATTGGTGAACCTCTATCTCTATTCATGTGGAGTCAAATAAACTGTGTATAACCTTGTTTTGACTGATTAAAAATATGTTTTATAATTAAAAGGAAGCGCGAATTATTCATTATCTTTGATTGTATGAAAAAAGAAATTACCTTAGAGGTTCTTGCCCAAATGGTTGCCCAAGGCTTTAATGAAACAGCAACAAAGGCTGAAGCAGTAACAAAAAAAGAATTACACAAGGCCTTAGGTGAAGTCGAGGAACGTATTCTTCAAAAAATTGATCATTTGGCACAAATTCATGAGGTAAAATCACTCGACCGAAGAGTAACAAACCTTGAAAATGTTTTGGGTTCAATGCAAAAAAACGTTATTAAAACAATTTGATTTCCTCTAAAAATTTTTCTTCTGACCACACAGGAATACCGAGTGATTTTGCTTTTGTATATTTTGATCCAGGATCTTTTCCTGCCACAACATAGCTCGTTTTTTTACTGACTGATTCAGTTATAGTTCCCCCCATGGCACGAATCTTTTCTTTTGCTTCCTCACGAGTCATAGTTTCCAGACTCCCGGTTAAAACAAATGTTTTTCCTGAAAAATTCCCAAGATTCCCAATCTTTTTTGACGGTATAGCGCTCTCTATTTTTACTCCAACAGCTAATAATTCTTCAATTAATTTTTGATTTCCTTTATCAGCAAAAAACTCAATGATTGAGGAGGCTACACGAGGCCCAATATCATTAACTGATTGTAATGTTTCTTGCGTTGCTGATTGGATTTTTTTCAATCCGTCAGCGGCCGGACCAAAATGTTCAGCAAGACGAATCGTAGTTTCTTCGCCAACATGACGAATTCCTAGTGAAAATAAAAATCGAGCGAGTGACACTTTTTTTGCACTTTTGATCGCAAGAATGGTATTAGCTGCTGATTTTTCTGCAAATCGCTCAAGTGGTTCAAGATCTCCTTGCGTTAGACGAAAAAAATCTGCGGGGTTTTTTACCAAACCAACATTCATTAACTGTTCAACAATTTTTTCTCCCAAACCATCAATATTAAAAGCTTTTTTTGAAACAAAATGAATAAGGCGTTCACGTTCTTGAGCAAAACATTTTGAGTTTGCGCAAAAAAGCCCTACTGATTGATTTTGTTTTTTATCAACAATCATTTGGCGAGTGACAATCGAACCACAAATCGGACATTTTTTCGGTTCATGAATTTTCTTTTCATGACCATCACGCATTTTTTCAAGGACGCGAACAACTTTTGGAATAATGTCACCGGCTTTTTCTACAACAACCGTGTCTCCAATCCGAACACCAAGACGCTCTATTTCAGCAAAATTATGAAGTGTTGCGTGCGTGACGGTTGTGCCTGCCAGTTTGACCGGTTCCATAAGCGCGACTGGAGTTAGCGCACCAGTCCGGCCAACCTGCACATACACATCTTTTATTTTTGTTGTGCCCTGTTCTGCGGCAAATTTAAAAGCAATCGCCCATCGTGGAGCTTTACCTGTAAAACCTAGAGCATCCTGGTACTTTTTTTGATTTACTTTAATAACGACACCATCAATCCAAAATTCTTGGGTGTGTCTTTTTTCTTCCCATTCATGCCAAAATTTAATAATTTCCGGTATGGTTTTCACTACACGCCAATGCACATCAGTCTTAAAACCTAATTTTTTTAATAATAAAAGCTCTTGTTCCTGTGTATCAAGAGTTTCATGATTATTTTTTTCATTATTAAAAAATGAAATATCATAGGCAGTCAACGACAATTTTCTTTGTGCAACAATTGATGGATCAAGCTGCCGTATGGTACCCGCAGCCGCATTTCTTGGATTGGCAAATTGTGGCTCATCATCCTTGGCACGTTCACCATTAATTTCTTCAAGTGTTTTTGCAGATAACCAAACCTCACCTTCAGCCACGAGCGATAGATTCTGCAGTAATACCAAAGGAACTGACTGAATGGTGCGAACATTTTGCGTAACATCTTCCCCAATAGTTCCGTCCCCCCGTGTAGCAGCGGTTATGAGCCTGCCATCCTCATAGGACAAGACCATGTGCAATCCATCAATTTTTAATTCACAAACATATGAAATATCTTTTGGACGCTCGCCCAATTCAGTTTGTAAAATTTTTAAAATTCGTTCTTCCCAATCATACAAATTTTCAACCGTAAATGCATCATTAAATGACCACTGCGGCACCGTGTGTTTTATTTTTTGAAATTTATCGAGTGGTTTACCCGCTACCCGCTGAGTTGGTGAATCCGAGCTAATTAACTCCGGATGCTCAGTCTCAATTTTACGCAACTCATCCATGAGTCCATCATACATGGCATCTGTCACTTCCGGATCATTCAAGACATGATATCGATAACGCAAATCATTAATTTGAGCGCGAAGACGTTTTACTTTTTCCTGGTCACTCTTCATAGCTATTGTATTTTATGAAACAATCGTTTTGTATTTTCAAAAATAATTTGTTCCATTTCTTCTGGATTTTTACCCCTCAATTCAGCAATTTTAGCGACGCATTCTTCGGTCATCCATGGTTCGCACTGTTCACCCCGATATTTTTGCGGTGCCAAGTATGGCGCGTCAGTTTCCACGAGGATTCTGTCTTCAGGCATATTTCGAATGACTTCCCAGAGTGATTCTTGTTGAGCCGGATTGGTTTTTTTGACCGGGAATGTTATAACGCCGGTAAAACCAAGATAAAAACCTAATTTAAGATATTCCTGGGCAAATTCCCAATTGCCCGTGTAACAATGAATGGTTCCTCGTTGTTCTGGTAAGCTAATCGTTTTCAATAACTCAATCATGGGTTCATGTGCATCGCGTACATGGATCACCAGCGGAATAGTATGTTTAATAGCAAACGCAACGTGTTTTCTAAATATTTCCTTTTGTTTATTGAGAACTGTTTCAACGGGGATATCCGGGGGCAGATGAAATAAATCCAAACCACACTCCCCTACACCAATAATCTTGTCAGGTGCGCGATTATACAGCTCTTCATAAAATTCTGTGTCAAAATCTTCTTCACGAGACAAAAAATGACTTTCTTCTTCATCAATATGAGTGGGAAATACATGATTTGGATGCGTACCAATACTCGCGTACATGTCAGGATGTTCTTTGGCCAGCATAACAGCACGCTCACTCGTGTCTTTTTGAGTACCAACCAAATTTAAGATAACCCCGCGTTCACGACACCGGGTAATAATTTTTTCCCTATCAGTATCCTGGCCTTTAAATTGAATATGACAGTGGGTATCAATAATCATACCGTGGACACAAAAACTACGGAAAGTATACCGTACTTATAGTGGATTCTCAATCTTCCACAGACAAGACCTTGTTTTTTTATCAGGTTCTGATATTATGTACTGAACCCAAACATGGGAAGGAGAACGAACGAATGGCAGTTTTAGTGAGAACAGGGCAGTGCAAGGCGGGCAAGTGGATGGCCTACACGGTCGTCCATGACGACAGCAGGATCGAAGGGCTCTACGTGACGGACAAGGATCTGAACGAGGTCCCGGATGAGACCAGGGCCATGCTCGGCAACAGCATGATCGCTGACCACAACAACTGGTCTCAGTCTCAGACCGGGAAGGGTGGAAGGAAGTACATGCGCAAGACCTGTGAGCTCATGACGGACCGAGACGAACGTGCCCAGATCCGCGTGGAACACGACTGGATGCATGGGGAGAGACCGTTCTACCCCTGGGCGAAGTTCATCCACATCCCGGCCAAGGAGCAGCCCACCGACTCCGCCTCCATCTGATCTCACCTTCGTCACCCTCCGCCGTCCCTGTCACTGATACGCCGTATCATCGCTGGCAGGGGCAAAAATCTTCTTTAAATGAATCCCTACAAAAAGGGATTTTTTATTTCTCTATAAAAATTTATGTTGAACAAAATCAATGGTTGATTTTAATAATTTTAAGGCGTCGGGTAGGAGTGGAATAAACACATCTGCAACACTGCGTAACCTTGGTGTGATTTCTGACTCAGCAATAAAGGTCATAAGTTTTGTTGAAACAGGAAAACGTTCAACAAAATAAATAAAAAGTCCCAGGGTCATGATGCCCTCTATAAAACCAAGACCAAGACCCAGAAGACGGTTTAATGAACTAATAAAGGGTAAACGAGTAATAATAGAAAGTACTCGATCAATAATCCAAAATAGAAAACCAACGAGACGACTAATAATCAAGAAAGCAACTATGAACATGACAACTCTGGCCATATTTCCTTGCCAGCCAGTAATTTTAATAAGCCATTGCGCTAAAAATTCATAGTACCGACTGGCAACGTATGCGCCAACGAGCGTACCAATCAATGAACCAGCAGCATGAATAAATCCAAACCAGAATCCTGCGAGCGCGAAGCCTCCGATAATCACGAGAAGCGAAAGATCAAACCATGATATAGGCATACATAATAATGACTACTATTTTTCTAAACGAGGAAAAAGTTGTTCACCTTTTTTTAGTATAGCACCTTCGGACATTATTCCCCATATTGGATTAGCGAGGGTAACAAAATCACATGAAATACCAAACGCTCCGAGAATACGCTCTGCACTTTCAGGAATAATAGGAAGCAGTGCTACACTAATATGATACAATGTTTCAACACATTGATATAATTGAATATTGATTGATTCCCCGGATTTAACTTTTTCCCAAGGTTTTTCATCAGATATAAAACGATCAAGTCGTGTGACTAAATCATTAACGAAACGAATAACTTCATCAAATTGATATTTTGACAAAGCAATCGTATACGACTTCCAAAAATCAGGAACATTAAAAATATCAGGGGCAGATGGTGGGACTTTACCATTATTATATTTTTCAATCATCGTGAGCACACGCGAAGTCAAATTACCCAGGCCATTTGCCAAATGCGCAGTATAGTATTCTTTAAACCGCTCTTCAGAAAAATCTCCATCATCATGAGAGGGTACTGCCCCAAGTAGATAATAACGCACAGCATCAGTTCCGTATTTATTAACTAAATCAAACGGATTTACCACATTTCCCAGTGATTTGCTCATTTTTTGTCCATCAGCAGTAATAAACCCGTGAATAAAAATTTGTTTTGATAGAGGTAACTGGGCTGACATAAGCATGGCCTGCCACATTGCTGATTGTTGCCGCAAATTATCTTTCCCTGCGACCTGTACTCCAGGCCAAAATTTTTCAAATTTAGAGGCTTGCCTCGCCGTAGCCCCCTGGGCGGAGGCGGGCCAACCAAGCGTGGAAATATAATTAATAAGGGCATCAAACCAGACATACATAACCTGGGTATCATCACCGGGAACAGGCACGCCCCAAGGCATTTTACTTTTCAGGCGTGAGATACTGAAATCCTCCAATCCGCGCTCCACAAATTTTTTGATTTCCTCCAATCGATTTTTAGGTATAACAAAATCCGGACGATCAGTATACAAATCAAGAAGCGGTTGTTGATATTTTTTAAAATTAAAAAAATAATTTTCTTCACTAATTAATTCTAAATCCATTTTGGGATGAATTGGACATCGCCCATCCACTAATTCAGAATCAGTTTTTTCCAATTCACAGCCAACACAATACTTTACTTGATATTCTTTTTTGTAAATATCTCCGTTCGCCGAACACCGACGCCAAAATTCCTGAGCAGCGGCTTTATGTTCAGAATTTGT
>JAHFIE010000005.1 GCA_023246565.1 Candidatus Magasanikiibacteriota bacterium
TTTTAATAATAAACGTGCCATGGTACGCCCATGGATTCAAGCATTTCATACAGGGGCATATTATAGTGCAAATAAGATCCGCGCTCAAATTGATGCAGTTGAGAAATATCCGAACGGGGGATGGTTGTTGTGGAATTCCAGTAATCGGTATACGAGCGCGGGATTGAAATGAATTTTTTTAGTTATCCACACTTTTTTGGCTTAACCTTTGCTAATTGATTAATCTCTTGATAAGATCATCTGTATGTTCGGCTGACCACGGGGTTGGTCGGACTTTGTTTCTAGGCATCCTGGATTTTCTGATGGAGGTTCTCCTTGAGAACGTTTCACCGTTTCCGTCGTCGCACCGTCCTCCTGACGGTGCTCACCCTGATGGCGCTGCTCGCGCCGCCGGCCTTCGCGGGCATGGTTCCGATCACGGATGAGGAGGTCGCCGCGGACTCGACGGCCGCTCTCTGGATCTGGGAGGCAGACCACGAGGTCATCGGCACGAGCGAGTTCCCGCCGACCGGCTTCATCGTCTGCACCACCGACGGCAAGGCCACGACGCTCATCGGCCCGAGCCCCGGTACCGCGATGGACGACAACGCTGCGGCCGCGCCCAACACGGAGGAGCCCACGCTCTCCACGGAGGTCGCCAACATGGCAACCGCCGACAAGGTGACGGGCAGCGACAGCACGACGCCGACGGCAACGACGAGCCCGACTGCTTCCGCGTGCGACGACACGGCGGCCGGCTTCATCTCGACGACGCAGCCTGCGACGATGGGCAGCGCCGACAACATCACGGAGACGCTCGACGACGGGATCGACGGGCACCCCGCGGCTGGCTACAAGCTCACCGGGCACCGTGTGCTCAACGAGCCGCTGCTGCCGGACGGTGGCAGCTTTGCCGCGCCGCAGAGCTCCGTGAGCTACACGCCGTAGGTGCCACCGAGCACCGAGGCGTTCTCCGCCACTCCTGATCCCTCTGGATCTCGCCCCCCGTGAAGACTCTGTTCCGCTCACGATCGTGTGAGCCGAAGCCCACTTCGCCCAACATCCTCTGATTATCATGTCTGATTATTAGAGGAAGGAGGATTTGCGAAGTGGGCTTTGTGTTATATACTTAAAAAGTCTTGTAAAAAATTTGAGACTTGTTTATATCTATCTCAATTGAGCTGTGTCATACTCATCGAGACTGTCATTCTGGCGAAAGCCAGAATCTAGTATTTATTTATAGAATTACACACTGGATTCTGGCTTTCGCCAGAATGACACCATTCAACAATAAATTTCAACTGGAGTTTATTCCGACCTGGCTTTTTGACAGCAGAATAGAATGACAAGAAATATTACTATGATTATAA
Source organism: Candidatus Magasanikiibacteriota bacterium (assembly GCA_023246565.1). Lineage (GTDB taxonomy): Bacteria > Patescibacteriota > Patescibacteriia > Magasanikbacterales > UBA922 > 2-12-FULL-41-16. The sequence goes on from JAHFIE010000005.1 coordinate 1,350, forward strand.
ACAACGCTCGCAATTCATATTATTAAGTTAAATTTTTTACAGCGTAACCTATCCATTTTGTATTTTCCCCATGCTCTACACTGATCTGCTCAAACCCGCAACACTCAAAAAACTTTGTTTTGAATCTGGTTTTGAACCAAGTAAGTCGTTTGGTCAAAATTATCTCATTACTGATCGGCCGATCAAAGCAATGATCGAAACAGCTCACCTTGAACGCACGGATACCATCATTGAAATTGGTCCAGGTTTTGGTGTGCTTACCTTGGCTCTCGCAGAACGAGTACAAAAAGTAATCAGTTTTGAAATTGAACAAACATTGTTAGAGTATTGGCAAGAACAACAAAAAGAATATCCGAATATTGATATTGTTTGGGGAGATGTGCTGCATCACATAACAAAAAAAGTGTTTGAACTTTCTCAAGATAAAAAACAAACTAGTAAAAAAAATTCAGAAATAGTGCACAATACCCCATACAAAGTTATAGCCAATTTACCGTATCAAATTACTGCTCGTGCGATCCGTACCATACTTGAGCTTGATCCTTTGCCAGAAATTATTGTGCTCATGGTTCAAAAAGAAGTTGCCACGCGTATCTGTGCTCCCTTGGGTGGAAAACATCAAAAAGGTCAGCACGATACTGAGGTTGGAATTTTATCTGTCGCTGTTCAATATTATGGTCAACCACGACTGATTACTCATGTTTCAAAAGGTTGTTTTTGGCCCAGTCCAAACGTTGATTCTGCAGTTATCGCGATTGAACATCTGCGTTCACGACCAGGTGCCGAAGCTTTTTTTCGCGTAGTCCGGGCTGGTTTCGCACACAAACGAAAAATTTTAGCGAGTAATCTTGCTGGTACTCTCAATATTCCATCTGAAACCGTTCGTCAGATCATCCGTGACATAACCGGAAATGAGAAAATACGAGCAGAACAATTGACTGTGGATCAATGGGAGAAAATTGTTCACCAGTTGATCCAATAATAATTTGTGGCTAATTATTTTTTTTGGTATACTCGTAATCTGAAAGCGTAATCATACCAGTTCATAATTATTTGGTTCACAGGCCACTATGGCCGATCCAGTTTTGCATCATGGGTTCAGTCGCGAGCAGAAGATTGGATTTATCTTCATGCTCATTTTTGCGATTCTTACCGTAAGTCTTGGTGCTCTTCAATTGCGCAATACCATCTATGGTCCGTTTGTGATACGACCAAAACAAACATCCTCACTCGAAACTATTGCAACGAATGATGAAGCACGTCTCAAAAGTATTGATACTGACCATGATGCCATTAATGATTATGACGAGTTGTATCTGTACGAAACCAGTCCGTATTTACCCGATACTGATTCAGATAGTGTGAATGATAAAACTGAAATTGATCGGGGGAGTGATCCATTGTGCCCTGAAGGAAAACAATGTGCAGCTGAAGCAGCACTACCCGCTGCACCATCGACCACGTTTGCCTCGCCGTTAATCAAAGAGTCACCAACACCTACAGATGTATTGAATGTTACGCAACAATTATCCGGTAATAATCCCTCACAAAAAGAAGTAAGTGATATTCAAAAGATCATTGCTGATCCAGTTCAGTTACGCGCGCTCATTTTAAGTACGGGTAAAATTGATCAAGCATCACTTGATAAAATCGATGATGCAACACTCCAAAAAATGGCGCAGACTATTTTTGCGGGAAATGGTGCCGAAGCCCAAACATCAGCGTCAGTTACTGCAACCAAGACTTCCAGTACTTCTGCACAGTAATCTATGTTTATTTACCAAAAACATATTCGGAAATCAGTGGTTACTCTGTGCATAACCTTACTTTTGGTAACACAAACTGTCGTTTTATTTTATCCACAACCAACCAAAGCCGTTGGTGCTCCTGATGTGGTCGCAGCCTTAAGTGGTAAATGGAGTGCTGACGCTATTGTCGATGGATTATTATCTGCTTCTTTAGGTGCTTTGGTGAATGGTTTTTCTTATTTCATGCGCAAACTTGCCTATGATACTGCGACCTATGTTGCTTCTGGCGGCAAGGGTCAAGGCGCGTTGGCATTCCAACAAGGTGCTGGTTCATATTTTAAAACCGTTGCGCTCGATAGTGTTGCTTCCACGGTTGAACAATTTGGTTCTCCGTTTGGACTGAATCTTTGTAAACCACCGGATTTAAAATTTCAAGTTTTTCTTCAAGTAGGTATTCGAAAATTATATGCTGACCCTGGACAAGGTGGACCAGCACCAAAATGTAGTTGGAGTGATTTTCAAAAAAATTGGGATGGCTACGCAGATAAATTTGGTGATAGAGCCATTGACGCAGCTTCAAATGCTTTTTCAAGCGCGCTCAAAGTTAACCAAAGTGATTTTGGTGTTGCTTTGGATTTGTTGGGTAAGGTTGATCGATTGAATGCCGAGGCTGTTGCCGGAGCAGAAACATCACGTCTTGAGGGAAAGGGTTTCAAAGCGGTTACGGGTTTGATTTCAGGTGATATAAAAACTCCTGCCGCAGTGATTGAAGAAGAAACCAAAGCTTTGACTGGTGGTAAACAAACAGATCTAACCTCACAACAGATCGCTGGTATTTACGGCGCTGGTATGTGGCAGGTTATTCCAGCCGCAGCCGGAGTTTTTGTGAATACACTTACTTCGCAATTGTTACAAAAAGTTTTAACTGATGGATTATTCCCTGATGCTTCTGGCGGCGGCGGGGGAGGTGGTAGTGCGATTGAAGGCATAACCAGTGGATTTTCCAGTGCTCCAAATCAAAATCGTCAATTAGCAGAGACAGCATTTAATTTTTTGTTTACTGCGGTTCCAGCTCAAGAATTATCCATTTATCCACTCATGGAAGAATTTAATAATTGTCCGGATAATCCAGGTTTGAATAATTGTGTGGCTGATGCTGGTCTGGTAAAAGGCGTAAAGCAAGCTGCTACGGGCAGACCTTTGACCATTCGTGAAGCCATGCAGAGTAAAGAAGGTGTGTTACATCCTGATTGGCCCCTTATTCCACCGACGCGCGAAGTTGATAATGTTATTGATAAAAAAAGTGGCACGCGTTGTTTTCAACAAAAATATTGTTATTCGAATTTACAAAAATTACGGAGATCAAGAATTTTGCCCCTTGGTTTTGAAATTGCAGCGCTTAAAGCTGATCCGGACAAACCAGAAGATTGGACGCTTGAAAAAGTAGTGAAGGGTTTTGAAGATTGTAATCCCGCGACTGGCGCGGCTGATGCCAAACATCCGTATTGTCATTTGATTGATCCGAATTGGGTTATTCGTCTTCCTGAACCACGTTGTGAATCAAAAGTATATGGTCCGAATTTAGTTTCAGATAATAATCCAACACGCCGACAAGAATGTGCTGATGTTGCCACGTGTATTGCTGAAGATGCACAAGGACATTGTCTCGGAAATTATGGCTATTGTCTTCGAGAAAAAAATACCTGGCGTTTAACCGGCAGTGCTTGTCCAGCGCATTTTAATACCTGTAAAACCTATACCAATAGCAAGGATGCAACATCAGTATCGTATCTTTCTCGTACCCTTGATTTTGGTCAATGTAATCAGCAGTCTGTTGGTTGTCGTGCCTATAGTTTGGAAGTAAAACCTGATGGAGTGTGGCGTTCAAGTGCTGAATCTATTGATGTGGCGAAAGAAACATTAACCGGGAGAAGTCATACCATTTATTTTAATGATGCAATCAAAAATTATTCTTGTCCCTTGAGTGCCGAAGGATGTAGTGCTGTGTATCGTGCCAATGATGATGGTACCAAAGGAGAAACTTTGTATCTCAAAAAAGCTTTGGGACCATTATTTAATGCTTGTTATTTGGTTGATGATGCTATTCAACCGAGTAAAAAAGTTTGGCCAAGTTCAGTTACTGACTTGCAGACGATTGCCAAACGACCCAATGCTGCAGCGTGTAATCCCTTATCAACCACGTCAACATTGGCAGTAGCTTGTCTTGAAAATGAAGTTGGGTGCGAGGCATATATACCGGCTGATGGTGGTGACATCGTAACCGGCATTGTTGGTGCTAACGAGTGCCCATCGTCATGTGTGGGGTATGAAACATTTAAACAAGAACAACCAATGAATAAGGGAGCCTTTGAACCAACAGCCTTTCCTTTGTACTTTATTCCGGGTCAAGCCACGCAATGTTCACCAAGTTATGATGGTTGTAGCGAATTTACGAATATTGATACAGCACAGGCTGGTGGCGAGACCTTGGAATATTATTCTGATTTGCAATATTGTGAAAAACCAAACGGGACCAATGAAAAAACCTATTACTCGTGGGAAGGAACCATAAGCCAGGGGTATGTACTTCGTCTCCATAAATTATTACCCATAAGCCCTGATCCAGCTGTTCGCTACAGTTCAGTTTTCATTACGGCACTCAAATTTACTCCAGAAGTTACTGCTGCAGAAGAAACCGCAATCAAAACTGCTTTTTCTGCTGGTCCAGCCTATGTTGAAGATAGTAAAACTGCGTTAATTGATAATTATTTTTCTTGTAATGAAACAACATACCAAGCTGCGTTACAAAATCCTTATGGCTCAAATGTTGCTGATGCTGATTGTCGAGCTCTCTATGATGATAAAGGAGTGGTATATTATCGATTACTAACCAAAACACTTTCAGTTTCGCCTAGTTGTCATCCACTTCGAAAAACCGAAGGTTTTCTCTACGATGAACCTGCACTCAATGGCAATAAACCACTCTGTGATGCAAAGGGTGGTGATTGGAATGTGGCCAATAATACCTGTCGTCTCTGCTATAACGGTGGTATTTACAACAACGGCTCTTGTATATACTGGACCACATCACAATCAAATGATGATAAATCTTGTCCCCGAGAAGCTGCTGGATGTCGCTCATACACGGGTAAGGCCGCGCTCAATCTGTATCCTATTCTTGAGAGTAAATTTGAACCATCACCTGACGCAACGTCGACAGCACTTCTGGACGCCAAACTTAATTGGAGTACGGGTACGATAAAACCCGAGTCATTAACCGTGGGGCAATATTCATTGCAGGTTAATGACACGAATCTTGATTATGCTTTTACTTCCAATACTCTTGAAAAAAATAAATTTTATCAATTGGAATTTTGGGCCAGGGGTAATCCACAAAATTTGGATATAGCCTTGGTCAATAAAATTGATAACGCAGTCATTGGTAATCCTTTTACGTTTGATTTGATAACGAAAACCGGGGTAAAAGCCCCTATTGGCCAGACCTGGCAGCAATACACGCTTGGTCCTATTGAATTTACTGGTGATGGTGCTCAGAGTATTTTGCTTCGCTTTACGCGTTCCATGGTTCCTCCTGGAGCTCCTGCAGCACCGTATTATTTGGATAATGTTCGACTTACTCGAATCAATAGTAAACAAACTCTTATTAAAAATTCATGGAAACGACCCATTGCCATTGGTGAACAAGTGGTTCAAGCTGATGCACCGATCGAATGTGATGCCAATCCAACTGATGGATTGCCCGGAGCTGCTTTAAGTTGTCGTGCGTATACTGATAGCTTTACTAATCCCATGAATACAACGGGATTTGATCAACTTTGTCGTCCAGAAGCTGTTGGTTGTTCAGCGCTCTTTGATAGTCAAAATACCTTGAGTACCGAAAGTGCACTTGGTTATAATTTGTGGTGTGTGGGGAATAGTGGTACTGAGTGTACGCTCACAATCGCGACCGAGGAAATTGGAAAATGTACGGTTCCTGTTGGAGAAGCAGGTTGCTATGTCCCGAAGACCACGCTTTCAGAATCAGTTATAGAATTTTTACGTCAGCATACTGATTCTACAGCTCTTGTAGCTTCCACGATTATTATTCCAGCTGACACACCGACCACAACACCGCTCTATCTAACGTATCAAAAGAAATTTACCTGTGATGCGGGACAGGTTGGTTGTCAAAAAGTAGCTCTTGAAGAACAAGTTTTACCAACGAGTAATTCTTCTGGATCATTTCAATTTTCTGAGTATACGTATCGCAATAATCCCGATCTGTATGATCAGATTTTATGCGGTGAAAAACAAGTTGGTTGCAGTCAATTTAAATCAGATACGACCATAACCTTTTTCAAAGATCCGAAAGCAACCGGTGGAAAATTATGTGTGTATAAAGACCAGGTAGAGCTCGGTGGAGTAAAAGTTTCTGGTTGGTTCAAGGAAGATGTTGGACGGTGTGATCATCAAAAAGATATTCTCTGTAAACAAGACAGTGATTGTGGGGCAGAACACAAGTGTACTGATATTGGTGCTGTGGCGTGCTACCCGGATTATCAGACCGCGGGCGGGGATTATGGAATATGGTCAAATAAATCACCTGGGTATACCGGAGCAATTGGTGTGTGCCCGTCTGAATACAATCAATGTACTGAATTGCTTGATCGGGCAGATACGAGTAATAAAGATGAACCAGGTAAATCTTACTTTGTTATTTTTAATAATGCGCTCCGCAATAGTGCAAAAGATTGTAATGGACAAGCAAGTCTGAAAGATGGTTGTGTTTTGTTTGACCAAACTGAGAATCCGAATAAATTATATGATGCTTCGGCTACCTACGAAGCAGCCACATCAACGAATCCAAAGTATGGACCGGTGGATCTTAAGAGCGCAAAAAATTCTGCAGAGAATGACAGTAATGTACTCTTGAAAGTGCAACATAATCGTGAATGTAGTGAATGGTTATCGTGTAAGAATATGGTGTCGGTGCAAGACGGCAAAGAAGAACGAAAAATTTGTTATGAGTATAAGAGTTGTCGGAAACTCAATGGAATTTTAGAATGTTCTGACTGGTCAAATTCATCTGATTTTGTCTTTAGTCCTTTGACCGAAGACGTTTACACGAGTCGGGATAGTTCTTGGTATGGTGAAGATTATTCTGGGTATTCTTTATTTGGTCAATTCCCAATTAGTAATCTCACCTATGTTTCTATCGATAAAGACCCGATTCATTATGCCGCGTATCACATGAGTGAATTTGTGTATGGTGCTGACGCTGATTCGCTCGGTTGCAAAAATAATGGTAAACCAAACTGGGCAATGTGTGGGTTTGGGAATGGGGGACGGTGCTATCAACAAAAATGTATTTATCCACTTGATGGCATGTTCCCCAAAGAAGCTGTGACGGATAAACAAATTGTTAGCCTCCTTGATGGAGCTTCGTGCAAGACCTATCCCGAAGCTGATTCACCGTTTAGCCGAGCAGTTGCTGCATCAGGAGAGAGTAATGCTACTGCTTTGAAACCCGTGAATAAAAGTAAACAAGAAGCAGAACTTTTGTCACGGTTTGAATTTAAGAATAAAAGTCCTGGTTATGAAGGAGCAAATGTTTGTCAAGATGGTGAATGTTCATGCTATTACAAAAAAGTAACGTACAAAACTCCGGGTCGAATAGATTATTGGGATGGTAATCGACAAGATATTCCAGCAAAAGTTCCTGGTGTTTGTGTTGGTGGAACAAAAGATGGCAGTGTTTGTGTGGCAGACCTTGATTGTTCTTCGTCTGAAGGTGGTACGGTGGTTTCGAGTGGTATTTGTTCACCGGTCAAAAATACTGAGATCCGTCAGGGTTTATTGGGCACCTGTTTGGAATATGATCTGAGTCGTCCGATTGATGTGGCTGGCAAAAAACAATTTCCTTGTCTTACCTGGCTCCCCCTCAACACCGCGGCCAGCGGTATTGACCCCTATGGCAATAAGCAAAATGCCGGGTATTCACCAGCTCTTGATGCTGTGACCGTTGATCCCGTGACCAATCAAGAAACCATTGCCGGTAGTGTTTTTTGTCGTAACGCGACTGGGAACTCGCTCGGAGCTTATGACAAAAAATATTTTACGAAGATTATTTCGGATAGTACGATTACTACTCCTCAAGGTTTTGTTTTTTCTCTATGTTCATCCAATGATTCAACCTTTGAATGTAACAAAAAGATTTATAGAATCCTCTTTAATAAATATGGTGATTATATTTTTGATGCCACAAAGATGATGGGGATTGTCACTACCAAGACAAGTATTAATGGTACTGAAACAAATCAACTTAATGCTTATGAAGTTGGCGTCAATCCTCTAGTAGTGTATGATGCCCCAATTCGAACATTCATTTCATTCATGAATGATCCGTTTAATGCTTTGTGGAATTGTCCTGATGGGACACCAGGGGTAAATGACGGAACATACCTATCAGGGTCTAATGGGACTACAATCACGAGTCAATGTACTTCGGGCACTGGTTTCCCCCGTGCATATGGTGGTGATCCGTTAATCGGAGGTTTGGCCAATAAGAATACTATCAATTGGACGACTGCGGGTCAGGGTTTGAATGATTATGTCAATCGAATGTATTCGTTGATGCAAATGTGGGCATGGCATGGAGGAATGTATGGTCGTGGTGAAGCAGTAGAAAAGAAAAAAGCAGCGCCATTTACCATCGATGCTCCAGTTTTGGAAGATTGCGAAAAAAAGTTTCCGGTTGGGGATGGTTCTAGTCAACAAGATAAATTAAATATAACATTTTTGGCTGATTGCAAAATCAATAATATTAATAAACAAAAATCAATTGCTTTGGCTCTTCAAGATCAAATTAATAAAGCTGCTCCAGATCCAGATCTGGAAGTGGTCGATGGTATTCAATACCCGAACGCTGTGCTTCTTTTTACTTCTTCACTCTATTTTCGTGATTACCTTTTTACGTCATTGCGCCATGCAGATAAATATCAGCAATTTGTCACACCAAAAGAAAATGCAGACAAAATTCAGGTGTATTTGGAAAAACGGCCTTTGCATGATGGTAATTATTCGGATTTGGTTGTTAACAATAGCCTGTACCAAGAACCTGGTTCTTGGGTATCTAAATTGTATCCCCATCTTATCCCTAAAATTGATAGCGCTAATCAACCTATTTTTAATAGTAACAATCGGACGAACAAATCAGCAATGAAAGGTTATGACCCAGTATTCGCGAATTATGAATCAAAATATAAACTCTACGAACAAGAAATTAGTAAACTTCATTATGGTCCACTCATGACACCACCTGCCATGAAAACCGTGGAAGATATGATGGCCTCGGTTATTACCATTGATTTTGATTATCTTCGCAACCAACAGCCCACAGAACAAAAAACATCTCCGCAAGGCATTAACTACGAATTACAATCATGGTCAGATCCAACACATCATGGTTTATATGCTTTCCGTATTCGCCCTCTTTCGGGTCAATATAAAAATCAGATCCGCTACGCCGGCTATGCTGTTTCTCCGGAAATTTCCAGTGATGTTGATCTTTTGTCAGTTTTCAAAGAAGATTTGGATAATCTTGCCGGGGACAACCAATCGAACAGTGCTGCGCAAAATTTTAAATGGCAAACCGAGGGTCAAACCAGTCGTTCTATGGTTTCGGTCTATGTTCGTTTTACTGAAAGTGGTCAGATGCAGCAAAATTACAAAAATGATTATATGGCGCGGTACCGTGATGGTGATAAAAACGAAATTTATGATAATGAATTTTTGAATCATGATGGTAGGACTCCGTATTTGTCTGTTGTTACAGAATTAAAACCCCGGTGTGCTGAATATGGCATTGTGTACAACAATAATCCGAGTCTTGGCGAACGCACGGACAAAGCTTGGACTGATCGTTTGTGGGGTTATGGCACGTTTGATTTAGGACTTGCTGATGTAACGGGTTCAGGTAATCTTAAACATGATACTCCGCTCAAACCGTTCGGTTCAACCAATTTATCATCCGGATCATTTGAAGGTAGTCAAAAAGCATGCCCAGAATGTGATGGAACAATTTCTTGGTTCGATGCTCGTCGTCGGTATGTGTTTGATAGCTCGGCATTTGACGGCATTATGTATAATTGTGACGCGCCGGTATTGGAAGCAACGACAGATAATACTGATTTCATAAATAAGAATAATTCTGCGAGTTTGGGTGAAGGAAGAATGGGTGTTCAAGAAGTGGGAACGTGGCCGTTTGTGAAAGGTGGAAATTATTTTGGCTGTTGGGGCAAGCCAGGCAAAGATATCTATAACTTAATTGCTCCGCAAGCTGTATTTCCATCGCCTACAGGTAAAGATTACTTGTCAGATTATTTTGCTGCTTATTATAAAATCATTAAAAATAAAGAACAAAATACTCTATGGGATGTTTCTAATATATGGGATCCAGGGAAAGATCGTTCGGGTGATAGTTTATTATCAAATCAAGGTATTCCACCACAAATATATTCACTTGATCCGACCACATGTTATATTTTGGGAACAAAAAAACCAAATTGTTTGCCTGGTGAAAAAAATAATGTGACGGTGAATCGTATCAATGGCACTGAAGCTGATTACAACAGTGATGGTGTTCCGGATGAAGATACGAAAATTATAACGGGCAAAGATTCTCTCCAGGCTACACTGCAGTTCTTTGGTTTTGCTGATCATAATCGTATGCCGATTAACCGTGTTATGATTGATTGGGGTGATGATAACATCATGAATGCGAACACGATTGGTAAATATCAGAATCATAAACCATTCTGTATTACAGATGGCGCAGAAGCGAACGCAGATGTAAAAGAATGTGAAACCAGTAAACAATTAACCTGCAAGCAAGATGCTGATTGTCCGGCAAAATCTAATGGTGATCCAGATAAATGTACCCTGACTGGTCAACATTTTGGTAATGCCTCACGCGCGTGTTATCCAAAATACTTTGAATTTTTTCATGGGTATGCTTGTAATGAAAGCATTAAGAAATTAGACGCAGTTTCAGAATTGGATTATTTGATGAGTTTTGGTGAATTGACCACAGAGGAACAAGCTGAAATGAATACTCATGGATATACTGATAAAAACGCGCCCATAGTTTGTAAATTTAAACCAAAAGTTCAGATTTTGGATAATTGGGGATGGTGTAATGGGAGTTGTTCGGCAGTGAACGGATGTCATAATGGTGCTGAAAAGTATTGTAATGTTGAAACATATCCGAGCCAACCTCATTGGACTGAGTTTAAAGGTACTATTATAGTTGTTCCTTCAAAATAATATAAAATAAAAAATGACCTTAGGGTCATTTTTTATTATCCAGAATATACTTTCTTTTAAAAAAGTAACTATACTTTGGATTTTTGGTGAGGTAGGTCATTCTTCTTTCCACCGCCATTCCGTGGCGGTTGGCTCCATGCCATCGAATGCTGTGGTGATCAGTATAGTGACATAATCCAGCTTCGTCAGGGTCACCGTCCCGAAGTCGAACTTCTTCTGGAGAGGGAAGTTCGTCCCGAGAAAGACGATGTCATTAATAGGATCTTGAATGATCCACATCGCCTCCACACTCACCTTGCAGGTCTCCGGGACACTTTCCACCTTCACCTTCATGGTGTGGATGGTGTTCGTCTTCTCGACGTACTCGTCGAACAACTCGATCATCGCACACTGGAAGGGATGGCATTGATAAGACAGGAAAGTCTCTGTAGGATCTGCGGGGAGCTCCTTGAACAGGTAGGGAGGATCCCCATAGGGTCCAACACCACAGCTCCAGGTGCAGGACTCGCTGTGCCAGATGAGCTTGCACGGTTTTTTGCTGTTCTTGAGGTTGTAGTCCTGCTTGCACTTGTAGCTTTGACCGTCCTCATATTCGGGCGGAGGAGTGCAGGCGGGGGAGACGTCGTCGCTCGTCGAGCCTTCGTCAGGCTCGTCAGTGGCGCCATTGTCAGCGCCGGAGGCATCGACAGCGGGGGAGGAGGTGTCCGGGTTTTCCAGACCCGAGTTGTCGTTGGAGCCATCCGCCTGGCTCGCGGCCCATGCCTTTGCGTCCTGGTGTGCGGACACCAGGTTGCCCGTGTCATCAACACGGGACTTACTGGGAACCTGCTGACCGCAGGCGAGTATGCCGGCCAGAAGGCCGACGAAAAGCAACTTGGCCATACGGCCTCCTTCTGGGTTCGAGAAAAGAATGGTGACTAGAATTGGACATTGTTCTCAATATGTATACGTTTGTCGAACATTGAGAATACTGTCCAAATCTAGTCAAACAACCACCTACTGATTTTTATAAAACCTCACCATAAATTGGAAAAGAACAGTGTGGAGAGAATACTCCACTAATCATTAGATAGACTTTTTTGTCTTTTGTCAAGTTTTTTTGTGGATAAGCGGGTTTTTTTCTAAGAGTTAGCTGGTTGGTTTGACGGTCGAGTCTTTTTTCGTTATTATAAGGGTGGATAAAAAATTTAGTATGTCTAGACAAAAATCAAAAAAAATTTTGACGGTTCGTGAACTAAAAGCAAAAACATTGCCGATTTTTATTGATTTTGATGTAAAAGAGGCTTATTTGTTTGGTTCGTACGCTCGTGGTCAGGCCACAAAAACAAGTGATGTTGATATTATTATTGAATTTAAAGGGAAGAAAAGTTTGTTTGATCTTGTAGGTTTGCGTGATTCATTGCAAAAAGTTTTACAACGAAACGTTGATGTTGCAACATCTGCGAGTATTCATCCGGCTTTGGAAAAAAATATAAAAAAGGATTTCGTTACTTTACTATGAAAAAAAATAGAAATATATCTATCTTGTTGCAGGATATCCTAGTTTCTTGTGAGCTTATAGGAACCTATACCAAAGACCTGACTTATAGAGATTTTTTGGAATCAATGAAGGATCAAGATTGTGTTAATCGTCGAATAGAAATTATTGGAGAGATTGTTAAATCACTGCCATTGAACTTACGCAAAGAATATCCAAAAATTCCTTGGAAAGATATCAGCGGTATGCGTGATATTTTAGTGCATGAATATTATCGAGTTGATCCAGCTTTATCATGGAGTGTGTGCCAAGTAGAAATACCAAAGTTGCAACGCCTCGTGAAGAAAATTAAAAAGAACATCGATTCAAATACGTAATAATTACTGGTTTTGTACGAGTCTTATTCTATCTATGCCATATCGAACACACACGTGCGGTGAACTCGGTTCACGTCATGAAGGAGCATCAGTCATACTTTCCGGTTGGGTTCATAAACAACGCAATCTTGGCGGCCTTATTTTTGTTGATCTTCGTGATCGTTATGGCTTAACGCAAATTGTTTTTAATCCAGATGTAACTGACAATTATGCAGTAGCCGAAAGTTTGAAATATGAATATGTTATTAAAGTTGAAGGACTAGTTGGATTACGCAATGAATCAGCAATTAACACTGAACTCGCCACCGGTGAAATTGAGATTATAGCAAAGAGCGTGGAAATATTAAGTACAGCAAAACCATTACCGTTTGAAATTTTTGATGCACACAAAGAAGAAGAGGACGAGGATCTGCGTTTAAAATATCGATTTCTAGAACTGCGTCGCGAACGACTGAAAAATAATATTCTCTTTCGCGCCAAGATGATTCAGTATATTCGTCAGTACATGGAAGAAAGAAATTTTGTGGATATTTCAACGCCCATTTTAACGGTTTCTTCGCCCGAAGGCGCGCGAGATTTTTTGGTACCGAGCCGTATTCATCCGGGAAAATTTTACGCGTTGCCCCAGGCACCGCAGCAATACAAACAATTGCTCATGGTGGCAGGCTTTGATCGTTATTATCAAATCGCGCCGTGTATGCGTGATGAAGACCCGCGTGCAGATCGTTCCCCTGGGGAATTTTACCAGCTTGATGTGGAAACCAGTTTTTTGGAACCAGATGAATTTTTTCATCTCATGGAACCATTATTTATAGAATTAACCGAACAAGTCGCTGGTAAAAAAGTCATGACCAAACCATTCCCTCGTCTACCCTACCGCTATGTTATGGACACGTATGGTGTTGATCGTCCTGATTTACGCTATGATGTGAAAATTACTGATATAACTGACTGGGCAAAGACTACTGATTTTAAAATTTTTCAAGAAGCCACAGCTCTTCGCGTTATTGTGGTTCCTGGTGGCGCTGAATTTACCCGTCAAGAAATTGATCATGAATTTACACTCCTTGCTCAAAAAAATCAGGCCAAAGGTTTGGCTTGGCTTAAATATTCTAATGCATTTGAAGGTACGATCGCCAAATTTTTTAAACCCGAAGCATTATCCGCATTGCAAGAAAAGTTATCTATTGAACCAAACAGTATTTTATTTTTTGTTGCTGATGAACCATTCGTAGCATCGAAAGCTCTTGGTGCGGTTCGTATCCTTGCCGCAGAAAAATTGCACCTTGCTGATCCGAATCTTATTGCTTGGGCTTGGATTGTTGATTTCCCTATGTATGAATTTAATGATGTAGAACAAAAAATTGATTTTGGCCATAATCCTTTTTCCATGCCGCAAGGTGGTCTTGTAGCTTTGAACGAAAAAAATCCATTGGATATTCTGGCGTATCAGTATGACATTATTGCCAATGGTTTGGAATTATCGTCCGGCGCCGTGCGTAATAAGGATCCGAAAATTATGTACCGTGCGTTTGAGATTGCCGGGTATACTCGTGACGATGTGCAAAAAAAATTTGGTCACATGATTGATGCGTTTGAATATGGCGCGCCACCTCATTGTGGTTTTGCTCCAGGCATTGATCGATTGCTTATGCTCCTCCTTGGTGAAAAAAATATTCGCAGTGTCATTCCGTTTCCCAAAAATCAACGAGCAGAAGAACCTATGATGGGAAGTCCAAGCGTGGTGGATGCGAGACAATTAAAGGATTTACATATTGATATTCTTGAATAAATTTGAAGGTAAATGGTATTATATGGAATTCAATCTTAATAATTTTACGGGTCCGCTTGATATATTATTATCATTGATTCAAGAGAAAAAAAAAGACATTAGCGAAGTCGCTATTTCCGAGGTCACCGATCAATTTTTGCAGTATTTAGATACCTTGCCCGAAAATGATGCCAATGAGATAGCAGATTTCTTGGTGGTGGCAGCCAGGTTACTCTATTTAAAATCCAAAACATTATTACCAAATTTTTTGCCGGAAGAAGACATGGGGCCAAGTTTGGCTGATCAATTACGATTGTATCAACGTTTTGTTGCCGTAAGTAAGGACCTGCAGGAGCGCTGGCTTGATCAACATTTTAGTGTTTATCATGTAGAAACACCACAGATCGTAATTCCCGAAGGATTACCCAAAAATGTTTCTTTGGAATCATTGTTACAATCCATGGAACTTTTGGTGAAACGGCTTCGTCCTCCCAAACCACTTCCCGAAACCAAGATTGATCGGACTGTATCTCTGAAAGAAAAAATTGACCGGATTCGTTCTCTGTTACAAAAAGGTAAAGAATTTTCTTTTTTAACTATGACTGATCGCCAGAATAAAACAGACTTGATTGTTAGTTTTTTGGCCGTGCTTGAATTGGTAAAATTGCGTATGGCTACGATGCATCAATCTGATCATTTTGGAGATATTATGATTACTCCGAGTAGAACCCATTAATGTAGCGAAGATATGTCACACATGAGTCAACTTGAATCAATTTTGTTTGTTGCTTCCAAACCACTGAGTCGTCAAGAGTTACTCAAGACCTTGTCTATTGCTCAAGAAAAACTTGATGCATTACTCGTGAGTCTGCGTGAAAAATATAATCAGCCTGATAGTGGTTTGCAATTATTGGATACTGGAGCCACGGTGCAATTGGTTACTCATCCTGATAATGCTGAGGTTGTTGTATTATTTACCAAACAAGAACTCATGGGTGAGCTCACGAGAGCACAATTAGAAACACTGACGGTCATTGCGTATCAAGGTCCAGCAACGCGACCAGAGATTGAAGCGATTCGAGGTGTTAATTGTTCTATTATTTTACGGAATCTTACGGTGCGAGGTTTAGTTGAAGAAGAAGAGAGTGTTGATAAACTTATGACTGCGTATCGTATTTCAGCCGCGGCTTTGCGGCAGCTTGGTATTATGAATCCAACTGATTTGCCGCAGTATTCTGAGCTTCACGCGCATCCGTATATTACTGCCGTGGTTTCCGAAGAGCTAGATAGTTCATTATCATCATCATGACTAATTTTTTATCTCCTTCGGGTGGATCTGCACAAACATCGTCAAACAATAAACTCGGGCATGTGATCAGTGCCGGAGTTTTGGTTTTATTATTGATTTTTGCAATCATTATTGCCCGTGAATATTGGAGTCGGCACCGTTTTGTTGTTGGTTTAACCGTACTCGGTGATCATCTTCAAGAAAAATTATCATCAGCTCATTTTTGGGAGAGCAGACAACCACCCAAAGTAACCGTAGTACCAACACCACCAAAACCAGTTCGTAAAATAACAATACCTGATTTATCAGCTCACCGTTTAACAGCAAAACATGTGTTTATTAAAGATAACGCGAGTGGTGTTATGCTTTTTGGCAAAGCTGCTTATGAACCATGGCCTTTCGCCAGTGTAACAAAATTATTGAGCGCGCTGGTACTTCTTGATATCCCGGTGAATCTTTCAACAACCACGGTGGCAGTAAACGACAAAGTTTTTGAAACCGGAATTATGTCTGGTGTGGAATATCGTACTGGAGATTTATGGCAGGCCGCACTTATTGCATCATCGAATAGGGCATTGTTGACGTTGGTGGATAGTACTGGTATTACCCGAGATGATTTTGTTGCTCGTATGAATGCGAAAGCTCTCGAGCTTGGTATGACAAATACCATAGTTTTTGAACCAACAGGTTTGGATCCACGTAATGTGGGGACTGCTGCTGATAGTGCTTTATTAATTTCCGAAGCTTTGCGAAAACCCTTGATTCGTGAAACTGTTGTGCGAAAAGAATATACGTTCAATGGGGTTGATGGAAAGAATATGACAAAAATTCACAATACCAATTGGTTGGTTCTTGGTATTATTCCATCTCGTTCACTTATTTTGCGTGGCGGAAAAACAGGATCAATTCCTGAATCTGAGTATAATTTTGTTTTTGAAGCAGAAAATGAACGCGGGCATCTGATTGATGTAGTTGTTCTGGGTTCTCAGACGAATGAATCGAGATTTGCTGAAGGCAGGGACGTTGCTCTCTGGGCTTTTGACGCGTATTCCTGGGGTGATGAAGGTACAAGTTCGACGAAGAAATAATAACTCTGTGCCGCGAGAGAGAATCGAATGGCAGAATCGATGATGGGTAAGCGGCGCTAACACAAGCAATTCTTCGCTTCATAGGGCTAAGAATCGACATTCTCACAGGTCGCCTCTGGCACCCTCAAAACACCACGAATCTGCTCTGTTGGTGGATTCTCCGTCACCAGGCCGTCACCATTTTTTCTTCCGACTATTGCGTCGGTGACTCTGGTCGAAGGGGACAGAACCTCAATGGCGTCGGCGAGCGACGACGGTGCGAGGTGAGCGTACCGTTCCGTCATGAGTATTGTTGAGTGACCCATGAGAGGTATTGGCACGAAGTCCCTATCGGCAGGTGGAAAATGAGGCATCTGCCGGAGGGGATTGTTCCCTCCATTGACTCCCGTGGACGGCTCGGTTGTCCGGTTGTCCGAACGGGATGAGGAGGGGTTCGGGAATGCCAGAGAGTAAAAAGGCGTTCTTGTCAGACATGTCAGGAAGCGAACCCGTTGGCCGATTGCTACGTAGGCGCTTCTGGCTCTTTTTGCTTGCTACTGCGGCTGGTGTGATTTCAGCGGCGCTCATTCCTATGCTCCCGTCGGAACTCACCCCCGTTTATGTGGTTGCAATGGTTCTAATTACGATCACCCTTGTTGGAGCGATCGTGGTCAGTATCGTCCGCTTGGTCATCAAGAGTTGAAGCGCCTTGGTCGGCTGGCGTAAGTACTGCAAGCCGCAGTCACTTCGCCAGCCGCCCTCCACCCCACCCTGGCGGTAGCTAGCTATGCGACATCATGAACGCGATGGCGGAACGGATGCCAGTTCGGGACTATAGACAACGTGCTCCGTCTCGACAAGAGGGGCAAGCTTCACGCTCTAGGGTAGAGATCACGGCGGTAGGGCGAAGAAGCGCCAGAAGAAAACGCCCGCAGTCTGGTTGACTGAGGGCGCTCGATTCATGGGGGTGCTGGGAGGAGGGGCGGGTCGAGGGTCAATGGACGCACGACCCCTGCGAGATGCGACCGCGTAGGTTGCATCCCGGAGTTGCCTTTCTCCTCCTCCCCAGCCAACAATCCATGATGTTCTGCAGGCTAAATTGCTTGGGCATTATCGCACTGTTTTTGGAGTATTGTCAACATCGCAGCGATCGCAGCGATGATGCTTCGTTTTGAGATGCCGAGAATCCAAATGAGCCCCATCAGGAGTCCACTTCGTATCGACGTGGTGTCTCCGGACAGGGAACAGGGAGGCCGCACGCTCATCGGCACCAGCGCGTCACCGCCATCATACGGTGTGGCGTGTCACTGTATGTAGTTGTGCTGAGTTGAGCGGAGATTCTGTGTGAAGTGTTGTGCCGCGAGAGAGAATCGAACTCTCATGACCTTGCGATCGCGGGATTTTGAGTCCCGTGCGTCTACCAATTCCGCCATCGCGGCATGTGTCAATGCTCGAAATAGTATCAAACCTTGTTGGTCCTGTCAATTTTCTGGTATACTATTTCCGTATGTCAAAAATCGTTTCGGTCGTGAATCAAAAAGGCGGGGTAGGGAAGACGACTACCGCTATTAATGTTGCTGCCGGACTTGCTGAACTGGGTAAATTAGTGCTTCTTGTGGACATGGATCCGCAAGCAAATGCCAGTAGTGGATTAGGTATTACGAAAGATCGTGTTAAAACAGGTATTTATGAAGCTTTATCAAGAACCAATCGACTCCATGATATTATTGTTAATACGCAGCATACTGGTTTGCGTGTGGCGCCAGCTACTCCGAATTTAGCAGGTGCTAATGTTGAATTGGTTACTGTTGAACGTCGGGAACATCAGCTTGCAGATTTACTTGCCGAAGCAGAGCATGCCTATGATTACATTATCATTGATTGTCCACCGTCGCTCGGTCTTTTGACCATCAATAGTTTGACTGCGGCTGATGAATTATTAATTCCTGTGCAAGCAGAGTATTATGCTTTGGAAGGTTTGGGACAATTACTCGAGACTATAGAATTGGTAAAAACACATGTAAAACCAGATATAGCAATTTTAGGAGCCGTTATTACTATGTTTGATAAACGAACCAGATTGTCAGAAGAAGTTATGAATGAACTCTATAAATATTTTCCCAATACTATTTTTCGATCAGTGATTCCTCGCACGGTCCGTTTGGCCGAAGCTCCTAGTTTTGGAAAATCTATTTTTCATTATGAACCAACAGGCAAAGGCGCTCGAGCCTATGATCGATTGGTACGGGAAATCGTAGAAAAACATTCAACTCAACTTTAGATTTTAGATGTACTGTATGGCACTTGGCAAAGGTCTTGATTCATTAATACCGAACGCGAGCCGATCAACGCGTGTTGACGTAACTCCAGCCGCGGAACGTGTTTGGCAAATTCCCTTGAGCGAAATTGTTCCTAATCCAGAACAGCCTCGAAAATTTTTTTCGCATGCTGATTTGGAAGATTTGGTGGTCTCCATAAAAAAGCATGGAATTTTACAACCAATTACAGTCACGGAACGAACTGATGGTGGTTATGAGTTAATCGCAGGTGAACGACGTTTTCGAGCATCACACATTGCTGGTCTTGCCACCATTCCAGCTTTGGTGCGTGGAGCAACTGGACAAGAAAAGCTTGAATTGGCGCTCATTGAAAATATTCAACGACAAAATTTAAATCCTATTGAAGAAGCTTTTGCTTATAAACGTCTTATTGATGAATTTAATCTTACGCAACAAGATGTGGCTACCCAGGTGGGTAAAAGCCGTCCGGTGGTTGCCAATACCATACGACTTTTGGAATTACCCGAAGAAATTCAACGCGCGCTCATGGACGGATTGCTTTCAGCAGGAAAAGCTCGTGCATTGTTAAGTTTAAAAAGTACGAAAGAACAACTCATGGTGTTTCATTCACTCATGAACGAAACCGGAGTTACGGTGCGTGATGTGGAAAAAGCCGTGGCAGCAAAGGGGCCGGCTTCACGAAAAGGTTCAATACGTCGTGATCCAAATCTCCAAGCATTGGAAAAAAATTTAGAAAACAAACTTGGTACCAAAGTTCTTATTCATCTTCGAGGAGACCGAGGAACCATTGAGATCCAATTTACAGGACAAGAAGAATTACGAAGATTGGTTGATGAATTGGATTCTTAAGATAGTGAAAATTATAGCCAACTATTTTTTTGGAAGAACTGCTTTTAACCACCGTGTAAGAGCAATTTTTTCTTGATCTTTTAAATTATTTTTGATATGGAGCCGCGCTGTGTGGGTTTTTGCAAATTGTAGCCAATCTTGACTCGGACCTTTACGATTTTTATCAACAATAATTTCAACAACATCACCATTATTCAGTTGGGTATCAAGACTGACCATTTTGTCATTCACGAGAGCACCATTGCAATGATTACCAATATCGCTGTGAATGTGATACGCAAAATCAACACTGGTTGCTCCTTCAGGAAGATCAATAACATCGCCTTTTGGGGTAAAAACAAAAATTCTGGTTTGCAAGAAGTCAACCTTCATGGCTTCGAGATCAGATAATTTGTTTAAAATATCTTTTTGAATTTCCACCAATTCTTGCGCCCATTTAATTTCTCTTTTTGGTAACCGAGCACCATATTCATCATAGTGCCAATGAGCCGCCACACCATACTCGGCTTCATCATGCATGGATTGTGTACGGATTTGAAATTCCACAATTTCACCTTCATCACTAAAAACCGTTGTGTGTAATGATTGGTATCCGTTTGGTTTTGGTTGGGAAATATAATCTTTGATTCTGCCTTTGAGTGGTTTCCATAGATTATGCAGAATACCTAAGGCAGCATAACAATCTGCAATTGAAGGAACAAGAATACGAATCGCAAACGTATCATAGACTTTCGCGATTTCATTATTTTTTCTGGTTAATTTTTGGAAGAGGCTATACAGTCTTTTACTTCGGCCATATACAGCAAGCGGTTTAATACTTGCTTTCCCTAACTCAACTCTTGTTTTTTCAATAACCTGTTGAAAGTATTGTTCTTTCCCGGCTAATTTCTCATCGCGGATCGTTTTAATTCTTTGATATTCTTTGGGATAAACATACTGAAACGACAAATCTTCGAGTTCTCCTTTCATATCGTCCATACCTAACCGATTCGCAATGGGCGCATAAATTTCTAAACTCTCAAGAGCAATACGATAGCGTTTTGGTGGGGGCAAATGTTCAAGCGTGGTTAAATTGTGAATTCGATCAGCAAATTTAATAATCATTACTCGAACATCTTCGGCCATGGCAATAAACATTTTTCGAAGATTTTCTATGTATCGCTCAACGCCACGGTATTTTAATTTACCAAGTTTGGTAATTCCTCGAACCATGGAAGCAATATCACTGCCAAAGTTTTTTTCAATATCTTCAAGCGTGACTTCAGTATCTTCGGGAACATCATGGAGAAGGGTCGCCGCGATAATCGTAGGATCAATTTTTGAATCAGCCAAATAATGAGCTGCTGATAGGGGGTGGATAATGTAGGGTTCACCTGATTTACGAAATTGACCGTCATGGGCGTTTTCCGCAAAATCATATGCCAAACGAACCACGTCCAAATCTGCCCGTGGCGCGTAGTTTTTTATTTTTACAATAAGGTCTTCTATGGTTGGATTTTTCGTGATTTCCATAGATTTTAGATTATCATGATTGCATAGTCTTGACAAATAAAGTGTACCATGGTATTCTGACCATGTGATGTTAAGGTAAAAACCCTAAACGCCAGAAGAAAACCCCAGTCGTAAGACCGGGGTTTTCTCTTGTCAAAAATCAATATTTTGCTATACTAACGGCCGTAGTCCTAGCGGGCCTTAACATCACCAATGGCATTGAGGTTACCTCTAGGATTACTGAAAAAAATCCCGTCCGGCAGTTGTCAGAGGGGATTTTTTTATACAATGTCTTTTTTAAATCCGCAACCTTTTTGACTGCATTTTGCTGTCTTTTTTGCTCCAAAAATAAGGGGTGAGCTACAGGTAGGACAATCCTCGCCCGTTGGTTTACTCGACAAAATATTCTTGCAATCAGGATAGCGATTACAACTATAAAATGGTCCACGTTTGCCTCGTCTTTCCACGAATTCTCCTTGTTTACAAACATTACAAACTACGCCGGTTTTCTTTTCATTCTTTTTAATATTTTTACAATCCGGATATCCACTACAACCGAGAAATGTGCCAAACCGTCCTCGTTTCATAACCATTGGTTTACCACATTTTTCACATACTTCATTGGTTGGTAATGATTCTTGCGCTTCAGCACTGCCGGGTAATGGTTTCGTGGTTTTACATTCAGGATAATTAGTACAGGCTAAGAATTTTCCAAACCGTCCGATTTTAATAACCATGGGACTCGTACATTTTGAACATACTTCATCAGTTTTTTCTTCAGTAATATCTTTTTTATTTATAGTTTCGGTTTTTTGAACTAAATTTTCATGAAAGGGATTATAAAAAGTAGCAATAATGGGTTGCCAATCTTTTTCTCCGAGAGCTATGGCATCTAAATTTTCTTCCATTTTTGCCGTAAATTGGTAATCAACAATATCTTGAAAATGTTCTACGAGTAAATCATTAACGAGATAGGCAATATCTGATGGTGTGAATCGTTTATGCTCATCGCGCGTTACATAACCACGATCTTCAATCGTTGCAATGGTGGGTGCGTAGGTTGATGGTCGACCAATACCGTATTCTTCCATGATTTTGACGAGCGTAGCATCAGAATAGCGTGCCGGCGGTTCAGTAAAATGTTGTTCAGGCAGTAATTGTTTACATTGTAATAATTCGCCAATCGCAAGATCAGGTAACAGAGTTTCTTTACCCATGTCAGGATATAGTTTTAACCAACCTGGGAAAAGCAGTGTCTGACCTGCGGCCCGAAACACATAAGCAGTAGGAAGCGCGGCAATATCAATGCTTGTCCGGTTTAATTTTGCTGCTGCCATTTGCGTGGCAACTGCGCGTTGCCAGATAAGCGAATACAATCGCCATTGATCAGATGGTAATTCATTTCGAAGCATATTTGGATCGCGGTTTGCTTCAGTCGGACGAATAGCTTCGTGGGCTTCTTGCGCCCCTTTGCTTTTTGTTGTGTACTGTCGAGCTTTTGCTAGTGTGTAATCAGAACCAAAGGTTCGTCCAATGTATGCTCCTGCCTCAGTCAAGAATTTTTGAGACATGGCAAGTGAATCAGTTCGCATGTAAGTAATAAAACCAGCTTCATATAATTGTTGCGCCAAACGCATACTTTGTTTTGCGGAAAAACCCAGACGATGATTTGCGGTTTGTTGGAGTGTTGATGTGGTAAACGGTGGTGGAGGGACACGGGAGACTTCTTTTTTTATCAAGTCTTTGATCGTATAGTGCGCGTCTTTGAGATCAGTAATAATTTTTTCAGCTTCAATCTTGTTTTTGATACCAAGCTTACCGAGTTTTTTTTCACCAATAACAACAAGGGTTGCTGGAAATTGTATAGTTTCTTTTTCTGGTTTAAACAAGCCGGTAATCGTCCAATATTCTTCGGTTTGAAAGGCTTGAATTTCACGTTCTCGTTCAACAACCAAACGCACAGCAACTGATTGAACGCGTCCGGCTGATAATCCTCGCGTGACTTTTTTCCACAAAAAAGGTGATAGTTCATAACCTACCAACCGATCCAAAATACGACGTGCTTGTTGCGCGTCGACTAATTTTTGGTCAATGCCTCGAGGATGACTTATAGCTTCATCAAGCGCGTGTTTGGTGATTTCATGGAATACAATTCTTTGAGCTTTTTCAGGATCAACACCCAGAACATGTGCCAAATGCCAGGAAATTGCTTCTCCCTCACGATCCTCATCAGTCGCGAAGATAAGCGTGTCATTTTTTTTTGCCAATGCTTTTAATTTTTTTACGTGTTCAGCTTTTTCGCGGGGGATAGTATACGATGGTAAAAATGTTCCTTGTTCAATATCAATCCCCATTTTACTTTTTGGTAAATCACGGATGTGGCCAAACGAAGATTCGACCGTGTATCCACGGCCGAGAAATTTACTTATGGTTTTTGCTTTTGTTGGTGACTCAACAATAACTAAGGTCTTCA
>JAHFIE010000006.1 GCA_023246565.1 Candidatus Magasanikiibacteriota bacterium
TATTTGCGGTAATGATTATATTGTTGAGGATACTGGTGGACAAATGTGTATGGGGAAGAGTTGTGGTGACAATATGTTTTGTGGACCTGTTGTCAAAGATCAAAAACAAACATCAGGGAAACAATGTTACCAAGGTGATTTGGGCGTTAAATTTACGGTTGATTTGGCAGAACAATTCTATACAAAACTCCCGTTTGTTGGTTTGGTAAGTAATCAGCTTGAAGATGGAGACTGGATCGATGATAATGACAGTGCCAAAGTATTCGGGATCTGTGGTAAACCAAAAGGAGACGGGATCTGTGTATCAGACCAAACAGTTTCAGTAAAAGTGACTGGCTGGAAATTAAAAGGTGAAGTTCTCCCTGCCTATTATACTATCTACCATGGTTTACGAACCACAAAACCAAGTGATCTTTGTAAACAAACTGGTATAGCAGTGGGTTTTATGGTCAAAGAAGAAGTGGCAAAAAATTGGAATGCTACTGATCCAAACATATATTGGGCAATCCCAGCCTCGGGTAATGAAGCATATTTTGGTGATTTTCTCAGTGTTTACAATCAAATAAAAGAAGCCAATTCTGATCTAGCGTATCAAAAATTTGTTAAAGAAGGAGGCCTGGAATTAAACGCGTTTCTGAGTTCATATATTTTTAGTAAAATTGACAAAAAAGAATGGTCACATAGAGGCAGTGTCCCTTACGAAGATCGATGTGAAAATTACACTTCCGAAGGCGAAGTAAAACCAGAACCACTGCCCGCCAGTGGAGGTTTCTGTTTCCTGGCAGGTACAAAAATTCTTACCCCTGCTGGAGAAAAATTAATTGAAAACATTACACCAGGCGAGGTGGTGGTGGCTTATGATGAAACAAAGAACTCATTTCATGTTAGTCGAGTCTCAAAAGTAGATGTACGAGAACGAGAAGGATATTACATCATTAATCAAGGCTTATTACGGGTTACTGATCAGCATCCTATTTTTGCTCGATCAAAAGATGGTACATCTGGCTGGGCATCAATGTCCCCGGCTGAAACTCTGCGCGTGACTGACTTTAAAACCAAAAAATTAATCATTGGAGATCAGGTCTTTACGAAAGATCAAAAATGGGTTACTATCACTGACATTGTTTATATTCAGCAACCAGTCCCTACCTACAACTTGATCAATGTTTCTCCAGTAAATACCTACTTTGCTAATGATATTTTGGTTCATAATAAAGAATAGTCGTCCCGTATGATGGACACCATAAAAATCCGCGGCGCGCGGGTCCATAATCTCAAAAACGTTTCACTCGACATTCCCAAAAATAAATTGGTTGTCGTAACAGGACTTTCCGGATCAGGAAAGTCCTCGTTGGCTTTTGACACAATTTATGCCGAAGGTCAACGACGCTATGCTGAAAGTTTAAATGCCTATGCCCGACAATTCATGGATTTATCTGATAAACCAGATGTTGATGATATCCAGGGCCTCTCCCCTACTATTGCAATTGAACAAAGGAGCTATACAGGAAATCCTCGCTCTACGGTTGGAACAGCAACTGAAATGTATGATTATGTGCGTCTCTTATTCTCACGACTCGGTACCCAGTACTGTCCAAACTGTAAAATTCCCATCCTCACGTACCAACCAGGTGAAATTGTGGAACGTTTACGAAATCTTTTGCGTAAACAAACGATTACACTTGCCGCGCCTCTGGTAAAAGACGGACCTGTTGTTGTAAAAACACTCAAACATCGTCTTGAGCATGCAGATATTGAACGGGTTTTAGTCAATGGCCAGACAATGCCCCTCAAATCACTGATTAATTTTCCGTTTCGCGCTGGTGAACGGTATGATATTTCCGTAGTCGTTGCGACGGTTGACAACAAGACCAAATCAAAAATAACTGCTCTGGTGGAAAAAACTTTGGACCTTGGCAATGGTAATCTTGTAGTCATGACAGCCGATGGTGAAGAAGTAAACTTTTCTATTTTACCGGTCTGTCAAAATTGTGATCGCACGTTCCTTCCTATTGAACCACGGTCATTTAGTTTTAACAGTCCTTACGGGGCGTGTCCACGGTGTACTGGATTAGGAACCACGCTCGAAGTTGATCCTCAGTTGGTTATTCCGAATCCACGACTCACCCTTGCCGAAGGCGCGATCCAACCATGGACTCGTTTGGTTGGTAATCAACAATATTACCAAGAATTATTGACCCAAGTTGCGGAACGCTATGATTTTTCCACCAATATTCCGGTTGAAAGTCTCCCTAAACCAGTCATGGATATTTTATTGTTTGGCACTGATGGTGATATCTATGTTGTGGAACGGGAAAAAACTCAATTTGAAGGTATTATTCCTAATTTAACAAAACGATATTTGGAAACCAAATCAGAGTATGTTAAAAAAGAAATCGAACAATACATGCGCGAACATATCTGTTCGGTTTGTGAAGGAAAACGATTAAAAGAAGACAATTTATTCATTAAAATCGCTGATCAAAGTATTGCCGATGTCGTGGAAATGAGTATTGAAGAAGCGCAAGAATTTTTTACTGGTCTTACAAAATCAAAAAACTTACCGACCGATAGTGTAGCAATTGCTGTGCCTATTATTAAAGAAATCAGCAAACGTCTGGAACATGTAATCCAGGTCGGGCTACCCTATTTAAACCTCAATCGCTCCCTCGCAACGACGAGTGGCGGTGAAGCGCAGCGAATTCGTCTTTCCACACAACTCTCAGCTGGTTTATCTGGTCTTATTTATATTCTTGATGAACCGTCGATTGGACTTCATCCCAAAGATAATGATCGTTTGATTGCAACACTCAAAACCCTGCGTGACGCAGGAAATAGTGTTATCGTGGTTGAACATGATAAGACTATTATGGAAGCCGCTGACTACGTTATTGATGTTGGTCCTGGAGCTGGTGAATACGGTGGTGAAATTGTTGCTTCAGGTACTGCGGCACAGATCAAAAAAAATCCACATTCAATCACTGGGCAGTATTTATCGGGAAAAGAAGAAATCATGCCAATGGGCAAACCACGCAAAGGGAGCGGAAAAATGATTACTATTTCTGGTGCCAAAGCCAATAATCTCAAAAACATTGATGTGTCAATCCCTCTTGGCACACTCACCTGTTTTACGGGAGTCTCTGGTTCAGGAAAATCAACCCTGGTTATTGATATATTGAGTAAAACACTGGATCGTTATTTTTACCGAGCACATGCCAAGCCTGGCGAACACAAAGCCATTACTGGTCTTGATTTTATTGATAAAGTTATAACGATTGATCAGACCCCAATTGGCCGCACACCACGATCAAATCCTGCTACGTACACTGGCTTGTTTACGCTGATTCGTGATTTGTTCGCTGATCTACCCGAGGCAAAAATGCGTGGTATGAATGCTGGGGCGTTTAGTTTTAATGTCAAAGACGGCGGTAGATGTGAAGCGTGTGGTGGAGAAGGTTACACAACCATTCCCATGCATTTTTTAAACGATGTCTTTATTGAATGCAGTGAATGTCGCGGTACACGATATACGACTGAAGTTTTGGAAATTCATTACCAAAGTAAACATATTGCTGATGTTCTTGATATGACCGTGGAAGAGGCATTTAAATTTTTTCAAACATCGCCGAATATTCGGGAAAAATTACAAATTTTACGCACCGTTGGTCTGGGATACTTACGTTTGCGTCAACCAGCCACAACACTTTCCGGTGGTGAAGCACAACGGATTAAGTTAGCTACGGAATTGTCACGCCGCTCAACCGGGAAAACACTCTACATTCTTGATGAACCCAGTACTGGTTTACATTTCGAAGATATTAAAAAATTATTAACGGTTCTTAATCAACTCGTGGACAAAGGTAATACGGTTCTTATTATTGAACACAATCTTGATATCATTAAATCAGCTGACTGGATTATTGATCTCGGACCAGAAGGAGGTAAAAAAGGCGGTGAAGTCGTTGCTGCCGGGACGCCAAAGGATGTGGCAAAAATTGGACGAAGCGAAACCGGAAAATATTTGCGAGAGATAGTATAACCTTATTGATAAAAAATTCGAGCGTTGTTTATATTCTATCTTGGTCAATCCTTGCCATTCTATTCGCGACTGTCATTCTGGCGAAAGCCAGAATCCAGAATTGGATTGCATTAATAAATACTGGATTCTAGCTGGAGTTTATCCCGATGAAAATCGGGACCAGAATGACAGTATTCAACATTCTTACACTCAATAAATAACAGACGTATAGTACTTTTTGACCTACCAGATTACCGGACGGTCTAAAGATACTATACGCCTATTTTAATTCACTACAAACGATGTTATTTTATTTCGTTGCTTTTACTTCTTTTAATTTTTTCTTGTAATCACGCAAGAAATAGGGGCGAGCTTGACGGACCTGCATCTGGCGAACAAGTTCAATTTTATCAACGACTGGAGAATGAATCGGAAAAATTTTCTCTACGCCAATGCCTTCGGAAATTTTTCGTACGGTCACGGTAGCCCCAGCTTCATTGCCGTGTTTGAGAGCAAGTACCATGCCTTCAAAAATCTGAATACGCTCTTTTTCCTCACCCTTGGCATTCAATTCTTTAATTTTTTGATGCACTTTAACGTTCATACCTGGTTTTAGACCAGCGCGAATATCTTCGGACATACGTTTGAAATTACTAATTATGAATTATGGATTATACAATGAGTATTGTAATCTTTAATTCGTAATGAGCAATACAGCAAAGCAGACCAATCCTACAAGATTTTGGGCTGATTGTCAAGAAGAGCCTTAACCGTCTCCACGGTTTCATTAAGCTGCCCCTGCACATTCACTACTCGGTAGGTAAAGGTATGAGCTTGGCTTATTTCTTCTTGTGCCACAGCCAAACGACGTGCTGTATCAGCTGCTGTGGCACCGGGACGACGATTAAGATGTTCGGCCAACATAGTCAGTGACTCTGGTTCCAAAAAGATCGATATTTGGGGAATAGATAATGATGCAAGGCTTTGCTTACCACGAACATCGATTGCAACAAAAACCGTTTTATATTTTTTCAAAAGAGAAAAAAGTAATTTTTGATCAACACCATAATAATGCCCAGCATAAACCACGTGCTCGGCAAAATCACCACGCGCAATTTTGTAAGCAAATTCTGACCGAGTCACAAAATGATAATCAACTCCTGCCTGCTCATGAGGACGAGGTGGTCGTGTCGTGGTTGTGGGAAAACGAATAGAATGTGGGGTCAACAATAAGAGTCGTTCTATGACCGTGGTTTTTCCTCCGCCTGATGGTGATGAAATTACGATAAGTGTACCAAGTTTCATAGGGGTAGCTTCATGCCCAAAAGATATATGAAGTACTGTGATTTCAAGAGTGACAACAAAAAATTATTTTTTCTTTTTTTCCAATGTTGTTAAAAAATCAGCTAATGATTGTGGTAAGGGACTTTCAAAATGTTTTTTTTCTCCCTGACGATCAAAAAATTCTAATTGATATGCATGGAGAAATACTTGCGTAAGATTATTTTTTTTCATTTCCCGCGTGTATCGCTTATGCGTGTACAGTGAATCCCCTACTAAGGGGTGATTATATGCAAAACAATGTACGCGAATCTGATGAGTTCGACCCGTATGGAGTGTGACATCAAGCAACGTATAGTTTACGAATCGTTTAATAACCGTAAACTCAGTAAGAGCAGCGCGACCCGGAGTTAACGACCCAACATTTTTAAGCGTGACTGTGGTAATTTTTGGCCGAGCTGCCATGAGGCCATTATTTCCTCGACCAATAGGAAAATCCAATAATCCATGATTAGCGAGAATAGCACCATATGCCAATGCATAATAGTGTTTTTTGACTGTTCGATCTTTAAACTGTTGTTTGAGATGGATAAAACTTGGTTGATTTCTTGCAATGACCATAAGTCCAGACGTATCTTTGTCCAAACGATGCACGATACCGGGACGATTCATATACTCACCAATGCCCGCGAGTAAAGGATAATTCTGTAACAACCAACCAGAAAGTGTTGTTGATTTTCGCACGGTTTCTATATCATTAGATTCTGTTGTTGGATGAACAACCAAACCGGCCGGTTTGTTGATAACAAGGTAATCCTCTGCTTCAGCAATAATTTGAATCGCGTCAAATAAAGAATTATCACGCTCCTTTTTTATTTTTTTTTCTGGAAGAGAAATTTGAGTATCTTCAATACAGATGACATCACCGGGATTTACCATAATGCCAGTCTTTGTTGGCACGGCATCATTCACAAAAACCATCTTCTGTCGGATAAGACGTTGTATTTGAGAACGTGTTGTCTTTTGTTCCTTGGCAAGCCAGACATCAAGTCTTACTGACGAACCATCCTTAACATTGTATACGATTTTCATAATACCCGTGATTATACCGAGAATCCTTGAAAAATCAAGTATTCCATGATAAATTAAGCTCCGATACTAGTAATCCCAATGGGTCGAAAATCCAAGATGGGCGCATAGCTCAGTGGTTAGAGCACGTCGCTTATAACGACGGGGTCGATGGTTCAAATCCATCTGCGCCTACAATATCAAGGTAAGAAAAGCTCCTGTCGTCTAAAGGATATGACGCCAGCCTCCGAAGCCGGAAATCCAGGTTCAATTCCTGGCGGGAGCACGAACAATCACCAAACCATCGTTATTACAAAATAAAAATCTCCAATGCCTTGGAGATTTTTTATATTTATCTAATTTAAATTATAAATACACAATACGCGTATTACGATACATAATACGAAATAGACTATACTTGTAGAATGCAATTTTGAATAATGTCATTCTGGCGAAAGCCAGAATCTAGTGTTTATTAATGCAATTCAATTCTGGATTCTGGCTGGAGTTTATCCCGATGAAAATCGGGACCAGAATGACAGTCTGACTAAGATGACAGACAACGATTTAAGATAAAATATAAGTGGCTCTTTCAATTTTTACATATTATTTTACATAATGATTTTTATTTAAAAAACTTATTATCAAAATAAATATTCTTTCCTAGTTTAAAATTATCTTGATATTATTTTTTACATACGGTATAAAAAAATTGTATTATGCAAAGTTATACACAGGTAAGGATACAAAAGTATTTTAAAAAAATGAAAAACACTTTATACTAAGATCAAAGGTCGAATCCTGACTTGTTCGGGACAGAATCTTTTACATCGATGCTTGTCATGTAAAATTATTCTTCGCACGTAAACAATACCATTTGGTGTGTACCATGGTCATATCAAAAATTGTTTGCGACTATCTCTCGATTACGGGAGGAGGTGTACCTCTATGCCAGCCAAAAAACGTAAAGCTGCTCCAAAAAAGCGAAAGGCCGCTCCAAAAAAGCGCAAAGCTGCTCCAAAGAAAAAACGTAAGGCCGCCAAGAAGAAGAAATAATTTCTTCTCAGCAACAAAACCCCATCCGGAACTGCCGGACGGGGTTTTTGTTATCCATAATTATTCTTTTGACCTATCCTAACCCAAGCATTTGTTGCTGTACTTTTTTTCCTTCATCCTCTGCAAAAACTTTTACGGTACCAAAGATACCATCATACCCGGGTTTAATATAAATATCACCACGACGCACACGATCAACTGCGCGCGCGATGTCCGGTGAACTGGCAGCTTCGATATTTACAAGATCAGCATCAAGCAAAATACTAAATTCATTACCAATATTTTTTATCAATCTCTGATAACACTGTTGGACGGCTTTTGATGCAACACCGACACCAAGCGTGTCAGCAATAATTTCTGGCAATGGTACCAAATTCTTGTAAGGAATATGTGATCTCTTTTTTGCTTCATCAGGCGTACGCACGGCCAATTCTTCAATACGATTCATAACTCCAATAACGAGTGCTTTGCCACATTTTGGACACAAGCCACCATATTTTTTTGTTTCTGTTGGAGGGCAAGAAAATAAACAGTCAGCATGTCCATCATAATGGTACTTTCCTTCTTCAGGATAAAATTCAATCGTGTACAAAAATTTTTTTCGATCGCCTTCAGTAATAATCCGACGAATCTCGTCATAGGTTATATCGGCTTCACGATCAAACTGAAAAACATTGGCTTCGCGACCGAGTTTGGCCGCACTATGCGCGTCTGAATTTGAAATTAAGGTGAGGTTATCCACGGCACCTACGCGCCAATTCATCAAGGGATCACTGGATAATCCGGTTTCAATTGCGCGAATGTGAGGTGCGAGATCATCATAGGCTTCAATCAATGAATCATACCCGCCTTTGGAACCAAAAATACCAAACCAGGGTGTCCACGCGTGTGCAGGGATCATCATCATGCGTTCGTCTGTTTCCAACATGAGGGTCAGAATTTCTTTTGATGTTAAGCCAAGAATTGGCCGGCCGTCAGAACGAATGTTACAACCATGATCAACTAATTTTTTATTAAAAATTTCAACAACCTCGAGATTTGGGGCAAACAATAAGTGATGGATTCGCCGAACCTTGTCTTTATGTTTTTTAATGGAAGCAATTTCTGTTCCCAAAATAAATCGCGTGGGGATCTCACTACCTTTTAATTGGTACACTCCTGCCGACGTCTCAACTAAGGTTTCTCTCAGATGTTCAAACCATCCTGGATGAGTAAAATCCCCAGTTGACAATAGAGTAATCCCCCGAATTTGAGCAGCCGCGGCAATGTTCGGGAGTGTTAAATCCTTGGAACAAGCTCGAGAAAATCGAGAATGAATATGGAGATCAAGAATTTGAGGAATCATACCTTTGTATTCGATCCTGTGTATTCAATCGAATCCGATGCAATACGGCGAAGACCAACATCATTCTCCATCTCTTCTGCAACCTGCGCGACAAGTCCTGGAACACGAGCAATAATAAATATTCCTGTTGTTATTTCTGGCCTAAAATCTAAATCCAAAAGAATAGCTGCCATTGCGCCATCAATATTAAGTGGTACTGGCTTGGAAGAAAGTTCTTGTAATGCTTTTTCTAGAGCAAGAGCAAATGCGCAATGTTCACCAAAACTATGAGTATCGCGCGCCATGGCGAATAATGCTTTACTGCGTTGATCAACAGATAAAACAGCATGACCAAATCCAGGTAAACGAATATTTTGCTCTTTCAATTTTGTAACCAATACGGATACGTCATTGACGTTTTTATGTTCTTTAAAAAATTGAGCAGCATTCCCTACTGCGCCACCATGTCGATCCCCCATGGCAAGAATACCAGAAGCAACAGCAGCCTGTATTGAAGTTTTACTTGATGCAGCAACACGAGCATTTTGAGCTGATACCGTACCAGGGCCATGATCAATTGCCATTACTAAAATTGTGTTAAACATTTTGGCTTCGTTCACCGTAGGTAATACGCCACGCGTTAACAAAAAAATAACTTCTGCGAATGATTGTTGTGTCGCTAATTCAGTTAAAGGATACCCACGAATGATTTCTGTTCCATCAGCTTGAATATTGGTAATCGAGGTTGTATATTTCATACATTTTTATTAAGCAAAAGGTTTAATGAGTTCGACTAAATCCTCATAGTGTTCAGCAATTTTTACACCAACTGCGGCAAGCGCAATTTCTTTTTCAAGAGCTCCTTTGCCCCGTTCTACAATCGCTCCAGCATGACCAATATTCATACCCTCAGGAAGAAGTTTTGCGAATTTACCACCAATATATATAGCAAGTGGCTTCGTGTATTCTTTATTTTTTATTATTTCAGCAATTTCAAATTCATAACTACCACCATGTTCCCCAAAAATAATTACGGCTTTTGTTTGCTCATCTTTTTCAAACAATCGCAACAAATCAGCATACGCCATTCCCATTAAAAGATCACCACCACCATGTACTGCTGTACTTTGGCCAAGACCGGCTTGACGTACTTGCCATGATAATTCGTTGGTCATTCCTCCTGAACGCGAGATAATACCAACAGTCCCTGGCTGAAAAATTTCATTGACGAGTGGACCCCCAACAACACCAACACGACCAATACCAGGTGCGATGAATCCAAGTGAACTCGGGCCAATAAGGTGAATATTTTTTTCTTTTGCGGCCGCAAGACAATAGGCTGTATCTTGGATAGGAATGCGTTCAACAATAACATTGATCAAGGGAATATGATTATCAATTGCTTCCAAAATAGCGGCTTTTGCAGCGAATGGCGGCACATAAATTGCGCTTACTAATTTTTTTTGTATGGTACTATCCCAATGGGGGGTGTCATTCTGACGAAAGCCAGAATCCATCAAGTCTGTGTATTCAACCGCTTCTTTCACCGTATTAAATACAGGCTTCTCCTCAACTTCTTGTCCACCTTTATTCGGTGTTACACCGCAGACCACGTTCGTATGATAATCCAACATTGCTTTTGTTGCTTTAGCACCTTCTTTGCCCGTAATGCCTTGGACAATAACCTTAGTTTCTGGAGTAATTAAGATACTCATACTACCGTGTTAAATCAGGATATCGGTTATACCCCATTTTTCGCAGTCTGGTATAAAGTTCAAACATAATATCCAAAAATTGTGATTCTTTGCCAGCATCGTTTTTTTTCTTTTCTTCTCTTAATACTTCATCGGTAATCCCCATTTCTTGAAGAGTATGATCAATGACCGCGATAAATTCTGCAAAAGACTGTGAACGTCGTTTTTCACTCGCTGTTTCACTTTCTTCCCGTGTGTCACCGTCAATACTTCTTCGGTAACCACCCGGAACATACGCATGTAAGTTATTGATCAATAGTGAGCGCCAGCGTTCACCGTGTCTCTTTTTATATTCCTCAACCTCTTGTTCGATTGCAATGTCTATTGGATTCCTTTGTTCACCCCGATGTATCGTGTCTTCAGTGTCCATAGTTAAAAAAATTTTAAGGCAAAATCATATTCGCCAATACCTGCGCGGTTTCACTCATACTTGTTTCTTTGCCGAATAATTGTATATTTAGATTATTGCGTTCAGCACAAGCTTGCATCAATGTCATACCTTCTGTTTCAAACGGTCCGGCACGACGTACAACAATTGGATATCTTGGTTTTACTTCATCAAGCGCGTCTACAATTCCTTGAAAGGTTTCGCCGACATTCGTAAAATTCGCCACGCCTCCGGCAATCCATAATCCGCGCAGATTTGGTTTTGATAAAACAATTTTCGCGAGCGCGTATACTTTTTCTCGCGGAGGGTTCCCTGAATATTCAGAATAGTTTGCTGGTTGTAATCCTGTTTTGATGAGGGCGTCCATGTTTGCGATACTTGCACCGCCCCCAGAAAACAAAATCGCAATATCACCATCCATTTCAATATATTTGCCTGCTGTGCCACGATAATAATTCTCGCCTTCATCAATTTTTTTGACGGCGATTTCACGTTCAGTTGGTGGCCGTCCGAGCATAGTGCGGGGTTCAAGCGCTTTCCAATCTTCATGGCGGTAGAAAGCATCTTCATCAATCGCTATTTTCGCATCTGCCGCATACCAATTTCCACCCGTTGTTTTTACTAATGGATTGATTTCCACCATACGCGCGTCCTCACTCAAAAAACAATTCCATAAAGCTTTTTGAACCGATTCAATACTTTCATTGCGAGGAGCCCCCGACCTGACAGTTGTCGAAGCAATCGTGTTGAGTCTAACATCCAACCACACTTTTTCAATCCGATCTTCAGCAACATCTTCAATATTTATCCCGCCTTGTGTTGCATACAGCATCATTGGTTGTTTTTTGTTCGTATCATAAACAATGGAAAGATAATATTCCTCAACAATGGCCAATTTTTCCTCAATTAAAACGGCGGCTACATATTGCCCGCAAATTGGTGAACTGAATAAATCCCCGCATGCTTCGTTAACTTCATCAGCATTACTACAAAATTTAATACCATTATTTTTTCCACGTTTACCCGATAATATTTGTGCTTTTACCACGACGTCCTTAATTCCTAGTTCATTATATTTTAACGCAAAATTATCACCACGACGCACGAGCACTCCCCGCGGGATCGCAATGCCGTATTTTTTAAATAATGTTTTACCTTCAAATTCGTAGAGATTCATAAAAAACTAGAGTCTCTTTTTAGATGATTTTTTATTTAATTTCTTAGTTTTATCTACCAAATAATTTTGTTGAGTAGATATTTTATTACCAGATTCAAGTTCCAATTTTCTTCTTGCGTCACCAGCAATCTTTCCACCTTTTTGGGCAGCAATTTGATTGGCAGCAAAACCATGAGCATTTTTGCTTTTTGCTATTTTAGTCGTTGATGCTTCACCAAGCATAGTAAAAATGAGTTCCAAATCGTTCATGTGGTCTCGTAAATTTTCTCGGTTTAAATTTTTAAACTTTTTATACTCACTGGGTGTCATCCCAAAAGTAGCCTTTGAAATTTCAGAAGTCAAAATAGCAAATTCCTTATCTTCTCGCACGTCACGTTGACGCCATTCATCAGTTAATTCTTCACGAATAGCAATTCCTCGTATCCTTTTTTCAATCCAATCATCGGGGTAACCTTTTAATTTATATAGTTCACGTGTTCTTTTTGTAGCCAATTCAGGATCTTCTATTTCTTGAATTCTTTCATACCCAACTCGGGCAAGCCACAGCTTAAACGGTTCTGCTTTAGGAGACGGAATGGATTGAATAAGACGAAACATAATCTCAGTATCGGCCATATCTGTTTCTCTTTTTTTCCCATCTTCAGCTAAAATTTTCAACCGTACGATTTTATCGTACACTTCACATCCCTCTTTTTTAAGTTTTATTTTGAGGTCTGACCAATATCGCTTTGGTACTGTACTACCGGTTAAGACTTGTACCACATCAATAACTGAAAAATACCACTTTTCCAGGGTTTTATCCCAGTAGCGTCGTATAGATTGCCCAGAAAAAATTGCTATTTTTTGTTGATCTAACATAAAAAATTTATCGTATCACAACTTATAAAAATTTTTCCATCATTATCTGATCCAGATATTTTCCTTCGACAAATAGTTCATCTTTAAAATACCCCACCTGTTCAAAGCCAAATTTTTTGTATAATGCTATTGCTTTTGTTTGGAGAACGTTAACACTAAGTCGAATCTTGTGGATTTTTTGTATTTTCTTTATTCGTTTCAGACTTACTTCAAGTAAGACCCGACCGATCCCCTGGCTACGAGCATTAATGCTCACATAATAAGCCTTCAAAGTAGCAATATGTCTTATTTTCAATTTTGTTTCATAATCGCAACCGATCATACCAATTAATTTACCCCCGCTTTCAGCAAATAAATAAAATCCTAAATCAGAATTTTGTGTTAATTTATTTTGCCATACTTCAGAAGAATTTTCGACTTCCTCTTCATACGATTTACCAAACGCGTAAGGTTCAACCTGAAGAGCTTCAAGACGAAGCGTTCGGTATTCTTCCCATCGTGCGAGGGGTAGAACAATAATAGAATAATTTTTCATAAACCAAATTATAATATCAGGATACAATAGTTCCCAAATATTTCACAAACCCAGCCAAGAGCCAACCATTGTCCATTTCTCCATTTTTAATTTTTTCATTGATTTCATCCGGAGTAAATTCCATAACCTGGTGTACTTCAGAAGAATCTTGATGAATAGATCCTTTTAGTAAACCAGTCGCCAAAAATATCGGCGTTATTTGAGCGTTCTGTCCAGGATCAATTTTGATGATTCCCAAAGATTTCCACTCAGACGCTGAGTAACCTGTCTCTTCCTTCAATTCGCGTTTGGCCGCAGTAAAATTGTCTTCGCCGGGCATTACTCCGCCAAAAGGGAAAGAATAGGTCCAATCTTTAATCGGATAGCGCCATTCGCGAAGAATAACTAATTTCCCTTTTTCGGTTACGGGAATAATCATTGGACCTGCATCACAACGCTCGCTAAAAGCATATACACCATTACTGCCATCTGAAAATTCGACCTCGTCTTCATGTAGACGAATCCATGAATTTTCGTAAACGATTTTGGTGGATTTTTGATGGATCATACGGTTAATTTTTCCCATTCCCTAGGAACATCAATCTCAATTTTTTTAACTTCGTCTTTGGTTGCTAATTTAAATTCAACGCCCGTGGCACAGAGAGCAATGGTATGAAAACCAGTCTCCTTCGCCCGACTTTGCCGGGCTTGGTCGGGCAAGCCGTCCGCCTTTGTCCCGGCTATCTCAGGACTACGGCGTGACCAGTATTTTACATCACCGAGAATAGGGTGTCCAAGAGCGGAAAGTTGCGCCCGAATTTGATGTGGCCGGCCAGTTTTAAGGTTAATTTTTACGATTGAATTCTCTCCAACGTTTCTAACAACATCATAGTCTAGTTCAGCCCGCAACGTACCTGGCATTTCGTGGTTAAAGACTGTTACCATATTTTTAGTTTCATCTTTTTTTAAAAAATGAATAAGCGTGCCAGACTTTTGTTTCGGTACACCATTGACGAGCGCATGATAGGTTTTTTTAAACGTGTGATTGCGAATTTGCTCGGACAAACGCGCCGCACCTTTACTCGTTTTTCCAAACAAAACAATACCTGATACTGGTCGATCCAAACGATGTACTACACCCAAAAAAACTTTTCCTAGTTTATGATATTTTTGTTTAAGATAATATTTAACTTCATCACACAATGTGGCATCACCTGTCTCATCGCCTTGCACCAAAACACCGGCTGGTTTATAAACCGCAATAATATGATTATCTTCATAAAGAATGCGTACATCCATATATCAAATTCTAACCCCCTTCCCAACAGCTTGTGTTATATTCATGAAACCATCAGCCTTAAGTAAACGTGATAAGCCAACATTAATTTCACCGATCAATTGAGGTCCTTCATAAATCATACCTGTGATGAGTTGTACCAACGAAGCACCAAGTTTAATTTTTCGATACGCGTCAGCAGCAGAAAAAATACCACCAACACCAATGATAATTTTTTTACCCCCGGTTAGAGCATACACTTTTGCGAGCACAGCATCAGCCCGCGCAGCTACTATTGAACCGCTTAAACCTCCGTGCGGCGGAATATTTTCATGATGCAAAATCGGATTCATTCGATCTTTTGTTAGATTAACACACACAAATCCACTAATCGTGTGTCGATTCGCGACCGTGACAATGGCTGCTATTTCAGCGTCAGTTATATCGGCGGGTAATTTAAGAAAGCACGGTATATGAATACCAGTACGATCAAACGCAATCAGTAATTTCTCAAGTCGCTCTGGATCAACAAATGGTTCACCGCCAAAAGTATTCGGACAACTGATATTCAACGTAATATAATCCGCGGCCGGGGCTACCATGCGAAAACCTTTCATATAATCGAGAATTCCTACTTCTGTTTCCACCGTATCCACTGAATTTGTCTTAGCAACACTTATCCCGCAAGGAATTCTTCGTTGTACTGAACGCAAACGTTTGGTTAGTACCATGGCCCCATCATTTTTTAACCCATAATAGACGGCAAGCGAACGTAGACGCGGTAAACGCCATAATCTCGGTTTTGGATTTCCAGAACAAGGTTCAGCAGTCACTGACCCCACTTCAACAAAGCCAAAACCAACATCGGGCATGATATCCATGAGTTGGCCATTTTTATCAAAACCAGCAGCAAGACCAACAGGATTCACAAAACGCAATCCGAAAATAGTTTGCTCAAGCATTGAATCTCGAAAAGAAAATAACCATCGAGTAACTGAACGCGTGATGTTATACTTTCCCAAAAATATACCAAGATTAATGGTGGTATCATGAACTTTTTCCGGGTCGAATTGAAATAATATTTTTTTTAGAATGGCACGATAACAATAGCCAATAATTTTTCTACGATATTTTTTCTTATCTACCATACATCAAAATTACTGGGTGCACGTCATTATTTTATGTATTCTCAACACTCCACCGCGCGAAAATACCACAAGGAAGTAAACGACCTGACTGTTCTTCGGCAATCGTTAATTCCCCTTTTTCAAAAACTCCACCGTCATGTTTAAATAGTTCTTGTAGATTATTTTCATAGGTAATCGCTGAATAACCCGAAGCATATCCATTAAGTAAAAAAAATAATGGTTTTTCAGTCATGACTTCGCGGCATAATTTTAATAAAGGAACCAAATGATCTTCAATTTTCCATAACTCCTTATTCGGCCCATGACCAAAGGCTGGTGGATCCAATATAATACCATCGTAACGGCGACCTCGTTTTAATTCACGTTTTACAAAATCACGCGCATCATCCAAAATCCATCGTATAGGCTTATTCTCCAAACCCGAAAGCGCTGCATTATCCCGTGCCCATTGGATGGCGACTTTTGAACCATCAACATGACACACTTCAGCGCCAGCCTGCGCACAAGCCAACGTCGCACCACCAGTGTACCCGAATAAATTCAGAATCTTGACTGGATTCTGGCTTTCGCCAGAATGACGTGCTGCAGTAGGTTGAGAAATGAGTTTTTGCATCCACTCCCAATTCGACGACTGCTCGGGAAATAAACCAGTATGTTTAAATGATGTTGGACGTATCCAAAATTTTAAATTTAATTTGTCAGGGCCAAAATTGATTTCCCAACGAGCTGGTAGGTTTGTCTTCAAATCCCAATCCCCTTTTTTACCATCACGTCGAAAACTCGCGTGTGCTTTTTGCCATTCTTTTTCTGATAAATTTTTATTCCACAATGCCTGCGGATCAGGTCGACGAAAAATAAAATCGCCATAACGTCCTAATTTTTCTCCGTCTCCAGAATCGAGAAGCGCAAAATCTTTACTTGGCTTCGTAATGAAAATGCGGGTATCCATAGTTAATCTTTAGTAAGTATCTTAGAATCAGAAATTAAATCCATTCGAAATTTAATACCAATATTTTTGAATCCAAGCTTTGTATAAAAGGCATGCACATTAGTTTTATGATGTTTACTCGTACCAATTATTTTGTAACATTGTTGTTTCTTTGCTTCTT
Organism: Candidatus Magasanikiibacteriota bacterium; assembly: GCA_023246565.1. GTDB lineage: Bacteria > Patescibacteriota > Patescibacteriia > Magasanikbacterales > UBA922 > 2-12-FULL-41-16. Next base: position 16,972 of record JAHFIE010000006.1, read on the forward strand.
CTATAAGAAGCTCCACCAATTTTATACCCAAACCTTTTCCCCGATATTCTGGTTCAATATAAACATTTTCCATAAGTCCATAAGGTTCCTTATGTCTGTCTTGAGCAATAACATAAAGAAAAGCCCAACCAATGATCTTACCCCCATCTTTCATTTCTATCTTTATACGAATACCCTTTGATTCTTGTGTAATATTATATTCCATATTCAGTGTTCATGAATGCGTACAAAAGATTCCCTAATTTTTCAGGATCATGTCGAATAAGACTCCGCACCAGTGTGTCGCCAGCATCCTCATGAATTTCGATCGAACTCGCCACGTCTTGGCGAACCACAGTGTAGAGAGAATCATCTAAATTATCCTTAACCGGCTCTTCACCGCGTGCTTGGTACTTTGCCAAAATCACGGGAGGAAAATCACCTTGGTGGAGCACCACTACATCGGGTCTACGACCAGCATAGCGAGTAATTTCAGTAACAATATCACTGGCTTGTAAACCATCTGTTTGACCCTTTTTGGTCATTACATTATTAACAAAAATAAATTTCGCAGCACTTTGTTGGATCGTCTCGGAAATGCCAGAAATAATAATATTCGCCAGTGTACTCGTATACAAATCTCCTGGACCAGCAATAATTATATCTGCTTCTTTAATTGCCGCAATCGCTTGAGCGTTTGCCTGTACTGATTTTGATAATGATAATTTAAGAATCCTACCCGGATCAAGCTCGGGTTCATCAATGAGATGCTCGCCCCTAATACACTGTCCATTGTCATATTCTGCCACCAACTCTGTGTTTTCAAGAGTAACCGGAATAACCTTCCCTTTGACTCGGAATAATTCCGATAATTTTTTAATTGCTTCAACTTCTGATCCGCAAATATCAGATAAGGCAACCATCATTAAATTCCCCAAAGTATGACCCGAGAGTCCGTCGCCTTTGGCAAATCGATAGGTAAATAACCCGCGTAATAATTGATTGTCGGTTTCCGCGAGCGCAATAATTGATTTGCGTACATCAGATAATGGCAACAGACCAAATTGATCACGGACCACAGCATTACTACCACCGTCATCAGTCATACTGACAATAATACTGAGTTCAAGGTCAGAATATTTTTTTAATCCGGACAAAACAGCCACAGTGCCGGTGCCTCCGCCAATGACCACGATTTTCTTCATATTATTCAACCGTCACACTTTTGGCCAAATTCCGCGGACGATCAACATCACGTCCCAAAATGACTGCCATGTGATACGCAAACAATTGCAAGGGAATGGTGTTAATTAACGGCTCTAATAATTCCATAGTTTCAGGAACATAAATAACATCATCAGCTAATTCTTGCGCCGAAGAGTCGCCCTCTGTCGCAAGTAAAATGACGTTTACTCCCCGTGCCCGCACCTCTTCAATATTGCTCCGCATTTTTTCGTACAATTGATTTTTGGTCATAATCCCAAACACAGGAAAATCAGGTGATAGCAATGCGAGCGCGCCGTGTTTCATTTCCCCCCCTGGGTACGCTTCACTATGAATATAGGACGTCTCTTTTAATTTGAGCGACCCTTCCAATGCCACAGGAAAATTAATCCCACGTCCCAAAAACATCATGTCACGATAACCAGAATATTTTTGAGCTATCTTTTTTATTTCCTCACTCAATTGCAACGTTTGTTTCATTTTTTCCGCAACTTCACGCAAAGCATCCACGACCCGTGTACCCGTCGCGAGTGACAAACGACGCAAACGTCCAAATTGCAGAGCATACAAAAGTAAAACCGCTACCATGTTTGTATAAGCTTTTGTAGACGCTACGGCTAATTCAGGACCAGCGTGGATATAGGTACCGCCATCAGTTTCACGGGCAATAGTAGAACCAACCGCATTCACAATCCCCCGTACCACAGCACCACGTCGTTTCGCTTCGCGTACTGCTGCAATAGTATCTGCGGTCTCACCTGATTGGGAAATGGCAAACACCAGTGTATGCGTATCAATCACCGGATCGCGGTAGCGAAATTCACTCGCAACTTCCACTTCAGCAGGAATGCCAGCTAATCGTTCAAACGCATATTTTCCAATCATGGCAGCATGAGAAGCAGTGCCGCAGGCAATAAAAATTACACGATTGATTTCACGCATCTGATTATCCGTCAAATTAATACCACCCAATTGTGCTGTCCCTTCTGCAATATTGTACCGACCACGAATAGCGTCTTGAAACACGGTCGGCTGATCAAAAATTTCTTTCAACATAAAATGAGAAAAACCCTGGCGTTCTGCCTGTTTTTCATCCCAATCAATATGTTCGAGATGTTTTTCCACGTATTCATCATGGAGATTATAGGTTTTGACTGAAGTGCTCGTCACTTCAGCAACTTCACCATCATCCAAAAACATAACCTTGTTTGTGTATGCCAAAATTGGCGTAGCATCACTCGCAATATAATGACCAGTGCTATCCATTCCAATAACGAGTGGGCTTCCCATTCTTGCTGCTACAAGTATATCAGGATGATCAGCGTGCATGACCACAAGTCCATAGGTTCCCCGCACGTGCGAAAGCGCTGTTTCCACGGCTCTGCGCAAATCACCTTGGTAATGTTTAGCAATAAGATGAGCCAATACTTCAGTATCAGTTTGTGATTTGAAATCGACTGGTTCTTCTGGTGGCAATGATTGAACGTCGCTCAAAAGACTTTCTTTTAATTCCCGATAATTCTCAATGATCCCATTATGGACAATCATCAATTTTCCACCAAGAGCAGTATGGGGGTGTGCGTTTTCTTCAGTAACACCACCATGTGTGGCCCACCGCGTATGCGCAATGCCCGTAGTCCCGAGTAATTCTTGATCTTTTATTTTTTCTGATAAAACATCTATTTTTCCGACTGCACGAATACGCGTTAGCAGACCATTATCGAGAAGTGCTACTCCGGCACTGTCATACCCACGATATTCAAGGCGACGAAGACCACGAATTAAAATGGGTAAAGCCGGGCCAATTCCTGTATAAGCAATGATTCCACACATAAACTATGGTTGTTGTAAAAATTCGCGAATAAAGACTGCGTTCAACATTGCTTTGGGGTGCATAGCATCCATCCCTGATGGATCACTTAATAATCGAAATAAGTCAGTTTCGGGTAAAGCAAGAATAGTCCGAGCTTCCAACTTGTCAGGCTTATGATTATTACGAACTCGATTCGCGACGTCTGCGGCAGTTAAATGAGTATTGGTAAAAAAGAAAAACTCCGGACTACCGCCACGCGCGATTTCCCGAGCCGCGCCGACAAATGAAACATCATAATCTCCTTCAGGAATAGACAATGTCCGCGTTACGTGTTCTTGAATACTTCGCACCATGACATTGCCCATTTTTAAACCTAATTCTTCATTAGTCTCATCAGCCATGGTTTTCATAGTCGGTCCGGTCATTGCATGTGATCGAAACATAGCTTCATCCCACAATACACCACCGGACGCCGGACAATTTACACCAGCGTTCACGGCTACTCGTCGTGGATCGCGATCAGCAAACATAAAAAAATTATCACTTGTTCTCACCAAGGTAGCAACACCGAGAGTATTGCCATAGACTGCTTGATTAAAATCAGGCAAACCTCCGTAAAGTTGATAAATTGCTTCCCGAACAGTTCTTGGCGCTGATAATAATTTTTGTAATTCATGCATTTGTTCTTGTATTTCTGGTGCTGTTTCTGGATAATCATCCGGGTTAAGGCTGACACCATCAGCACCGTTGGTATAATAAAAATCATGATACCGACCTGGACCAACATTACATTTCCATCGGTTGGAACGTCGTTCAAGGCCACGTAAACAAGCCACTTCTTCATCATGAGTAAACTGGCGAGGTCCTCGTAATTGTTTAACAAGATCGAACAAGGTGTTGGCACGTTCATCAGGAGTAAATGGTGTATCTTCTATTTCCACTTCAGCATCAAACAGTTCCCTTTCTCCTTGCTTTGTAAAAAAATCACCAAATATTTCTTGGTCATGATGACCTAAAAAAGTAAAGGGTAGGATATCACGGATATGCTGCGGGAGTCCGAGTTGTATCCCAACTAAAGGATCACTGCCTTGGTAGTGTCGAACAAGATTTTGAGCATCACGTGCCGATGCTACGCCCGGTGATTCAGGAAGAACTGGTAATTGTTGCTGGTCAAGGGCTTCATCTTCTGGAGTACGAATAGAAAATTCACGAAACGTGTAACCACTTTCAATAGAACGAGATTTTTCATAGACATTAACCTCGCCAGGTTGATTTTCTCTCATATAGTTTGCTTAAAAACATTTTGCGCAATATCATATTGTTCTTGAGTATTAATACCAATTGCCTCGCGTGGTGGAATATCAATTGAGGACAACGGCTGATGATCAACAATAGCTTCGTGCACAAGATCAGTTAAATAATATTCTTTCTGTGCATTATTATTCTGTATTTTTTTTACATGATCCCAGAGCCAATCAGCTTGGAAACAATAATAACAAGGGTTTAATTCTTTAATCTGTAATTGTTCATCAGTCGCGTCTTTCTTTTCAATACTTCGAATAATATGACCGTTCTCGCCGCGAATAATACGACCATAATCATAGAGAGCCGCATGAAAACCAGTAAAATCTGGAACGGTTACGGTCATAAGCGTGATGGTATTTTTTCGTTCGCAATGACGTTCAACCAAACGCTGAATTGATGTAGCGGAAATAAAGGGCATATCACCGTACAAAGTAACAACATGATCGACCTTACCGCGGAGAAGAGATTCAGCCATGGATACAGCATGACCAGTACCTAGACGTTCAGCTTGAACCACATATTCAGCTCGATCACCAAGATACGTTTGAACTGATGGATCATCATTACAGACAATCACGACTGGTTTTGTCTCTGGTAAAGCAATTTCGACACTCTGTGTAACATATTCAATAAATGGTTTCCCATTGAGTTCATGCATGACTTTAAGTTTGGTACTGTTCATTCGTCTGCCAAGACCAGCAGCGAGAATGACAACTCCAATTTTTGGTTTATTCTCCATAATGAGTAATAAAGTAAGATTGAATTTCAGATAAATGGGAAAAATGTGGCCATCCCGTTACTTCATAATCTGTTTCGGTGTAGCGTGGTGAATGTTTCAGCACAATCCGCATATTCGGAAACATTTTAGATAATGATACACTCTCATCAATCTTATCGTTCAAGAGCCAATAATCCTCTGGCTGATGATGTGTGATCATCTCAGCAATAACGGTTTCTTTTTTTTCTGACACCATAAACAATCGATCAAAATAAGTAGCCAATCCACACCCCTTTACTTTTAATTCTTGAAAATTTGGATCACCAAGACTCAAAAGAATCAAAGACTGACCACGTGATCGAAGGTACGTTAATAATTCAATAGCACCCGGTAATACTCCTGCTCGCAATGCTGTTGGCGTAAGAGTTTCTTCCAAACCATTACGTATTTTATCACCGTTATATCCTCTTGTTTCGAGCAGACGAGCTCTGCGATCATTCGTGTACGTGAATTGTCCGTCCGAGGCAGACCGTGCTGCCTGGTATGACCACTCACAGTCTTCTTTCGAAACACCTGTTTCTTCTAAAACAACAGCCTGTGCTTGTTTCAAAGCATGTGTATCGAATAACGTATCATCGAAATCAATAATAAACATATCTACTCATCGGTGTCATTCTGGCGAAAGCCAGAATCCAGTATTTATTTAATCTGATGTTGGCAACTTATCTTCTAAATCTTACCCCACAATGCGTCAAAAATCTGTGCCTGGGTTTGGTATACACCATCATTTTCAATCACCACACCGATTGCTTCATTTTGAACATTCAATGAAATATACGCAGTTTTTCCCGGATACAAAATAATGTAGGTCGGCTTGGTTTGAGGAACCAACAACCACTTACGTTCATCGAGCCCGCGCAATTCCCCACCTTTTCCCAAAGCAATCACACGAACTGCTATATTTTTTGCCACTCGCACGTCGCTAAACGTGGAAAAATGAGCATATACTTGTTCACGAATTTCTTCTGTTGAATAGACACGGTATGTTCGTTCACCCACGGTCTCACATGTTGTTAAAACATCATTCAATATTACGGGTAATTCAGCCTCAGGAAAATACCGAGCAATAGGTCGCTCACCACCACGGTTGTACAGTGCATCAAGTTCTGGCAGTGACCGTTCGATTTCACTATTGGCTTGTTCTAAATTTCGTGATTCTTCTTGTGCTATGGTTAATAATTTAACCGGAGGTTCAGCTACAAAATGCTGTTTTGACTCTTTTTCATAAAAAACTACCAAGCCACGATCACCAAGCCAACGAAGAGCATCATAGGCTGAACCACGATTTAGGCCACAAAATTCCGCTAATTTCCGTACTGAACTTGGACCCAGCTGTAAAAGACCCAGATAAATTTGAGCTGTTTTGTCAGAAAATCCTATTCTTTTAAGTAGGTCAATCTTCATAATTTTGGCTTATTTTAAATAATAACATACTAAAAAAACCTGTCAAGTTTTATTCGACAAGTTTTTTATTATCAAAATTAAACTATCTTTTTTGACCGTCCAATAATCTAGTAGGTCAAAAGGGTATCTTAATTTTGATTTCTGAAATTTAGAAAGTGGTAGGATTATTCCCCAGTATATTGTCCCAAAGTCGCCAAACCATTCATTGTCGCTCTTTTCAAAAATTCATCCTGGGCAACAACACTATTTTCCTCTTTTCCACCCCATACCTTGAGAGCAGAGGCTTGTAATGCTCTACCATAGGAAAAACTTAAATTCCACGGTGCATCACCCTTGGCTACATTCATGGCCTGAAGATTAACCGCTGCCTCGATTTCGCTTTGACCGCCGGATAAAAAGACAATCCCCGGGACTTCTTTTGGCACAGTTTGACGCAAACACTGCAAGGTTAAACGAGCAATTTCATCGGATGTATTTTTCTCTGCTTCACTACCAGCAATCACCATATTTGGTTTCAGTAACATCCCTGGCAAGAAGACTCCTGTTTCACGTAATGCTTTAAATACTATTTCTAATACCTTGACCGTAACTTCATAACATCGATCAATTGTATGCGCGCCATCCATTAAAACTTCAGGTTCAACAATGGGGACAATACCCACTTCCTGACAAAGTTTCGCGTATTGGGCAAGACGCTGAGCATTTTCTGAAATACACGCATCAGTGGGAATTGATTCACCAATCGTAATCACAGCACGCCACTTGGCAAACCGCGCGCCAAATTCAAAATACTGTCGCAATCTTTCTTCTAGCCCCTCGAATCCTTTGGTAATAAGCTCAAAAGGAGAATCAATCATTGGTTCAGTGCCAAGATCAACTTTAATACCAGGGATAATCCCCTGTTTTTCCAATACAGTCACGAAGGTATGACCGTCGTGTGCCCGCTGTCGAATCGTTTCATCATATAAAATAACACCACTAATATAATCCCCAACCCCTGGTGTTGTAAACAATAATTCTCGATATGCACGACGATTTTCTTCAGTGGATTCAACATTAATTTTCGCAAAACGTTTTCCTATAGTACCAGTACTTTCATCCGCAGCCAAAATACCCTTACCCGGAGTAACGAGTTGACGTGCGACTGATGCAAGTTTTGTTTGATCCATATAGTTATTCCTGAAATTAGATTAAATAATACCAATCGTGAATGGGATCGTCACTTTTTAGAAAAATCAAGAAATTCTTTGACAACGTCTCGATTCCCCATGATAACCCCACGTCGTTCATGCAATCCAGTCGGAATAATATCGAGTATGGTATTGAAACCATCGATTGCCAATCCACCAGCC
>JAHFIE010000054.1 GCA_023246565.1 Candidatus Magasanikiibacteriota bacterium
CGCGTAGAGCAAATGTTCAGTACCAATGTAGCTGTAACCACGGTCAAAGGCAGTGAGTAATGCTTTTTCAATAACTGAACTGGTGGTGGCACTCAAATCAGGAAGTAAAGGACGACTTTCTTCAGTTGTACTTGATTCGTACGAAGCAATGCGATCTTTGATTTGATCAATTGGTAGTTTGGCTTTTTTAAGAATTTCTGCTGCCACTGAGCCAGGCTCTTCGCTCAATGCGATAAAAAGATGGAGTGGTTCAACGTTGGGTGCGTTTACACTATGAGCCAAAGAAATTGCTCGGGCAATAGTATTTTTAAGATGGGTAGAAAAATTATCAAGGAGTTTTTGAGGTGTCATAGAGAAAGAATATCACTTTGACTTTTATCAGGTGAGCTTATAGAATAACTATACCGTAAACATCAGTAAATTTCCAGCCTATGGTGTTTCCCACCCATATCTTTAAAGCTTATGACATTCGAGGCTTGGTTGACACAGAATTATCTCCTGAATTAGCCTACGCGATTGCTGGTGCTTTTGGCTCTTTTTTGCGTACAAAAAAATTGATTGAACCCGGTCAAAAAGTGGTTGTTGGCTATGATATGCGTCCCACAAGTCTGCCATTTAGTCGTGAAGTAACTCGAGGACTCACAGAACAGGGGATTGATGTTGTAGAAATTGGATTGGTTTCTACGCCATTATTTAATTTTACGTGCGCACATTACCCAGAGCATGCCGGTGGAATCATGATTACCGCGAGTCATAATCCAGCAGAATACAATGGGTTTAAATTAACGCTGGGTAATGGACTACCGATTGGTAAAAATACAGGAATGGATGAAATTCGAGATCTGGCACAGGCTGGACATTTTACGGTGGTAGAAAATAATGGCGTCGTGACTCAGAAAGACCCTTATCCAGATTATCTCGCGACCCTACGATCATTGGTAGATTTTTCTACGATTAAACCTCTTAAAATTGTTGTTGATGCAGGAAACGGTATGGCAAAAGTAAGTTTACCCCGAATTTTACAGGAGTTACCTGTGGAGGTTGAGTATTTATATTTAGAACCTGATGGTAATTTTCCTCATCATGAAGCTAACCCGCTGAAGATCGAAACATTGCATGATTTGCAACGTACCGTACAAGAAAAAAAATCTGATTTTGGTTTTGCTCTTGATGGAGACGCAGATAGAATTGGTTTGGTTGATGATACGGGCGCAGTGATTGATGCGTCATTTGTTGGTGCTTTAGTGGGACTTGAAGTGTTGAAAAAATATCCCGGAGCACATATGTTGTATGATCTGCGTTCCAGCAAAATCGTGCCTGAAGTTTGGGAATCACACGGAGCAACAACAGAAAAATGTATGGTTGGTCATGCATTGATAAAAAAAATTATGCATGATCAGGGGGCGCTCTTCGCGAGTGAGCTTTCACTCCATCTTTATTTTGGTGAGCTCCATAATTTAGAGTGCAGTGATTTGGCGTTATTGTATATTTTACAGGTTGTATCCCGAGAACAAAAACCATTGAGTCAAATTATTAAACCATATAAAAAATACACCCATTCAGGTGAAATTAATTTTGCTATTCATGATAAAGCAGCAGCGCTTTCTCGTATCAAGGATACATATGCGGAAGAAGCAGAAGAAACTTTGGAGATTGATGGCTTGTGGTATAATTTTTCTTGGGGTTGGGTAAGTATACGCACGAGTAATACTGAACCGGTTATACGATTAAATTTAGAAACAGCAAACTCTGATTTGACCAAAGAAAAAGTTGCTGAATTTTCAAAAATTTTGCAGGAATTTGTTTGATGTTACGGGGTTTGATACGTGGCAGAAATCGCGATTCCTCCACGAATATTGAAATTAACCGTTACCGTAACTGATCGGGGCTGGATAAAGGTCATGAAATCTTTGGCAATATCTACAGCGAGATGTTCATGGAACACTCCGGTATCGCGAAAGGTTTCCAAATATAATTTAAACGACTTGGATTCCACAATCCATTTTTTTGGAACATAGTCAATTTGGATTGTGGCATAATCTGGTTGTCCCGTAACCGGACAACGACACGTAAATTCACGACAATCCAAATGAACGGTTAATCCTCGTGGTGCGTGGTTGGGAAAGGTTTCCAGGGTGCGTGTTGCTGATGCTGAATTACCAAGTTTGGTGATTTTTTTAAGATCTTCTTTTGTGGTGGGCATATTAGGCCATGGTTCTCAAGCGTTTAATTCTTTCGACAATGGGTGGATGGGTTGAAAAAATATTTGAAATACTTTTTCCTTTAAACGGATTGGAAATAAAAAGATGAGCTGTGGCTGTTGACGCTGTTGTAAGAGGAAGATTTGATGCTTCAATTTTTTCCAGAGCTCGTGCTAGTCCTTCGGGGTAGCGTGTGAGCAGTGACCCAGAAGCATCAGCTAAAAATTCACGTTTTCGTGAAACTGCTAATTTGATGAGCTCAGCAATGATTGGCGAGATAAGTAAGAGTACAAGACCTGCGATCGCTAAAATATTACCCATATTGCCACCTTCCCGATCATTACCACGTCGACCGCCAAATATATGAGCACGGGTAAACCAATTTGCAAGCAATGAAATCGCGCCAACAAGAACAATGACAATGGTCATGACACGAATATCATAATTTTTTACATGGGATAATTCGTGGGCAATGACCCCTTCCAGTTCTTCATTTTCTAAAGCTTGTATGATTCCGGTAGTTAGTGCAATACTGGCATGCTTTGGGTCGCGACCAGTAGCAAAAGCATTTAATGCCGGTGAATTAATGATATGGATTTTGGGTAAGGGTAGACCTGAAGTAAGGCACAGATTTTCTACCATGCGAAAAACATAGGGATTATCTTCTTTTTTGATCAGTCGTGCTCCTGATGATGCTAGAGCGATTTTGTCCCCGCCATAATAACTTACAAAGGTCATGATGACTGACACAAGACCAGCTAGGATCAATGATTCTGGACCATACCCGAGCCATTGTTGCACAATGAAGGTAAGTCCAACAATAAAAACAACAAAAATTAGAATGAGGAACCATGTTTTGCGTTTGTTGGCATCGATTTCAGAGTACATAGTATGTGAGTATGTGAGAATTTCGAGTCTATATTTTACAGACATCGTAACCATTTTTTGTCATTCTAGCCCGGTATTGGTCGGAGAGATCTGAATAAACTCCAGTCGGGATACTGTGTTGGATAATGTCATTCTGGCGAAAGCCAGAATCCAGTCTTTATGCAATCCAATACTCGATTCTTGCTTTTGCCAGAATGACAGTCGGAACTGGAATGACAGATAACGATTTAAGATAAAACTTAAACAATGCTCATTATTTCAGTATGGAATAAAACCAAATTTTGGTTTATTCCTTGTATATTATTTCCTGTATATTGTCTTTTGATTAGAATTTTACCGTAACATTTTCTCTTTCTTTTGGATCCTCGATTTCAAAGAAGGTAAAGGCAGTGAACGTGAGCATGCTACCAATTATGTTTGTTGGGAAAACTTGCAATTTGGTATTGAAATCACGGACTTGACCATTGTAAAAGCGGCGAGCAGCCATGATTTTATTTTCTGTGTCTGAAAGTTCATCCATAAGTTGAGCAATATTCGTGTTGGCTTTGAGGTCTGGATAAGCTTCGACCGCAATCCGTAGGCCACCCAAGAGTTGACCCAATTGACCTTCTGCTTTTGCAAGACCTAGAGTATCACCGGATCGTTGCGCGTCCATTGCTGCTGAACGAGAAGCAGTAATATTCTCCAAGAGTTCTTTTTCGTGTTTTAAATAACCCTTTACACTCTCGAGTAAGTTGGGAATCAAATCATGTCGACGTTTGAGTTGCACGTCAATATCACTCCATGCTTCTTTTACTCGATTACGGAGGGTAATAAGACCATTGTATACAGCAATGATCCAAATAACGAAAAGACCAGCGACAATAAGTAGAATTAAGGAAAGGCTCATATACCTTGCTATTAGATAATAAATATGAAATAATCTTCATAGTTATTCTAGTCGGTTAGCGGCAAAGTGTCAATTATTATGCTAACATTTCTCATTTTTGTTGCAGTTCTTAGTCTGGTGGTTGTTGTCCATGAATGGGGACATTTTATTGTTGCTCGGCTTTCGGGTATGCGTGTGTTTGAATTTGGTTGGGGCTTTCCACCACGGATGTTTGGTTTTTATCGAGATCCAAAAACAAAAAAATGGATCCGTGTTTCTCGAAATCGACTTAAATCTCTTGCTGACACTGTTGGTGGTGGGGAACGGGTCGCGGAATTTCCCGCGACTGTATATTCAATTAATTGGTTACCTCTTGGTGGTTTTGTTAAAATAAAAGGTGAAAATGGTGATGATGTGACTGAACCTGATAGTTTTGTAGCCAAACCTTTCTACCAAAAAATGGCCACGCTTGTTGCTGGAGTAGTCATGAATTTTATTTTAGCTGGTGTACTCCTTTCAATTGGTTTTATGATTGGATTACCAACTGATCTTAGTTCAATTGATGATTCCAAGGCGATTATTGTGGAACCAGCACGCGTCATAATTCAGCATGTAGAACCTAATTCACCGGCAAAAATGGCTGAACTTAAAGCCGGTGATGTTGTTCTTACTTTGAATGGAGAGACCATGAGTAATGCCAATCAAGTGGTCGCATTTGTTCGGAATCGACCAAACGAGAATATTACGGTTCGTATTGATCGTTCTGGTTCATTATTTACGAAAGAACTTACTTCTGCTGAAATTAAACCAGGAGAACCAGCACGATTTGGGATTGCTTTAGCAGACGCAGGTGTGGTTCGCTATCCATGGTATGTCGCGTTTGGGAAAGGAATTGCAGCTGCTTGGTATGGTTTGTTAAACATTTTTATTTCTTTTTATATTCTCATAAAACAATTAATTCTTGGACATGGATTGGCGTTTGCCATATCAGGTCCAGTGGGAATTGCCGTTGCTGTTGGTGAAAGCGCTCGTTTGGGATTCAATTATCTTTTGAATATTACGGCTATGCTTTCTTTGAGTTTAGCTGCGCTTAATATTTTGCCGATCCCAGCTCTTGATGGCGGCCGTGCTTTATTTGTGGCTATTGAAGGAATTACTGGGCGTAAAGTTCCGATTCGATATGAACAAATCGCGCATACGATTGGATTTGTGGCACTTATGCTCCTTATTATTGTTGTTACTTGGCGTGATGTTACAGGATTGTTATAATTCTGAATTAACATTAACAATATGACTGATTCACAAAAACAATTTACTGAATGGTTTGAAAATTTTTGGAAAGTAGCAGGGCAACAACCATTAGGTATTTCTCGAGACGAATTGTATTCATTATGCCACGATCACCTTACTACAGCTCTTGGTAAATATACGCCCGAGGATGCTTTATCTTTTGCGGTTCTTTCTGTTGAAAGAGAATTACGTACTCGTCCGGGTATTGAGTTTGATTTAATCGTTACTGATATGTGGGATGCGTTAGGTGAAGTATTGGGTGAACGTGACAGAATGTTACAAGAACTTCATAATCAATCAAAACAAAGAGTTCTTGATGTGGCAGCAGGAATCGATACGCCGTCCCGAAAACCGCGTCCAAGAAAAGGTCTTTCCGAACCAATGATTTTTGAAGATCCACGGAAAAGAAATCTTTAATAGAGAGCTATGTTTCCAGCCCTAGATAAAATTAAAAAGCAGTTTGATAAAGATAGTGAGAAAATTAAGGATCTAGTATCGCTTGAGTCTTTGGAACAAAAATTTTTTTCCCGACAAAGCGGTGTAGTAACCAATGCAATGAAAGAAATTAGTACTGTCGCGAGTGAAAAGAAAAAAGCATATGGTGAAGCTTTAAATACATTAAAACAAGAATTGAATGTAGGTTTTGCTCAAAAAAAACAGGTTTTGGAAACTCTGCGTTGGAATGCTTTGGCTGAACAAGAAGCGATTGATGGTACGCAGCCCTTGATTCCACAGCCATCCCTTGGTCATATCCACCCCATAAGTTCAGTCCAGTATGATTTGGAAGATTTATTTACTTCCATGGGTTTTATGGTTTTGGATGGACCAGAACTCGAGAGTGATTTTTATAATTTTGAAGCCGTTAATATTCCGTCTGACCATCCGGCACGTGACATGCAGGATACTTTTTATATCAAAGATCACCCAAATTGGGTCATGCGTACGCATACATCTTCAGTACAAGTACGCGCCATGGAAAAAT
>JAHFIE010000055.1 GCA_023246565.1 Candidatus Magasanikiibacteriota bacterium
TTTTCAATAACTAAATAGCGCGCATTTTCCGCGCGTACCACGATTTTGATAGGCAAATCATATTTCTTTGCAAACTCAAAGTCCCGCTCATCATGCGCCGGCACGGCCATAATCGCACCTGTGCCATAATCCCCCATGACATAATTCACCACCCACACCGGAATTTCTTCACCACTCGCTGGATTGATTGCGACCACATTTGTAGTAACTCCGGTTTTTTCTATTTCTTCACGCGCCACGGCCGTCGTGCGACTTTGCAATGTTTCCGCAATATATTTTTTCACCTCGTCACTCGCCTGCCAACCAATATCAAGCCATTTTTTTGCGAGCTCAGCAGAAATCGCCAAAAAGGTCGCGCCAAAAAGAGTATCCGGCCGTGTCGTAAATACGGTGACATTATGTTTCCCTGGTTCTTGCCCAGGAACATTCAATGTAAAATTAATTTCCGCGCCTTCACTTTTTCCAATCCAATTTTCCTGTTGCACTTTCGCCCGCGCGATATAATCAACTTCATTCAAGCCTTCCAACAATTTGTCCGCGTACTTAGTAATGGCCAGCATCCATTGTTCTTTGTTGCGCTTTTCAACTGGATTGCCGCACCGCTCGCAACATCCATCCACAACTTCTTCATTCGCCAAACCAATTTTATCTTTCGGGCACCAATTAATTGGTTGATTGGCCTTGTACGCCAAACCATGTTTAAACAATTGCAAAAAAATCCACTGCGTCCATTTATAATATTCAGGTTCACTCGTGGTCACGGCGCGATCCCAATCAAAACCATAGCCCAGTGATTTAAGCTGGCGCGTAAACGTGGCAATATTTTCGTCCGTAATTTCCTGCGGTGGCCGACCGGTTTTAATGGCAAAATTTTCCGTGGGCAAACCAAACGAATCAAAACCAATCGGGAACAAAACATTTTTCCCTTCCATGCGTTTTTGGCGGGTAATCACATCCATGGCCGTGTATGACCGTGGATGCCCCACATGCAAACCCGCACCACTCGGGTAGGGAAATTCAATCAAGCCGTAAAATTTCTCCTGTGTAGTATCTTCGAACACGCCAAACGTTTTATTTTCTTCCCAAAATTTTTGCCATTTGGCTTCTATTTTTTTTGGATCGTATTTGTTCATACATTAATGGGTATTTTTAAAACAACTCAAGAATTTTTGGATGCAATAACGGTCCGGCAATCACCATATCTTCCATTCCCCGTTTCCACGGTTCACCAAAACTATTAGTCACCACTGCGCCAGCTTCTTCGCAAATCAATACCGGCGCAAGATGATCATAATCATTTCCGCCGTTACTGACATAATAATCATGCACACCACGCGAAACCAGAATCAAATTAAACATGCACGCATAGTTTCTATGACGCGTTTCATTTTCAAAAAGTTTTATCCAAGCATTCTTAATGCGCGGACCATTTGCTGGTCGCGGTGATGAACAATGACCTGCAGTATTTTTTAAACCACTAGGATTGGAAACAAAAATTTTTTCTCCATTTAAAAAAGCTCCTTGACCTTTTTCCGCAGTATACAAATGATCATCAACCGGCCAATACGTCGCAGCATATTTTGTCACACCTCGCTCCACCACGGCAATCAATATTCCCCAGTTGGGAATATGATTAGCAAAATTCCATGTGCCATCAATGGGATCAATCACCCATTCGTATTCTGCTCCGGAATTAATATCTTCAGCCATTTCCTCGCTATAAATATGATGATCAGGATATTTTTCGTGAATTGAGTTTACTAAAAATTTACTTACGGCAATATCAGCTTCGGTCAACAAATCAAGACGGCTCGTTTTTAAGCTACTCTTCACTCCTTTTTTATAATATTCCAATGCCAACGCACCGGCCTTTCGGGAAATTTCGCTCAAAAAATCTTGCATAGTATCAATAAAATCTATAGACAGCTTACTTGGTTCATTAAAAAAAATCAAGCAGGTCTTTGACAGAGACTTTCCATTGTTTTACCATTACAGTATCTAAAATTTAATCTCTTTTATGGAACGAGAAGCCCTTGGTAGACACTATGACGAAGAACCGATTGATCCGGTAGACCCGGACGAAGATGCAACCAAACCAGCCGATGTTATTGATTTAGACGAAGTACGACAACAAAAAGAAAAAGAACAAGCTTTGGTCAGTGCTGCAAAACAGGGTGATCAAAAAGCTTTTGGTAAATTATATAATTATTATCGACCAATGCTCTATCGATCTGCTCTCCAGCGTGTTCAATATAATCAAGCCCAAGCCGAAGATGCTGTCCAAGAAACATTTATGAAAGCCTGGAAAGCACTACCAGGTTATGAAGAACAGGGCAATTTAAAAAATTTCTTATTTACTATTTTAGTGAACGAAATACGTGACGCGGGACGTAAAACAACGGTAAGAAGTAAAAAATTCAGCACGCTTACCGAGACATACCCTGATACAGTCATGTCTGAACCACCACTCGCACCAGATGTCCATCTTTCCTATCAGGAACAACTCGCACATATTCAAACCATACTTGCTCAACTAGACCCTGTTTACGGAAATATCTTTCGTTTAAAATTTGTTGAACATTTGGCTGATGAAGAAACGGCCAAAACACTTAATATAAAACCAGTAACAGCACGTCAATATATTTTCAAATTACGAAGAATGCTTCAAAAAAAGCTTGGAAAAGACCGAGAGAATGTATTCTAACCTCGGGCTTTCATGGCAGCACTTACTCGTTCCAAAGCCGTAACAAATGCTGCAGTACGCAAATCAATCGTATATTTTTCCTTTGTTGACCACACGCCCTCAAAACCAGCAATCATTATTTTCTTTAATTTTTCCATAACTTCTTCATCAGTCCAATAATAATTACTCGCGTTTTGAACTTGTTCAAAATAACTGACCGTCACACCTCCGGCGTTCGCAAGAATATCCGGGACAACCACAATATTATTTTTAAATAAAATTTCATCAGCCTCTGGCGTTGTTGGACCATTTGCCAATTCCACAATCATTTTTGCTTTTATATTACCAGCATTATCCGCAGTAATTTGATTTTCCAAAGCAGCTGGAACCAAAATATCAACAGCCATTGTTAATAATTCTTCATTCGTAATAGTTTGTGCGCCATTAAAATTGATAACACTACCAGTTTTTTCTTTATATTCAGTGAGCGCCACAATATCCAAACCACTATCATAAACAATTGCACCTTTAGAATCACTCGTTGCCACAATTTTAAATCCGGCAGCTGATAATAATTCAGCCATATGTGCTCCAGCATTACCAAATCCTTGAATCGCAACCGTGGTTTCTGCAGGGTTCATCTCCATTTTTTTAACTGTTTCCAATAAAACAAAGACACCGCCTTGTGCTGTAGCCTTATCTCGTCCCCGTGAACCACCAAGAGATAATGGTTTACCCGTAATCATTCCTGGCGCATGTTTGCCAACTAATTTTTCATACTCGTCGAGCATCCACGCCATAATCTGGCCATTGGTATACACATCAGGCGCAGGAACATCTTTCGTTGGACCCAGATGTTGGTAAAAAGCACGCACATACCCACGACTCAATTGTTCCAGTTCCGTCTCCGATAATTCTTTGGGGTTCACGATCACACCACCCTTACCACCACCCAATGGTAAACCAACAACAGCGCATTTCATGGTCATCCAAAACGACAATGCCTTTACTTCATCTTCAGTCACGCCAGGATGATAACGAATTCCTCCTTTAAAAGGACCAAGCGCATCATTGTATTGACTACGCCAGGCAGGAAATGTTTTTGTTGATCCATTATCCATGGTAATCGTGATGTCTGCTGTATGAACTTTTTTTGGTGATTGTAATTTTTCGTGAATTTTTGAATCAAGATTCATGACCGATGCGGCCCGTTGTAATTGGGTTAATGCATTTTCAAAAGGATTATTCATACAAAGTCATTAAATATACGATCTAGTTTACTCGCTTGTAAGCAATAGTCAAGTAACGGTAAAGTCATCTTTTAGGATTGCTTGACTTTCCTAATAAAAAATATACAATCAAACAAACTTCTTGAGGGGGAAATGATGATATCAAACGCAGGGTGGGAAAACTTTGCCGCGAAAGCGCGGCAGCTGTTCCCCGAAGATCTCGAAATTCACCGTGCCCTCGATTCTCGGAATCTGAGGAACCTGAACCGGATCATCGGGAAGGCAGCCAACGAAAGAGGTGGTGATGAACTCACGCGCCTCTACGCTTCGCTCCGCAGGTTCATCACTGCGCGGACGTGCTAGGCTCCACTCCTCTCAAGAGATCTGCTGCCCCGATCCGGCATCCGGCAACTGTCGGAGTCGAACCGGGGCTCCACACTACACCTATAAAAAAAGTCCCCGGCATTGCCGGGGACTTTTTTATTAAACCAAATAAACCACTGGCAATTAAACTTAGATAATTCATTAATAAAAAATAGATTATCTTTTTTTGACCGTCCGGTAATCTGGTAGGTTAAAAAAAGATAATCTATTTTTATTTTCTAACTCTTGTGAATGGAATCGAAGTTATGACAAATGTTTTTCAACCGCGTTTTTTAATTTTTCTTTAGGCATACCGCCAACCAAAGTTTCTACTGCCTGACCATTTTTAAACAAGATAAACGTTGGAATACTCAAAACTCGATAATTTCCTGGGATCGTTGGATTATCATCCACATTCATTTTACCAACTTTAATTTTGGTAGGATCCCAAGCACCAGCAAGCTCTTCAATAATCGGACCCATCATTTGGCAAGGACCACACCATGGTGCCCAAAAATCAACGAGAACAGGTATGGATGAGTCCATAACTTCTTGTTGAAAATTTGCATCAGTTAAAATAATTTCAGACATAAATTAATATGAGTTAGAATTAATATTTTCTTTCGGAAAAAGGTTGATATTATTCCAATCAGCGCAATTGAATTTTTGAGTGTTCTGACCGTTATTATTTTTCGCCACTCAAAAATTCATTAGTGAGCGAGGGGTAAACAGTAGGAACTCGAGCGAACGGCGATGATGAAATAATATCAACCGAAAGACTAGGCAAAAATAATCTTCCGTACTTTAATTTCTTCGTGAAAAATTTCCAAAGTGTCACCAATTTCCATTTTTTCTTTGGTACTCAGCTGTACACCACATTCTGTACCTTCGACAGCGTCTTTTACTTCTTGCTGACCAATTTTAACAGCCATAATCGTTGCCGTACCAATCAAAAGACCATCACGCTTAATCCGTACCGACTCTCCTTTTATAGCCTTGCCCTGCATAATTCTGCCACCAACAATGGAAAAATGTTTATCACGACGAAATACGGCAAGCACGTTCATGGTGCCGAGTTCAGTAATAATATGTTCTTTGGTCAACATTTTTTCCAATTCTGCTTTGACCCAATTAATTAAATCGTAAATAATACTGTACGATAAAAAAGGAATGTTCTTATCACGCATCATTTCTTCGGCCATTGATGTTGGACGAACACTAAAAGCAACAACACTTCCTGCGCCAGATTCAGCTTTTGCCACATCATTTTCCGTAATATTACCGAGGCCCTTACCAATAATTTTAACTCCAACTTCATCGTGTTTAATTTTACCCAGCGATGCCACAATTGCTTCGAGTGATCCCAAAACATCAGCTTTAATAACCAAATTCAAAGTTTTTTTCGCAGATTCTTCGTCTTCGCCTTGCGCGTCAAGCACCATAGACCGTTCAGCACCGGTTTGATCGGCTCGTTTTTGTTTTACATCAATTTCTTGGGCAGTACTCGCTTTTGAAACATCCAAAACATCACCAACTTCAGGAGCAACTTTAAAACCAATAATCTGCACGGGCATTGATGGTGTCGCCTCCTGGATCACATCACCGCGATAATTTTTCATGGCACGTACTTTGCCATACAATTCATTATTAACGACTAATTTATCGCCTGCGTGAAGTGTTCCGGATTGAACCAATACCGTTGCGACCGGTCCCATTCCTTTGTGAACATGCGACTCAATAATAGTTCCTGCTGCCGGAAGTGTTGGATCAGCTTTAATTTTATCTTCGTTCA
>JAHFIE010000056.1 GCA_023246565.1 Candidatus Magasanikiibacteriota bacterium
GTCCTGTACCAAAAATTTTAAGCGGCAAACCAAGACGATTAAACGCTTTAACCAAAATATCGAATCGTTTATACGGAACTAAACGACCACCGGAAACAAAATAATTTTTAATTTCGGATACTCGCGCAAAAGTCTTCGTAGCCACCGGTGGATAAATAATATCACTTTCGCGCCGATAATATTTTTGAATACGGCTATGAACGGTTCCTGAATTGGCAATAAAATGATCAACCCTATCCACACTCATTTTGTCCCACATGCGGAGATGATGAATAAGTCGAGGAATAAAAGCCTTTATCAAACGATTATATTTCAAATCAGCCAAATATTCATGAGTGTCAGTCCATAAATATCGTGTTGGCGTATGACAATAGGATATATGGAGCGTATCCGGTCGAGTAAGTACTCCTTTTGCAAACGCGCTCGTCGAAGAAAGCACCAGATCAAAATCATGAAGGTTATGACGTTCAGTTGCAAGGGGCATCCAGGGCAAATACCATTGGTAACGCGTACGACCAAAAGGGAGCCAACGCAAAAAAGACTCACGAATAGCAGCATTTTCGAAGCCTTCTACTTGGCCTTTTTTATGAAACAAAACAAAAATCGGGGCTTCAGGCCAAATTTCATGGAACGCACGCAACACTTGTTCCGCACCACCATCTTGATATAAATAATCATGAACAAGAGCAATTCTCATAGAACAAATAATCAGTCGCAATCAATAGTTAGACAAAATAATCCAAGGCCTCTCTTTTACGTAATTACCAAACCCGTCTTTTTTTAAAAATAACAAACGGTGTTTTGAGAAGAATAATGAGGTCGAGCATAATGCTCCAATGTTCAATGTAAAAAACATCCAAACGAATTTCTTCTTCAAACGACAAATCACTCCTTCCAGAAATTTGCGCGAGTCCAGTAATCCCCGGTTTAATAATCAAAACCCGTTTGTGTTCACCAGCATAATGAGCCACTTCTCTTGGTTGGTGCGGACGTGGACCCACCAAACTCATAGTGCCGGCGAGGACATTAAAAAATTGTGGCACTTCATCAAAGCTCCATCGTCGCAACCACGTGCCGAAGGGCGTTACCCGTGGATCATTCACAATTTTATAAATCGGCCCATCTTTACTGTTTTGTTTTTTAATTAAATCTTTTTCTTGTTCTTCGGCTTTTTTACCATCATCACCAAATTGTGGACCTGTAGAATCTTTTTGATACATGGAACGAAATTTAAGCGTGAAAAAATATTTTCCCCGGATGCCCACGCGTTCATTTTTATAAATAATTGGCCGACCGGTTTCTAATAAAATTATGAACGCGAGTATGATCATTATTGGCGAAAAAATAATAATAAACACAATACTTCCGACAATATCCATGATTCGTTTTAATACTCTCCCCCATCCATCAAGAGCAGTGCGTTTTAATTCCACGATAGGTATCCCGGCAAGTGGATGTACCCGCACATGTGATGCGTAGGTCGCAAACAGATCAGCAGAATATTTAAAAACAATATGATGTTCATTACATAATGCCAATGCTCGTAAAGCTTCGGTTTCATGCGCTCGTGGATTGGAAAAAATAATTTCATCAAGAGCGAACCCAGCGAGGAGATGAGCAGTCGCTTCATCCATATGCGGATAAGAACCAACAACTCGATACCCTAATTCGCGTCGGCTCGATAAAATAGTGGCCAAAACATGTATATTTTCATGTTCGCCAATCAAAGCGACGCGACGCAAACCAATTCCTGCTCGGTATAACAATGCTTTTATGCCCCGCATAAATACTCTCCCCAACGATACATAGACCACTGCCAAAATCCAACCAACCACAACCAAAAAACGTGAATCAAACGGTGATTGTCTGAACAATACATACACAGCTACCGCAGAAAGACCAGCTGAACAACCAAGCACCACACGACCTAAATCATGAAGTAATTTTCGATTTGGATCAGTTGAGTATAAGCCGGAAAAAGCAAAAATAATAATCCACACCAGTGCTACGACCAAAAGCATGTGCGTAAAACTGGTGAGGGTAAGATTAAAAAGTACTGGCTTCCAAGCCACAGCCCAATCTGACAGACGTAAAAAATATGCTGACCAACCAGCAGCCAGCAGTACTATAAAATCCAATGGCAATTGGATAAACATCAAGATAATTTCCGATCTTTTCATAGATGTCTATAATAGTAACGTAATCAATACAGATGGTCAATCAGATTGACTTTTATTCAAAATTAAGTTATTATTCTCCCTACTCCCTCTTGGATGATCACCCCGTCCCGACTTGTCGGGATTGGGAAGGAAAGTCCGAACTCCTTCGTTGTTCTTTACGGATGACGAATCAAAGGTAATGGATAACATCCACCCCCCGAACCGCGAGGTATTGGGGCGGGACAGTGCCACAGAGACAATACTACTTTGACTCGCCGTAGCCTTGGCGAAGGCGGTAAGAAACCCGTCTGTGCTAAAACTTCGGCGAGGCGAGGGAAAGGTGAAAAGCGTATGGAGGTTTTTGACAACGCCTGCCCATCTCGGGTAGGCGCCAAAAGCTACCATACTCCCGGCTCGGTAACGAGCTTGGGTGGCAAACCCTACCTGGAGAAAGAACAGCCCTTCGACTCGCTTCGCTCGCTCAGGGTAAACTCAATATATGATGATACGAGAAATCTTGAGTGAGTGAAGTGAGCTTGATTGGAAAAGTTAGTTCGTTTGAGCCTGGTGGTAACACCAAGCCTAGAGAAATGATCATCATCTCGTTCCGACTTATCGGGATTGGGAAACAAAATTCGGCTTATAGAGTGGGAGTATAAAAAAACATCCGTTCGGTAATGCTGGACGGATGTTTTTTATATGCCCTAAATTTTGTAACGATAAACTTTGCACGAACCTATTTTGAAAGGAACTGACCGCCTGCATTTCGCCAGACAAAATTTTTGGCGACGATTCTATCCTTCGTATGCTTTCCTTAACTTTTCAAGATCAAACTTTTTCATCGGTAAAAATGCTTGCGTAACCCGATCTATTTGCTCCTTCGTGCCTTTTTTCATTATCTCGCCCATCTGAACCGGCCACACTTGCCAAGAAAGCCCATAGTTATCTTTAAGCCAACCACACTGTTCGGCTTTAGGATCAGCCGAAAGTTTATCCCAATAGTAATCAACATCTTCTTGTGACTCGCAAGGGATTAAAAATGATAGTGCTTCATTGAAAGAAAAATTATGGCCGTGGGCACTATCCATGGCAGCAAACCATTGTCCGTTTAGTATAAAATCAGTAAACATGATTGTCCCTTCTTTGTCCAGCTTCATTCCAGCAGGATAGCGAGCAATAAGTCCTCTTTTTGAGCCATTAAACACGGACAAGTAAAAATTAGTTGCTTCTTCCGCCTTACCACACACTTTTCCCGTGTACATAATTGATGGAATAATAAACGGCCTGTCTTCGCCTTCGGGATTAGATAAAATAAGTTGCCAGGATAACCCATATTTATCCTCAACCCAGCCGTAGTGTTCGCTGAAAGGATACTTGTCAAGAGGCATAAGGGCTTTACCGCCTTGGGACAGTTTATCCCACAAACCATCGAGATTTTCTCGCGCATTTTTATCACGCAATGGGTCAAAGTTTAGGAAAAAAGACACTGATGGGTTAAATTTGAACGCCGAACCTGCATTGATTGCCATAAACGGCTGACCAGAAAGTTCAAATGAAATGATGTCGCAATCTCCCGTCGGCGTAGGCACATTATGAATGACCGAAGTTTGAGTAATCTTTGAATCGGGAAATACTGAAACGTAAAAATCAACGGCTTCTTTCGCTTCCTTATCAAACCATAAATGCGGAGTAATTTTTTGCATAAATTCAGCTTATCAAATTTATAAGATAATTTTTTACCCTAAACTATTTGTTTATATCGAAAACATTTTTTCTCATGATCATTCACCATACCGACTGCTTGCATGAAAGCATAGCAGATAGTTGGGCCAACAAATTTAAATCCGTGCTTCAGTAAATCTTTACTCATAGCACCAGACTCTTTTGTAGTAGTGGGGATATCGTTTATGGTTTTAATCTTGTGATCAAGAGGCTTGTTACCGACAAACTGCCAAACATAAGCATCAAACGAACCAAATTCTTTTTGAACTTCTAAAAATGCTTTGGCGTTTTGAATAGTCGCAGCAATTTTTAAACGGTTGCGAATTATCCCAGAATTTGCAAGAAGTCTTTTTGTGTCTTTCGAACCATAGTCAGCAATTTTTTTCGCGTCAAAACCATCAAATGCTTTGCAATAATTTTCACGTTTATTGAGTACGGTTTGCCACGCTAATCCGGCCTGTGCGCCTTCAAGAATCAGGAATTCAAAAAGAGCCCGATCGTCATGCACAGAAACGCCCCATTCCTTGTCATGGTATGCGATCATGAGAGGGTTGGTTCCGCACCATTCGCAACGATACTGTTGAGAGTTTTTAGTCATTGGTAGTATATAATTTTTCGAACTTATATTTTTTCGTGTCCAATCTTTTAAAACAAACTGCAAACGAGATATACCAAGTAGAGAATAACCAACGTCAAAAGTAAGGTCCTAAGATATTTTTCCGGGACTTTGCGAATATGTCGCGAAACAAAGTTCGCGCCAATGAACGATCCGACGAAAATCATAATAAAATATGGCCATGCAATAAGTCCTGAAATTCCCGTTACGATGGTTGAAAATAAAGTTGCCGGGATCACGATAAGACTGGTGATACCAAGACTTTCAACGAATCCAATACGCAATAAACTTGCATAGGCAAATCTGTTAAATGTTCCAACACCAACACCACTTACATTCCCATAAATCCCAAGCACAAACATAACGACAAAAATTAAAGAATATCGACGCCAACTCAAATTAATATTTTCAAAGGCTTGCAACTCTGCTTTTTTCCCTATTAGGATGTACATGAGAAGCAAAGAAAGACCAATTATCAGGACTGCTTTGAGCAACAGAACAGGAATATAAACCAGAAATATTGTACCGACAACACCACCAATAAAAACAGGCAGCGTTAACATAAAAAGCAATTTTTTGTTGTTTAACATTTTCCGCGATGAAGCGGCGATAATTCCAAGATCTGCTCCTTGAGAACCACCTATGTCTGTCGCAACAAGCACGGCAAGCGGTAAGCCCAGAGTCGCAAGAGTGAACTGAATAAGTACACCACCACTTCCAACAAGTGCGGCATAACCCTCGCCAATAAGACCTGCAAGAAAGGCGAATAGTAAATGCCAATTTTCAAAATATGACGGTAAAAATTGTGCAAAAAAATCCATAATTATTGCAATAATTCGTTATCCACGACTCCCAGTAGCCAGATAATTTTCTGATCGATGCGGGAGAGATTTTTTCCTCTCTACTCCAGAAGTTTCTTCTTGTGCGCGGGAGAGGACTCGAACCTCCACGTCCTTGCGAACACTGGCACCTCAAGCCAGCCTGGCTACCATTACAGCACCCGCGCGTATAAATTTTTCTCAAATTGTAAAGCATTTATAACTTTTTTTTGCTTTCTTGTCAAACACATCAGATTATCCTTGTAATACAAAGCTCGAATTAATATCTTAGATTCAGTTTTAGCATATTTAAGTTGATACACTGAATTTTTTGTTTTTGATTTGGTAATGTGACCGATAACACCACACAAAATTTGAATTTGTGCTTGTAACCATAGAATATGATCTTTGCTGGCAGATAAAAAACTAGTATAAAACATGAAACTCGATCGCCAACGTGGATCAAAATAAGAGAAGAAACTCCCATCGCCATCAAAATGACCACGAAGAAAGTCCCTCATATACAAACGAGGCACGGCAATCTCCCCGAGTATTTTTGATTTTGCCGGCATCAGCCCTATGCTCAACAAAAATCGATAAAATATTACATCACTGAATTCTAAAACAAAATATTTCTTTTCCTTTTCACCACCTCGAGCTTTTTTGCCTACATTTTC
>JAHFIE010000007.1 GCA_023246565.1 Candidatus Magasanikiibacteriota bacterium
GAAAAAGCAACAAGAGTAGATAAATTTTTTTCAGGTTTCATGGATTGTTTTTCATACAGTATGAATAATATCCTCCATCAAGGAAGTGCTTCAGGTGAATTTCAAATGATAAGAACAGAAGCATTTCGAAACCTTGGCGGTTTTCGCGAAGATCTGGTCGCAACAGAAGATATGGAATTATTTTGGCGTTTATCGAGGATTGGCCAGACTCGTATGGAATGGAGTTTGCGAATTTTTCATAGTGGGCGTCGAGCGCATGCCATTGGGTGGCCGCATCTTCTTTGGTTATGGTTCTTGAATACCATGTCTACAGTGTTTTTACATCGGTCACATAGTCGTGTGTGGACAGTAATTCGATAACGAGTATTTTTTAGTATGAAACAATACCTGATTTCTCTTCTTACCTACTTTGATCCTCAAGTCCAGAATTTTTTTCTCACCCATCGGACGTCAGGATTACTGAATGTTGCGCTCACTTTGAGTTTTTTGGGGAGGTTCTATACCGTCATGATTTTGGCTGTTTTTACCATACTACTTTTTTGGCAACAACAGCAAAAAATTTTTATTGTACCATTTTTTTTGACGATCGGTGGAAGTTCATTAACCAGTTTTTGTTTAAAGTTTTTAACCCAACGAGTTCGTCCTTTCGGTTCAGGATATAACGAACCTTTTCCTTCTTTTCCGAGCGGACACGCGACGATTGCCATTGCCTTGGGTGGTTTTTTAGTTTATTATCTTGCGCAAACACTGTCACCCTCTTTGTTTAAGACCGTGATCCTTACGTGTTTAATTCTTTTGATTCTTGGTATTGGTTTAAGTCGTTTGTATTTGGGTGTACATTATTTGAGTGATGTTGTTGTTGGTTACGGTATTGGAGGGATATGGTTATTGCTTGGTATTTATTTATCAAAATAAGGATTTCCCTGGCTTTGCCCTGTCGGAAATAAAAATATATCTATGACTCTTAATCAACTTACTCCAGAAGAAGAACGAGTTATTGTTCATAAGGGAACGGAAAATCCAGGTACTGGTGAATATGATGATTTTTGGGTAGAAGGAACGTACGAGTGCCGTCGGTGTGAAGCACCTCTCTATACATCAAACAGTAAATTTCATTCAGGTTGTGGTTGGCCGAGTTTTGATCAAGAAATTGTAGGAGCAGTTACTCATGTACCAGATTCTGATCGTCGACGAACAGAAATTATTTGTACTCAGTGCAGTGGTCATTTGGGACACGTGTTTATGGGTGAAGGTTTTACACCAAAAAATACTCGACACTGTGTTAATTCAATTTCACTCCGGTTTGTTCCGAAATAAAGTAACGTATGGAACATAATTCGCAAACAATAGTATTCGGTGGGGGATGTTTTTGGTGTATGGAAGCAGTTTTTCAAATGCTCCGTGGCGTATTATCAGTTAGTTCTGGTTATGCGGGTGGGCATAAAGATAAACCAACCTATCACGAAGTTAGTTCTGAACGAACCGGTCATGCAGAAGTTGTTGCAATAAATTTTGACCCAACCATAGTGACTCTTGATGATTTATTTGCTGTCTTTTTTACGACGCATGATCCTACAACCTTGAATCAACAAGGAGCAGATAGGGGTACACAGTATCGGTCTGCAATTTTTTATACGACTGATGAACAGAAACTTGTCAGTGACCGTTTCATCCAAAAACTCATTGTCGAAAAAACTTTTTCCAAACCAATAGTAACAGAAATTACACCTTTGGAAACTTTTTATCCCGCAGAAGGCTATCATCAAAACTATTATCGAAACAATATGGATCAGCCGTATTGTCAAGTAGTTATTGATCCAAAGATAGGAAAATTACGTCAGAAATATGCTCATCTTATTACCCCTTGACAAATTTCGTACATTACGCTATACTTGCCTGTCTTTATGAGATTGCGCCACCACTGGTGCTTATCTCCGACTCGGATCGATGCGTCATACTAAGTTCTTCCTTAAGTGACCCAGACGAAATCGGGTCACTTATTTATTTGTATGACAGACACAAATCTCCCTAACGGGAGCGGGTTTGCTGCTCTTGGAGTGGCACAGAAGCTCGTGGACAGCTTAACGTACCACAAACTTACGCAACCAACACCCATCCAACAAGCCGCCATTAAACCGGCTTTGGAAGGTAATGATATTTTGGGTATTGCCCAAACCGGAACCGGAAAAACATTGGCATTTGCTTTGCCTATGTTGCAACGCCTGGCAAGAATTGGTGGTCAAGGTCTTGTTGTTGTGCCAACCCGTGAATTAGCTTTGCAAGTTGAAGAGACCTTAAATTTAGTTGGTCGTGCTGCCAAACTTTTAACCGTGTCATTGATTGGTGGGGCATCCATGCATCGTCAACTCCAACAGTTACGCCGTAAACCTCATGTCATTATTGCTACCCCAGGGCGTTTGCTTGACCATATGCGTCAAAAAACAGTCTTTATGGCTGGTATTAAAATTGTGGTTCTAGATGAAGCTGATCGCATGTTTGATATTGGTTTCGCGCCTCATATTAAAGAAATTTTATCAGCGCTTCCTGGAGAACGCCAAACCATGCTTTTTTCCGCTACCATGCCCCGTGAAATTTTGCAGATTGCTGCGAAATACATGAAAGCACCGGTGCGTGTGGAAGTAGCGCCTGAAAATAAATCTGCTACCACGGTTACTCATGAACAAGTCATGGCACCACAATCAGAAAAATTACCCACGTTGACGTCTATTTTAAAGAAAGAACAGGGGACTGTCTTGGTTTTTTCTCGCACCAAACATGGTGCTAAAAAAATCGCGGCAGCCGTGCGGAACGCAGGCCATACGGCTACTGAACTTCATGCTAACAGAACATTGGCTCAACGAAAAGCAGCTTTAGCTGGATTTAAAAATGGACAATATCGAGTATTGGTCGCAACTGATATTGCAGCTCGCGGCATTGATGTTACGGGAATTGGTTTGGTGATTAATTATGATTTACCGACTACCGTAGAAGATTATGTACATCGTACAGGTCGAACCGGACGAGCTGGCAGAACCGGACGCGCTCTTTCTTTTGTAACTCCTGATGAGCGATCTGATGTTTATCGTATTGAACAACGCCTCCGTTTACGATTACAGGTTATGAATCATACGAATCGTGAACCAGCCCGATCTCATTAATCTTCTATAATCTTCTAACAATCAATTTGATAAAAACCTCCTTACCAGGGGTTTTTATTTTCGAAGTATAGTGAGTGAAATGGAAGTTTTTTTACTTCCATTTCCGAGCGAACGAGAAAACAAGGTTCCCTGCCAATGGAATCCTTATTTTTGTAAATACTTTGTGGTATACTTAAAAAAATAATTGATTTTTCTCATGCCTGTCACGAAATCAAAAAATTTAGTTCATGATACCAAAGGCAAAAAAGCCTATATTGTTGCGGTTGACATGGGCTATGGGCATCAACGCGCCGTATATCCTCTTCGTCATTTGGCTGCGCCTTTTAGTAATGATTGCGGGTCTCGTGATTATGTTATTAATGCCAACCAATACAACGGTATTCCAAAACATGATCGTAAGAAATGGGAAGATAGTCAGAAATTATATGAATTAATTTCCCGGTTTAAATCAGTTCCTCTTATTGGTAATTCAATTTTTGATGCCATGGATTATTTCCAGCGCATTGAATCTTTTTATCCCAAACGAGATCAGTCTTCACCGACCATACAACTGAAATCAATTTATGGTTCGATTAAACGTGGTTGGGGTAAACATTTAATTCAAACCTTAAATCAAAAGCCCTTACCACTGATAACGTCTTTTTTTATACCTGCGTATTTTGCGGAAGAACATAATTATAAAGGAGATATCTACCTCATGTGCTGTGACGCGGATGTTAGTCGAGCTTGGGCACCGCTTCATTCTGTCACGAGTCGAATTCATTATCTTGTTCCCAATCGTCGTGTTAAAGAACGATTGATGCAGTATGGTGTAAAAGAGGGAAATATTTTTATTACTGGTTTTCCTTTACCGAAAGAAAATATTGGTGGATCATCATTAAAAATTTTAAAAAGAAGTTTGGCTCAACGTATTCATCATTTGGATCCAGAACATCGGTACCGACGCAAATACAAGCATCTTCTTGAACAATTAAGTATTACCTTACCTTCTGGGTGTGATGAGTATTGTCCGGTTACGATTACGTTTGCCGTTGGTGGGGCTGGAGCACAGCGTGATGTCGGTATTACCCTTTTGCAAAGCTTACACCATGAGATTGATGCGGGAAGAATAAAACTTAATTTGGTGGCTGGTTCCCGGCGAGATGTGTATGAAGATTATGCCCGTGCTGTTGAACGACTTCATGTGAAACGCAAGCATCGGGGAAATATTTCTGTTTTGTACGCTGAGCGCAAAGTTGATTATTTTGAAGCCTTTAATGAAGTATTATTGGAAACTGATATTTTGTGGACCAAACCCAGTGAATTATCATTTTATGCCGGGTTAGGATTACCGATTATCATGGCTCCTACCATTGGATCGCAAGAAGAATTTAATAAATCTTGGCTTCTGTCCATTGGTGCTGCCTTTGCCCAAGAAGATCCGCAGTATGCTCATGAATGGCTTTTTGATTGGCTCCGTTCAGGCTGGTTGGCAGAAGCAGCCATGAAAGGTTTTCTTGATGCGCCGCGTAATGGAACGTACCATGTTGAAGATGTGGTTTTACGGGGTAAAAAAAGTGAAATTGAAGATCTTCACTTATTGTAGAAATAGTGAAGATACAATGAAAACCTGGTTGTATCGCGTCACTTTTTAGAAAATGGAGTTTAGCATAATTTTAACCATTTTGTTTGATTGAATAGTATGTGGCTTGTCTATGCTCTTGTTGGCTATTTACTTTTGGCAATTGTTTTGATTCTTGATAAAAAAATTCTTTCCAAAGAACGTACAAAGCCAGTCGTCTTTGCTTTTTATTCCACCATCTTTGTTTTAGTTCTTGGTTGTGCGTGGTTAGGGAATGTTTCCTTGTTATCCACCACGTTTGATTGGTTGGTTGCAATGATTTCCGGTTTTTCTTTTGGTTTTGGATTATGGTGGATGTACAAAGCTGTACATGAGGGCGAAGCGAGCCATCTTGATCCATTTATTGGCGCAGTCATTACCATAACCACGTTTGCTATTGCTTCAATCTGGCTTGGTGAAAATTTTACTCGTCAGCAAATATTGGGGATTAGTATTTTAGCCCTTGCTTCCTTGTTGCTATCTTTACGAAGAAAACATTCTCATGTTCGTTTTGAAAAAGGTTTATGGTGGGCAATTATTGCTGGGATAGCATTTGCTGTTTCAAATGTAACCGCGAAATATTTGTATTCGATGTATCCGTTTATGCCAGCATTCGTTGCTTCACGATTTAGTATTGGTTTGTTTGGGTTATGTTTATTACCAAATCGAGCAGTTCTTCAATCATTTAAAAAAAGACCGGCAACCAAAGAAAAAAAATCAAAAGGAAGTTTAGCCTATATTGTGCTTGATAAAATTCTTGGGATTTTTGGTGTTGTTTTAATCCAAGGAGCCATTGCAAAAGGGAGTGTCACGGTGGTGAATGCCATGAGTGGATTACAATATGGTTTTCTATTTTTTTTGATTATTGTTCTATCAAAATTCCGTCCCGGATTGTTTAAAGAATATTTTTCGCGAATCGAAATAGTCATCCAAACCATTGCAATGGTACTTATTTTTTTTGGTTTGGCATTTGTCGTGATGTAATCTTACATTAAATCTATGCATCGTATAAAAATATTTTTTCTTTCTTTTCTTTTTCTCCTTGTCTCATTGTATGGTGTGCTTTGGTTATTCAGTTTTCGTACCTATCCGGTTGAATTTGGTATAAGTTTTAATCAAGATCACGCAACCTATCTTGGTCTTGATTGGAAAAAAGTCTATCGTGATGTGCTTGATGATTTACAACCAAAATATATCCGTATCGCAGCCATGTGGAGTGATGTGGAGCGAAAACAAGGAAAATTTACGTTTGAAAATGTTGATTTTATGATGAATGAAGCCGCGAAACGAAATGTAAAAGTAATGTTGGTGGTTGGCCAAAAATCTCCCCGTTGGCCAGAATGTCATGTACCAAGTTGGTATAAAACCGTATCAGTAAAAGAGAAATTTTTGAAAGAGTATGTGAAAAAAACTGTTGAACGATATCGAGAACACCCAGCACTGGAATTGTGGCAGGTCGAAAACGAACCTTTTATTCGGTTTACCTTTGGTGATTGTTCGGATTTTGATGAGTCATTGGTTGCTGACGAAATCATTCAAGTAAAATCATTGGATCCAAAACATAAAATTTTAGTCACGGACAGTGGTGAATTAAGTACCTGGCGAAAAGCGATTAAGGCGGGAGATTTATTTGGCACTACGTTATACCGGGTCGTACGAACTCCTGGCGGTTCTTATTTTTACTATGATTGGTTACCACCTGGTTTTTATCATCTGAAAGCACGTTTGTATGGTAAAAGTTTGAATGATGTTTATGTGGCTGAACTCCAAGCCGAGCCGTGGTTTACGAATACCCATCCCGATACAACACCGATTGCAGATCAAGAGAAAAGTATGAACATTGATCGTTTAAAAAAACATGTTGACTATGTGCGTCGTATTGGTTCTCCTCGAACGTATTTGTGGGGAGTAGAGTGGTGGGCTTGGATGAAAGAGAAAAAGGGGAATACACAATATTGGGATCTGGTTAAAGAAGAATTGCGTGAGCCTTAGGTGTTCATGTTTCCTGTATCAACTCTGACAAAAATTAAGATTTTGAAAAAATTATACCCTAAAATTTTCCTATTGTTATCATAGATGTTTGTTAGTATACTGGTATCAGGTTTTCGAGAAATTTCCTTATGTTTTTTTCTAGGAAAAAGTATCAATTTTATTATCTAGTCATTGTCACTCTCTGTATAACGACCTTTAATCTCATTTTAGGGCCGTTATTTTTTAGTTTTGAAGGTAGTACCATTCCAAAAGTTAAGGCTGCAGCTGTTACTTGGGTTGGTGGAGCAACAGGAACTTGGGAAACAGGATCAAACTGGAGTAGTAGTGCTGTGCCCACGAGTAGTGATGATGTAACCATTTCCAGTACCACAGGACATATTGCCGTTACTTTATCTTCTGGTCAAACCGCGAATTTTAGCTCGTTAACTATTGGAGGAGATAGTACCTACATAGCAACCACAACATTTATTGGTAATGTGGGTACTGCTGGATCATTGACCATAAACAGTAAAGGTAATATCGTCCAACAAAATACTACCCAACAGGTATTTACCGGAACCGTTACTGTCGCGAGCGGTGGTGTCTTGACTCATACTGCTAATACTACCAGTCAGCTCTATGAGTTAGATATAAGTGCTGTGACAATTGATGTTCAATCGGGTGGATCAATAAACACTGATGGCAAAGGCTATTCTGGTGGTGCAAGTGGAAGTAATGGAAATGGAACTGGTGGTGGAACTGGTGTTGCGAGCGGCCGTGGTGGTGGAGGAGCTCATGGTGGAGATGGTGGAACTTCAATTGATACGACTGGTGGTACGGGTTATTGCGACATCAGTAGTCCTACAACAATTGGTTCAGGTGGTGGCGGTGGAGGACAAGCTTGGTCTGGTACGGCAGGTGGTGGATTAATTATTTTAAATGTATCAGGAACATTGACTATTAATGGCACAATCACGGCTGATGGCATGGCTAATGCCGGCAATGGAGGAGCTGGAGGAGCTGGTGGAGTAAACATTGTAGCGGGAACTATTGCTGGAACACCTGAAAGTTTTACGGTTACTGGAGGTACCTCGTCAGGTAGCGGTGCTGCTGGCGGTGGTGGAGGCTGTGTTCTTCTTAATTACACGACATCTAATAGTATTTCACCAACAACAACGATAACCATGTCTGGTGGGGCAAGTAATGGTACAGGGTATCGTGGTGGCGCTGGTGTTACTTATGTAAAACAGAGTGGTACGAATGGTGATTTATACTCCGTAAATAGTGGTACTTCTGGCGCAGGTTCTACTCAAGGCACTTCTTCTCTTACCGTTGATTCACTAACGTTAACAACAAGTCCCACGTATATTGTTCCAACAGGTAAAACACTTGTTGTGCGCAATAGTAGTCCATTCAATGGTGGTGACGCAACCGGTATTCTCCAAATAAATTCAGGTGCTACTTTTACTCCAACGTCTACAACTGATTTTCTTATTGCAAGTTCAACACTCCAAGTCATTCGTGGATCAACAGTAACTGCTTCGTCCAGTCTTGACATGGTCATTGATTATGGTGGTACTTTTGATATGCGTTATTTCACCACATCTTCAAACGCGTTTCCATTGGACACACTCTATGTTAAAAATGGAGGTCTTCTAACTCATGGCGCCAATAGCACTACCCAGGCTCATGTTATTAATGTATCATTTGCCTCCTCAACCATTGCAACAGGTGGTTCAATTAATATTGATGGGAAAGGTTACTCTGGTGGCACAACAGGTGTAAATGGAAATGGTCCAGGCGGTGGAGTTGGGGTGGCTAGTGGACAAGGTGGGGGTGGTGCCCATGCTGGTGCTGGTGGCACGACATCTGATGCTGTCGGTGGTTCAGCTTATTGTGTTAGTACCAGTCCTGGCACGATTGGTTCTGGTGGTGGAGGTGGTGGACAATCTACCTCTGGTGCAGCTGGAGGTGGGCTTGCTGTGCTTACTGCAACCGGTAGCTTTACTATTGCCGGTTCCATAACTGCTGGTGGAGTATCAAGCACAGGCAGAGGAGGTGCTGGCGGTGCTGGCGGAGTCAAGATAACCGCGGATATTGTAGCCGGTACACCACAAAGTTTTATTACTGTAGGTGGAAATGGAACTAATTCTGTTGCTGGTGGTGGCGGTGGTTGTATCTATATTCTTACCACTACGAGTAATTCAATAGCATCGGGCAATGTATCAGTAGCTGGTGGTACTTCAGTGTCAGGTGGTGCGTATAATGGTAGTGCGGGTACATTTACCGCAAGTTCTACTCCAACTGCCCCCTATACTCTTTATTCTAATAATTCTACTGCTCAATCAGGAAGTACTAATCCAACATTACTGAATGACACAACACCTGCATTTTCTTCACTCTACAATGACGCGGACAGTGGGGATATTGCCACGAAAGCGCATATTCAAGTAAGTACAGATTCTTCTTTTAGTTCTGTTACCCATTGGGACTCTGGTTCTTCGGGTAATACCATTACCAATTGTACCCAGGGTAATCGTTGTCAAGATTTTGTGTATGGTTCATTTGGTACTGCTCCAACGACAAATTTATCATTGAATGATGATACTGACGAAAACTCACAAACTGTGTACTACTGGCGATTACGGTATTTTGATACTGCGGGTAATACTGGCGCGTATCCTACCTCTACAGCTTCTTTTACCCTCCTCGATACTCCAAACGAACCAACCTCCCTCTCCGCCTCCGGAATCACTGCCTCTGCCGCCACCCTATCCTGGACTGACAACTCATCCATTGAATCGGGTTATTCTCTTGAATCATCCAGTGATCTTCGTACTTTCTCCACAGCATCAACCACGGTCACAAGCACCATAAGTGTTTCGACCAGTTCTCTCTCGGTCGACACCCGGTATATCTACCGTGTACGAGGAACGAACAATGTGGGGAACTCTACCTACACCACCTCAAGTATTTTCTACACCCTAGCCAACACTGCCGGTACTCCCTCCGGAGCTGCTGCAAGTGTATCGTCCATCACCATTACGATTGACACGAACAGTAATCCTACGTCAACCAAGTATTCTCTCTACAACAGTACCTCGGGTAATTATCTTGCTGCTGATGGTTCTTCTACTGCTTCTCCAGTTTACCAAACCACGTCAACATGGGGCAGTTCGTTTGCAGCTACTGGTCTTTCACCCAACACGAGTTACCAGTTTGTTGCCGTGTCTCGGAATGGAGATAATGTCAACACAGCAACCTCCAGCGCAAGTACTGCTGCCTACACTCTAGCAAATGCTCCCACCTCACTGACGGCTGCCACGACCGGTGTTGCTGGACAACTTCAACTCAGTTGGAGCGCGAACAGTAATCCAGCCGGTACTTCCTACTATCTCGAAGAAACGAGTAATAGTAGTATTAGCTCAGGTTACATTACCGACACTACCCATACTTTGAGTGGTCTTACTCCCGGACAAACCTACACCTTTCAAGTGAAAGCTCGGAACAGTGCTGCTATTGACACCAGTTACAGTAGTTCAGTTTCAGCTAATGTTCCTTCAACGAGTGGCGGAGCTGCTCCTGCCTCATCTGCTCCTTCTGCTCCTGCAGCACCGAGCGCTCCCTTTGGAGAAACCTTACCTGATGTTTTGATCGAAGACTTTGCTCCGACTGGTCTTATTAAAATTGTCTCAGCAAAAGGAGGAAACATTAATATTCTCTCAGAAGCTGGTCTTGTCTCTCCCCATAACGTAACAACCTACAGTGATGTTACCTCAGTACAAAGTAGTGACACCTCACTTGATCTTACCTCACCCTTTACCCTTAATTTCTCCTTTGCCTTGAATAAACATCCTCTTGACGCTTCTCTCGCAGGGAAAGACAAAGCAATTCTCAGTAAAAAAGGTGCCTACACCTTGGGATACACTACGAACATTAATTCTGGTCTTTGTTTTACTCTTAATAATGGCACGAAAGTTTGTGATCATATTTTTGAACGTTCTCCAAATATGATCTCCGTACAACAGAAGTATGATTACCGTATTACCTGGAGTGGATCAGTCTTAGATTTCTATGATCAAAACCAAAAGGTGGATACTATTCCTATTAAATCCATACCAACGAGTCCTGAACCCCTGGTGATTGGTGGATCACGAACAGAATACCAACCCCAAAAATTCGCCTACAGCATGTATCCCTCGACCATCTATGATCTGCGTGTTGCTACTGAGCCACTTCTTATCTACACCAATAGCCGGGATGTTAAATTAAAGATTGATTCAAGCTATGCTGAACAACTTGCTTTAAAACAAAGTGATGAAAGTCCTTCCCCAGACTTTAGTAATGTAAGCTTTGACTCAGTATCCTCAGAACTTAATTGGAAACTAGAAGGCACTGATGGTAAGAAGTGTGTGAATGCTCGCTTTAATAGTCAGAAGAAAAAGTACAAATACGATACCTATGCTTGTGTTATTCTTGATACGGCAAAACCGTCGGCGGAGTTTTCAGCAACAAATGTAAATTCAACCATTTCTGGTACATCAGACCCTGATGCCGGGATCACGATCATTGCTGTTTTAAAAAAAGCTGGCCTTTCATTTGTTCCTGTCTCAGCACCTTCTATTTCATTGCCTCGTACAGGATTTGTGAGTCTTGCCGGGGATAACACCACGACTATTAATCTCAAGGCGAATAAAGATGGTACCTGGAGTTATACCTTTCCGGAGACTATGCCAACTGGTTTATACGCAGTTACTGTTCAAACCAAAGATTTGGCAGGGAATGTTTCAGTATCCACACCCAAGGATATTATGGTTGTTTCATCAAACACTCCCACACAGCCCATCCTTCCTGAACCCCCCAAACCTCCCGAAGAACCAACTGAACCGGTTAATGAACCAACAGAACCCACCGAAGAACCAACTGAACCAACACTCCCCAAGGAAGAACCAACAAAACCAATCGAGAAACCAATTACCAAACCAACACCCAAACCTCTTGATACTCCACTGAATCCAAATACCACGAATCCAAATAACATTAATCCAAATAACATTAATCCAAATTCAAACCTCAATACCAATGGTGAATCCAATAATGCATCGACTCAAATAGCATTAGGTACGGATTCTTCTGGATCAAATAACACTGAGTCAGGTAACACCAAAACTGACAACAGTCTATCTTCCAATCCACTCTTCCTCAAACTCACCGGCTTTTCTACTCCGACTGAACTTTTAAAAGCTACCCGTACTGTTCTTAATAAACCTGGTGTTCAAAAAGCCAATGTTCGTGTTGCTGTTCCTACTCTTGCGGCAGTTGGCATTGCCAATGTCTCGGTTGGTTTCCAACTACCACAACTCTTGAATCTTCTCCGGTATCTCTTTGGTCAACCTACCATGCTCCTTCGTCGTCGCAAACAAAAATCCTGGGGTGTGGTCTACAATGGATTTACGAAACTTCCGATTGACCTTGCAACCATTCGTCTTATTGATGACACCACGAACAAAGTCGTGAGCTCTCAAGTCACTGATTTCCATGGCAGATACTTTTTGGCGGTCAACGAAGGAACCTATCGCTTGGAAGTCATGAAACCAGGCTTTACTGGCTTTAGTGAACATTTGAAAGATAAAGAAGAAGATACGACGTACCTTAATCTCTATCATGGTGAATCATTCTCACCGAAAGGGGAGGTATTTGATCTCCACTACAATATTCCTCTTGACCCAGTTCTTGAACACAAACCCACGACTCGTATTCTCCGAGACCATCTTCGAGAAAAGATCCAGTTTGCTCTGAGTCTTACTGGTATGGGAGCAAGTATCATGTCCTTTGTGGTAACACCAAAACCAGGGACAGCATTCTTCATTCTTCTCCACCTCACAGTCTTCTTCATATTCTACACCCTTGCTCACCAAAAACTCCCGAATACGTGGGGTACGATTCGATCTCTTGTTACCAAATCCCCTTTGAGTAATGTTGTGGTACGTGTCTTTGATTCAGGGTATAATAAGCTCGTGAATACCGCAGTCTCAGATGGTAAAGGACGCTATGCTATCCTTGTTGGCCCTAGTATCTTCTATGTGACCTATGAGAAGACTGGCTATGAGAAGAAACAGAGTCCTTTTCTTGATTTCTCTACCGAGAAGACCAAGGGAATGGGAGGACTCATTAGTCGGGATGAGATGATGGGGGAGGAGAAGAAAGTGTTGTCAAAATAATCGTTTTTTGCTAGGATAAATGTAATTATTATTACGATGGTGTTTGTTGTTGGCCAGTTTATTTAGGTTTGAAATTACTGTTCAACAACATCCTGCTCGTCCCATTCGAGTTTCCATCGATATTCAAGCTTTGGTATGGCGGAAAAATTTATTTTTACGTCTGAATCTGTCACCGAGGGGCATCCGGATAAAATTTGTGATCAAATTTCAG
Source organism: Candidatus Magasanikiibacteriota bacterium (assembly GCA_023246565.1). Lineage (GTDB taxonomy): Bacteria > Patescibacteriota > Patescibacteriia > Magasanikbacterales > UBA922 > 2-12-FULL-41-16. Next base: position 13,162 of record JAHFIE010000007.1, read on the forward strand.
ACGCGGTTTTGGACGCATTATTGGCACAAGATCCAGAATCTCGTGTTGCTGTGGAATCATTCACTACCACAGGTCTTGTCATTGTTGGTGGAGAAGTTACGACAAAAGGGCATGTTGATGTCCAACAAATTACCCGTGATGTGATTGAAAGTATTGGATACACTGATCCAGATTATGGAATTGATGCTGAACATGCTGGGATTTTGGTAGCGATTCATGAGCAATCACCAGATATTGCCCAAGGCGTAACAAAACCATCAGCTGAAGAACAAGGAGCAGGAGATCAAGGTCTTATGTTTGGTTATGCTTGTGATGAGACACCAGAACTTATGCCACTTCCTATTGCACTCGCGCATCGTTTAGCCCGTCGTTTGTCTGAAGTGCGTAAAGATGGAACAATTTCATATCTTCGTCCAGACGGAAAGACGCAAGTCGCGGTTGAATATGTTGACGGTCGACCTACACGTTTGGAAAATGTTGTTGTTGCTGCGCAACATCATGATACGGTAACACTGGATCAATTACGATCTGATGTTTTGGAGCAGGTCATTAAACCAATTTGCAAAGATTATATTGACGAAAAGACGCAGTTTTTTATTAATATGACCGGACGATTTGTTATTGGTGGCCCGCATGGTGATACTGGTTTGACGGGGCGTAAAATTATTGTTGACACGTATGGTGGCATGGGTCGGCACGGCGGGGGTTGTTTTTCAGGAAAGGATCCATCAAAAGTTGACCGATCAGGCGCGTACATGGCGCGTTATGTGGCAAAAAATATTGTTGCCGCAGGTCTTGCGAAAAAATGTGAAGTACAAATTTCTTATGTTATTGGTCGCGCTGAACCAACAAGTGTGAATGTGAATACGTTTGGTACTGCCACAACTTCGGATATGGCTTTAACCGAAGCAGTTACAAAAGTTTTTGATTTCCGTCCAGGAAAAATTATTGAACATTTTGGTTTAAAACGTCCGATGTATCGTCAAACCGCTGCTTATGGTCATTTTGGTCGTGATGGTTTTCCTTGGGAAGAAACAGGAAAGACTGAAGCTTTAAAACAAGCACTCTAAAATTATGTGGAGGTGTCTGGTCAGCCTCCATGTTACGGACAAAAGAAACGTCCAACGTAGGATACCACGCTCCCCACAGAGAGAGGAGTCTCGAGAAGCGCTCGAACAATCTTTGTTGTCACAAGCGGTTCTCCAATCCGCCTGAGCTTCTTGTGATCGTCCGACATAAGAATGAACGGGAGTCGGATTCCCCGATCCTTCATCTGTCGGGCAATGATGTCACCTGACTCATTCGGCAGTTCCAGGTTACAGATGATGAGGTCGAACTGCTGCGACCACGCCATCTCCCCGTTGTCCGTGGTCACAACAGTGTGTCCCACTTTCTGAAGGGCGTCCTTGTACAGGCGGGCAAGAATTCGGTTCCCGCCGATAATGAGAATTCTCATGTTACACCTCGCTCGGAGGCTGACCAGACATAAACACTTAACGCCAAAAGAGAAATTTTGTCAATCAATATTGATTTTTTGATTCAAAAAAAGTATTATAGCTCCATGACCTATATCCAAGCAATGGTTCTTGGTCTTATCCAAGGATTAACTGAATTTTTACCGGTTTCATCATCAGGCCATCTTATTTTTGTGCCTACAATACTTGGTTGGGCAGATCAAGGTGTTGCTTTTGATCTTATGATGCATGGCGGCACACTCGCGGCCGTGGTGATTTATTTTCGAAAAAAATTGTGGCAATTGATTTGTGCTGTTTTTTCACGAGGAAGTGAGCAAGCGTCTCATCGCCGTTTGGGTTGGTTTATTGCTTTGAGCGCGATTCCTGCAGCCATTGTCGGTTTACTATTAGAAACGAATGAACGGAATCCTGTTTTGGTTGGTGCTAACTTAATTTTTTGGGGATTGGTTCTTGGTTTGGCTGATTATTTTTCCAGGAAAAATTTTAAGCTCAAACGTTCAAACGTAATCGATACAACAAAATCATCTTTTGATAATTTTAATAATGATAGTACAAGCAAGAGATCAATCATTGCTATGAGTTTTGCGCAAATACTGGCCTTAATTCCCGGTACATCGCGTTCGGGAATAACGATGACTGCTGGATTATTTTCCGGATTAGGTCGTAAAGATGCTGCGGAAATTTCTTTTTTAATGAGTGTACCGATTACAACACTTGCTGGTCTTGCTGCGTTCTATGAATTATTGCAAACGAATTTTAATGGTGTTGCTTTCGGTGTGTTGTTAACTGGATTTTTTGTTGCTTTTTTGAGTGGCCTTTTGGCTATTAACGGACTATTAAAGATTGTGGAACGTTGGAGTTTTACTCCCTTTGTGGTCTATCGCGTTCTCGTTGGAGTTTTTATTCTGTGGTATCTCAGCTAGTATGAAAGAAGAAAAAATTTTTTCATCTATATTTCTTATTGCTCAAAAACTTGGGGTAACCGCGTACGTAGTTGGTGGGTATGTACGCGATGAAATTATTAAACCAGGATGTTCGAAAAAAGATATTGATTTTGTGATTACCGGAAGTGGTTTGGAATTTGGTCGTGCGTTCGCGGAAATGGTTGGGGGATCTGTTCCGTCATCTAGTCCGACTTCGAATTTGACTGAAACTAAAGTAGGAACCCTTGTTGAATTTTCTGATTTTGATACTGCCCGATTTGTTTTTGCAGAGAACGAAGGAATACAAGAAATTGAATTTGCTGGGGCGCGGAGCGAAGCATATGACCGAGCATCGAGAAAACCCAAAGTATCAACAGCAACATTATCCGAGGATTTAGCACGTCGTGATTTTACCGTGAATGCCATGGCACGGCAGATTACTCAAAATGGCCCCCATGAAGAAATTATTGATTTGTTTCATGGTAAGGATGACATAAAAAATAAATTATTACGTACTCCGCTTGACCCGGATGAAACATTTTCCGAAGATCCTCTGCGCATGCTTCGGGCGGCACGGTTTGCTGCGCAACTTGGTTTTTCGATTGAACATAAAACCTATGAAGCGCTTGCCCGTAATCATCACCGTTTAGCTATTATTTCACCCGAGCGTATTCACGAAGAACTCATGAAATTGCTCGCAACGACTACGCCATCAATTGGTTTGTATATTTTGCATGAAACAAAATTGTTTCATGAATTTTTACCAGAACTATCTGCGCTTGAAGGTGTGGAAGATGTCTATGGACACCAACATAAAGATAATTTATCGCATACGTTTAAAGTCGTGGACAATATTGCGTTGCAATGTTCAAAACCATTATTACGCTATACAGGATTATTACATGACATTGCGAAACCACAAACAAAAAAATTTGTTTCGGGTCGTGGTTGGACGTTTGATATGCACGAACATTTGGGAAAAAAAATGGTTCGAGTCATTGGTCGACGTTTGCGTTTTAGCAAAGAAGAAACTGAATATGTTGCCAAGCTCGTGCGGTGGCATCTTTACCCAATTGCTATTACTGATGATGGAGTAACTGACGCACCAGTACGCCGTTTGATTGTGAATGCAGGTAATGATTTGACCGATCTTCTTATTCTGTGTCGTGCAGACATTACTACGGGCAATCCAGGTAAAAAAAATCAACGTCTAAAAAATTATGATGTTCTTGAACAACGTATTCTCGAAGTGATTGAAAAAGATAAACTTCGCGCTTTTCAGTCCCCGGTTCGTGGTGAGGAAATTATGGAATTATGTGGACTTAAACCTGGTCCCACGGTTGGGAAAATGAAAGAAGTATTGGAAGAAGCAATTCTTGATGGTATCATTCCCAATGAATATGAGGCAGTAAAAGCTTATTTTTTGACGATTAAAGATGAATTTTTAGCCGGAGCAGGGGAGTGGGAGAAGATATAAATTGTATAAAAAATATGTTACCAACGTACCAAGAATTTCTCACGAGAATTCACACTGCACTTGATGCACGCAACGATGTAATTATTGAAAACGTTGGTGAGTTGCACTATCAAACAGAGAGTGAAGAGAAGATTTATGATTACATAAAAATTTCATCAACACCAATACTACCAACAGACAACATTCTTTTGATTCGTGCTGGCATTCATGGTGATGAAGTCGCGGGCGTACTCACTCTCATGAAACATATTGGGGAAATAGTTAATTACGCGCATACACGTGGTGTAAAATTAATTGTTTTTCCTTTGGATAATCCTTCGGGTTTTGAAGGTCGGACAAGATATAATATAGAAGGAGACCGTGGTGACGCAGGCAACAATGATTTTGTGCGTTATATTTTATCTGATGGTTCAATCACTGATGATTTGGGATCACAGAATGAATTTAAAGCATGGAAATGGTCGTCTGACCCAATGTTTGCTATTCACTTACCCAAAGAAACTGCTATGATCCATGCGCAACTGAAAAAATTACCTTTGTCACGCATTATTGGTGTCATTGATTTACATGGAGATAATTTTATCAACCAACCCTACGCCTATCATTATGCTTATGGCGATGTACGTCGTTACCACGAAATTGCGGAGAATATCCGCGCTGTAGTACCAATTTTGGCGAATGAATATGTTAATTCAGGTTATTTGAATGGTCCGGATTTTGTGCCCGAAATAGTTCGTGATGGTAAGATTGTTTTGGATGACCCAGATTTAAAAAGTGATGCTGATGGTTTTATTGTTCGTTATGAGGGTTCACTTCCTGATTTAATGCAGCGATTAGGTGCTGAACATGCGATTACCGTAGAAACGACTGGTGTGGTGCCCGAAGCAATTGGGGACAAGGTTAATATGATTTGGATTAAAGGATTAATCGATCAAATAGCAAAGAATAATCGTAACTCTGATCGTGAGTAATGTGTATTAATAACGGCCTATGGTTATTTTAAATTTTTTGCTATACTAATCGTGTATGTTTTCTTCTTTTTGGAATGATTTTCTCTACCAACCAGTTTTTAATCTTCTTATTTGGATTTATAATGATTGGGCTAACCAAAATCTAGGTTGGTCTATTGTTTATTTGACCATTTTACTTCGATTGGTACTATTGCCATTTACTATTGTAACGGAGCAGGGCAAAATTAAGAATCAAGAGCTCTATGATGAAGTGCAACGCATTGACCGAGAATATAAACGTGATCCTGTTTTAAGAAAACAAGAAATCCGTCGTGTACTCAAAAAACGTCGAGTATATCCTTGGGCAAAATTTATTTCTTTGGGCATTCAGGCATTGGTTTTTATTTTACTCTATCAAGTTTTTTTACGAGGAATTACTGGTGAAAAAATTATTAAAATACTCTACCCCTCGATTGATTTTCCCGGCAAAATTAACACGATTTTCTTTGGTTTTGACTTGGCCCAGCGTTATGACATTATCTGGCCCGGAGTAGTGGCCATCTGGCTTGCTCTTGAGATTTATGTTATGATGAGAGGCAAGTCAGCCAGTAGCTCTGATTTGCTTTATTTCATTGCTTTTCCTGGTTTTATCTTTGTTGCTCTCTGGTGGTTGCCCATGGTTAAGTCACTCTTTATCTTGACATCATTGCTTTTTTCCCTTATCATTCACCAGTTTATGAGACTTGTCCTTGGGGGGTTAAAGAAGAAAGAAGACCATTAAACGTTTAAATAAACCTATGTCTGCTGAATCACTCGACAAATTAATGTATTCATTCGTTGTAGAAGATGTTCTTAAGGGTTTTTTTATTTACGTTCCCCCTGGATACGTGGCGTGCGTGTATGATTTGGGGCGTGGTGTTTTGAAAAAGGTTCTTACTCCTGGTCTTCATTTTAAAATTCCATTTTGGCAGAAAGCAAAGTTGTTTAATGTCCAGACGTTGGAATACAGTATTTCTCGAGAATTTAATCCCCAAAATGAAAAAGCCTTGGGTGATAATCCTATTGCTGCAATGACAACTGATGGCAAAAAAGTTGCTGTTGAAGGAACATTACTTTTACGTCTTGATGTTCACCAAATTCCCCATATTTGGCAAACCATTGGTGAAGATTTTATTGCTAAAATTATTCGTCCCACGGTTCGAAGTCGTATTCGTATGGTAGCCAGTCGATTTGAATCAGCAGAAGTTATTGGCGCTAAGCGTGATGATGTGGAAATGGAGCTTAAAAATGAATTGGAACGGATTTTTTATCCACGGGGAATTTATGTTGAAAATGTTCTTTTAAGTGATGTTTCTGATATTACTGGAGTTTCCAAAGTAAAAGCAGCAGAATAATACAAGGTACTCAAATACTGTGGATAACGTAAAATCGTCCGGCAAAGTCGGATGATTTTTTATCTATATTGAGCCAAAAAGTACCATTTGACAGCTTTGGGGATGTTTGTTATATTAACACTCGCATATGGAGAGTGCTAATTTGTCTTATTCTTATGGATCCTCGACAGGACAAGCTCTTGAAACTTATTATTGATAGCTATATTGCGACTGCTGAACCTGTGGGGTCCAGATTTTTGGTTGAAGCTGGCAATTTAGATATTAGTGATGCCACGGTCCGTAATGAAATGCGCGAGCTTGAAGATGCTGGTTACTTGACTCATCCTCATACTTCGGCAGGACGTATTCCTACTGAACAGGGCTATCGATTTTATGTCGAACAGTTAATTGAACCAGAAGAATTGCCGAACACATTAAAGAACGAATTGAGAAATGTGGTTGGGCAGCAAGCGTCTGACAAGACTATTGCTTTAAAAAATATAGGCAAAGCTGTAGCCGATGAAATGCACAACGCGGTTTTGATTGCCTTTGGCCCTAACAGTGTTTATTACACAGGGATTTCCGGATTATTTTCTCAACCAGAATTTGTTGATGTACACCAAACAATTAATGTCTCGGAGATGTTTGATCGATGCGAAGAATTAATTCATGATGTTTTTGATCGAGTTTTGGATACCAAACCAACCATGTTTATTGGCAGTGATAATCCATTGGGGAGTATGTCGAGTCTCATTGTTACCCGCTTACCCGGGAATTGTTTATTTACGATTATGGGACCTCTGCGTATGGATTATGGTAAGGGACAAAAAATTATTGAATGTGTTCGAGAACTATTTTAATATGTATGAATAATGAAAAATCAGTGAATCAACAAGAAAGAATACTACCTCATGTCACCGTTGGTGTTTATGTAACCGATGACGAAGGAAGACTTCTTCTTATTCGTTCGCCAAAATGGAAGAACCAACTTGTCCCCCCGGGTGGTCATATTGATTATGGTGAAACGGTGGAGCAAGCCGCGATTCGGGAAGTCAAAGAAGAAACCAATTTGGCCGTTGGTGATATGGAATTGTTGACGGTTATTAACATGATTGACCGGCCTGATTTTACGAAATACACCATGCATTTTGTTGGTCTGCAAGTTCGCGTTCGTCTTTTGGGTTCACCCAATGATCTTAAACTTCAAGATGCTGAAGCCAGTGAGGCACTCTGGCTAACACCAAAAGAATTTTTAGAGCGTGATGATCTTGAATCAGAAACGCGAACAGTAATTGCTGAATATTTTGTTACACCAAAACCAACAATTGAGCATGTTTCAGCATTGATCCGAGAATCTGCTGATTATAAATCTGGTTGGCAACGATGCAAAGCTGATTACCAAAATTTACTTCGTGAAGTTGATGAACAAAAAAAAGATTGGGCTGCGTGGAGTGAACTACGCGTTTTGGAAGAATTTATTCCGGTCTATGATAATCTTAAAAAAGCGTTTGCCCACCATCCTGAAAACGGTGAAGACAAAAAATGGCCAAATTGGGCACAAGGAATTGGATTTATTAAAAAACAATTTGGTGATATTTTACAAGCGCACCAGATTGAAGAAATTAAAACTGTTGGTGAACTGTTTGATCCTCGACTCCACGAAAGTGTTGGTGAAGAAATCAGTGACGCTCCTGAACATACTATTATCCGTGAAGTTGATGGGGGATATATGATGAAAGGAAAAGTAGTAAAAGTGGCGAAAGTGATTGTTTCAAATAAGAAATATTGAAAGAAAAATGGACCGAATATAACTTTTTTGAAAGCGAGTTTACGAGACTTTCAGAAAAAGTTATGCAGGGAATTTTTCTTTCAATTTCCTTTGTGTATTAATTAATTTTAAACGTATGTCTATCATCCGCTACCAAGGTTTTGATCCATTCCGTGAAATGGAGGAAATCATGAAAGCATTTCCCATGATGAATGCATTTTCAAATCAAAAAGGTTTTGTTCCAGCCATGGATATGTATGAGACCAAAGAAGCTGTTGTGGTTGAAACTACACTTGCTGGAGTTAATCCAATAGATGTGGAAGTTACGGTAGAAAAAGGAGTGCTTACGGTTCAAGGGGAGAGTAAAAAAGAACATGAAGTTGATGACAAGAATTATTATCGCAAAGAAACTCGAAGTGGTTCATTTTTTCGCCAAGTGGCGCTGCCGGTTCCGGTTAAAGAAGATGCAGTAAAGGCAGAATTTGAGGATGGCGTGCTCAAAGTGACTTGTCCAAAAATAGAAGTCGTAAAAGCAAAGAAAGTGAATGTACAGATTGTGAAGAAAAATGGGAAGAAATAAATAATAGTATGAAAAAATATTTTATTATCACCCTGGCAATAATCTTTCTTATTTTACTTGGTTATTTTTTTGGTGGTAGAAAAATTGTAGACACGTATCCGATTGAAGTGTTGCAAGAGCAGTCGATTACCTCGACTCCCACAGCCTCAACAAATCAAGAAAAAGGTGAAGTAAACAGAGACGCAACCACAACCACAGTTCATTACATTGATTTTAAAAATGGTTTTGAAGTTGATTTAACAGGCAAAGACTATGAAGTTGTAAGTTCCACGGTGTATTTTGGTCCCTGGGTTCAAAATTGCGAAGGGGTATGCGGCGACCCTTTGCGACAATACAGTGTTATTGTTGTTCCTTCCGATTCACCACAGAACATAGAAAAAACATTTAGGCATTTATCAGAAACGTACGAAGACCTGCGATTGGAATGGGAAAAGAAAATAATTAATGGCCGTGTAGTTTATTATTCTACGAGAGGGGAAGCTTGCCCCAGTCTTATGTATGAAGTTGTAGGTAAAAAGAATAATTATGTCGTAGCTGCCCATTGTGGTACTAATGATCCAGAAAAAGATCTTTTAAGGGTTGTTGAGTCAATGAAATTTTTTGACCAAAAGAAAATTGTTATTGACGAACACAACGCTCAAAAATTTTCTGAGGAATATTGTTTAGGAGAATTCAGTGATCAGCCAGTCACAAAATCAGTGGTCTATACAAACAAAGAAAAGGGTGTATCATTTAGAGTTCCTTATAATCCGGAATGGAAATTTAAAGAATTTGTATTGGCTCCATATTTTGGCTACGGATCTTATCTACAATTTGGCTCGGCATTGAGTAGAGTTCCCGAAAGTGGTTGTATGATTTATCGTAGGTTTACTATGTATTTTGAACCTGTCCAATCCGCTGATGAAATTATCAAAGAAGCGACCGAAAGAAATGCCCGACCTGCTTATGTTGGCATAAAGATGACAACAAACACAGAAAAAATAAATAATCTGTCGGTTTTGAAAATTCATTATGAAAATACACAGCCGCCAGAATATTTTTCTTGTGACTATACGGACATTTATGTTTTAGGAAAAAAATATAATTATCGTTTTGACGCAGATTGTGTTGGTGCATCGACATCGGAAGTTAATGAAGTAATTAAAACTATGAAATTAATCAATTAACTATTTAACCAATTAAATAATATTTATATTTATGCCAAAAATTCTCGGAATTGATCTCGGAACAACCAACTCATGTGTGGCCATTATCGAAGGTGGTCAGCCAAAGGTGTTGGAAAATAAAGAAGGCCATCGCACCACGCCATCAGTTATTGCCATGAGCAAGACTGGTGAAATTTTGGTTGGTCAACTTGCGAAACGTCAAGCAGTGACGAACCCAAAAA
>JAHFIE010000008.1 GCA_023246565.1 Candidatus Magasanikiibacteriota bacterium
TCGAGCTCATCGATATGAGTGACAATAAATGACGCAAAATAAATTACTTTTTCAAGCGCCTGGATGGAAAGATCAAGAACCAAACCAAGACGAGACGGAATCGTTCGTAAAAACCAAATATGGGATACGGGTGTTGATAATTCAATATGCCCCATTCGTTCACGACGCACCAAAGAATGCGTCACTTCCACACCACACTTATCACAAACAATGCCTTTGTAGCGAATCTTTTTATATTTACCGCAATAACATTCCCAATCTTTTGTTGGGCCAAAAACCTCTTCAGCAAAGAGGCCACCTTTTTCTGGTTTTTGCGTTCGATAATTAATGGTTTCTGGTTTATACACTTCACCATGTGACCACTGACGAATAACTTCTGGTGAAGCAACCTTGAGACGCAGTGATTCAAAATTAGGTGCGTTCGGAGGTGTATGAGGATTCATAGGATTCTTCTAATAAGAGATGAGTATTATTGAGGATTCTCATCAGGGGAAGTTTTTGGATCAACTGCAGGTTTTTCTTCTTCAGATTCTCTCGGTTCGACGATTCCGGGAAGTGCTGCTGAAAGACTGGTTTCCAAATTACCTTGTAATTCAACATCAAGTGCCAAACCTTTTAATTCACGCACCAAAACATTAAATGATTCTGGTAAATTAATCTTGGTAATTTGTTCACCTTTAATAATTGCTTCGTAAGCTTTTGCACGACCAGGTACGTCATCAGATTTAATGGTAAGAATTTCTTGGAGCGTGTGAGCTGCGCCATAAGCTTCAAGCGCCCAAACTTCCATTTCACCAAAACGCTGACCACCAAATTGAGCTTTTCCTCCGAGTGGTTGTTGGGTAATTAAACTATATGGACCAATAGACCGCTGGTGAATTTTATCTTCCACCATGTGATTTAATTTCAGCATGTAGTTATACCCAACCGTAGTTTTATTATCATAGGGTTCACCCGTTCGTCCATCATAGAGTTGTGATTGTCCACCAACGGGCAAGCCAGCCTTTTCCAATTCTTCGGAAATTTGTTCTTCAGTAATACCGTTTAAAACTGGAGTGGCGGCCCGATATCCCATGGCATTTGCGGCTAACCCAAGATGGTTTTCCAAAAGCTGACCCAAGTTCATACGAGAGATTACACCTAATGGAGACAAAATAATGTCCACCGGTGTACCATCAGCCAAAAATGGCATGTCTTCAATGGGAACGACTCGAGAAATCACACCTTTGTTACCATGACGGCCAGCCATTTTATCACCAACCTGTACTTTACGCATGTCAGCTACCGTAACTTGCACTTGTTTAATAACACCAGGTTGTAATTTATCACCAGCATCAGCAGAAAATACCTTTACATCAATTACTTTTCCATGTTCACCATGTTCCAAATATAAGGAAGAGTCACGCACATCACGTGCTTTTTCACCAAAGATGGCGCGGAGTAATCGCTCTTCTGGAGTTAATTCAGTTTCACCTTTTGGTGTAATTTTACCAACAAGAATATCACCGGAATGAACTTCGGCTCCAATCCGTACAATTCCTTCTGAATCTAAATTTTTTAATTTTTCTTCACTAACATTCGGGATATCGCTCGTAACAACTTCAGGTCCAAGTTTGGTTTCGCGTACATCAGTTGTGTAGTGTTCAATCTGAATTGATGTATAACGATCATGTTCAACCAAACGTTCAGAAATAATAATAGCATCTTCGTAATTAAAGCCATCCCAAACCATGTATGCCACGAGCACATTTTGACCAAGAGCCAATTCACCATCTTTAATTGAAGGACCATCACACAGTGGCTGACCTTTTTTTACTTTTTCTCCCAAGGTCACGGTTGGACTTTGATTAATACAACTAGAAGCATTTGAACGAATAAATTTATGAAAATGATAGGTATATACTTTTCCTTTTCTACCCGTAATTTCAATATGATTCGCGTCAACAGCAGTGACTTCACCATCTTCTTCAGCAGTTATCACATAACCACTACTCAAAGCAGCAGCTTTTTCCATGCCCGTTCCTACCAAAGGTGGATCGGCTTTAATACAAGGAACACTCTGGCGTTGCATGTTTGTTCCCATGAGAGCACGCGTAGCATCATCATGTTCCAAAAATGGAATCAAACTTGTTGCCACACTCAAAATTTGATTTGAAGCAACATCAATATAATCAATGTCATTGACATCAGCAATAGCTGGCTGACCATGTACACGAGCTGGTACTTTACCCGCTACCAAATACCCATGTTCAGCAGGAGTTTTGGCACTTGTTGTGGTAACTCGTTCTTCTTCAAAAGAATTAAGGTATACAATTTCAGAAGATAAACGTGGGCGAACCAAAACCTCTTTTATTTCTTTTTTACTGGCTAATTTTTTTGCCAAATCACTGGTAATTGTTTCACCAGCTTTTATAACACCAGCAATATCTTCTCGGACAATTTCACCTTCAGTAAATTGAGGATCATTCGCAACCGATCGAATCACACGACGATACGGTGTTTCCAAGAAACCATAGCTATTCATACGCGCAAACGCGGCCAAATGTCCAACCAAACCAATGTTCGGACCTTCTGGAGTAGCAATCGGACAAATACGACCATAATGGGTACTATGTACGTCGCGAACCTCAAAGCCAGCACGATCACGAGAAAGACCACCAGGACCAAGCGCAGAAACACGACGTTTATGTTCAAGTTCAGCCAAAGGATTAACTTGATCCATGAATTGAGACAACTGCGAACTCATGAAAAATTCTCGAATAACACTAATAACCGGCCGTGCGTTAATAAGTTTATTCGGTACAATACTATCAATTTCCATGGTACTCATGCGATCTTTGATAATACGTTCCATGCGGGCAAGACCAATGCGGAAACGATTTTGTACCAATTCTCCAACTGCGCGCACGCGACGATTACCAAGGTGATCAATATCATCAGGAATTTCTTGACTCACATTTAATCGCACGACTTCTTTTAAAACCAAAAGGATTTTTTCCAGAGAAAGAACACGATGATCTTTGGTATCAAAATCAACAGTCTGCAGACCTAGATTAAATTTCGTACTAAATTTATACACGCCAACTTTGCCTAAATCGTACCGATCAAAATTGAAAAACATGGCATGAATTAAACTTTTGGCATTATCCGCGGTTGCTAAATCACCGGGACGAATGCGACGGTAGACTTCAATAAGACCTTCTTCTTCACTTGAAGCTGCGTCTTTCTTCAATGTTTCTTCAATATAATCAATATTGGGATGAATATTGACTTCTTTGAATGCTTCACGAATTCCATCGTCAGTTGATAAACCAAACGCGCGCAAGAGTGATGTTGCAGCAACTTTACGTTTTCGGTCAACTTTTACCCAAATTACATTATTTTGATCAGTCTCAACTTCAATCCAGGCACCACGATTCGGAATAATTTTAGCACCATAAAAACGACGACCACGAAGCGTGTCAGCTGTAAAAAATGCTCCAGGACTGCGAATAAGTTGCGAAACAACGACACGTTCAATACCGTTTATCATAAAGGTACCGCGATCAGTCATGAGTGGTACATCTCCCAAATAAATTTCTTGTTTGTTTGATTTTCCCGTTCGTTTATTGACCAATTTTACTTGAACGCGCAAAGGAGCTTCGTACGTAATATTTTTATTGCGGCAATGAACTTCATCAAATTTTGCTTCATCCAAATAATATTCCTCGAAATATAATTCCAAATCACGCCCGGTAAAATCACTGATCGGTGAAACTTCATCAAATAATTCTCGAACACCTTCTTTTAAAAACCATGCGTATGATGTTTTCTGTACTTCAATCAAATCCGGAATTTCAACTGCATCGCGAATATCAGTAAAAAATTTCCGTTCACGTTCTTTCAATGGTTGGCGCCGGTAGATTGGATGTGTTGTCTCTTTTGGCGTTATCTCTCGGGACATATGGTGAAGAGCGTAAAAAACAAAAAATTCCTTGTAGGAAGGAGGGTATGGGTATGTTTTACCAGTTATGAAGGGCAATCATGGAGGTCTCGTGAGATACCGGACTAAGGTGGCAGACGCTCATAGCCAGTTTTTTCTCTAAAATAACGAAAATTGACGGCCTCTTGAATATGACGAATCTATAGCGAGATAATCATACTCGAATTTATAGGGTCTGTCAAGCAAGAACCAAATGAATAATTTTTGTCAAGATAATGTAATTTTTTGGCTAAAATATAATATTTTATAGAATTCCGATCAAAAGACATCTTTAAATTTTAGTCATCCTATGGTTTTATCCACAGTTGATCAAAAAAATGAATCTTTGAGATTAGAAAATTTAAAAAATATGATTATGGCAAACTTCGATTAAGCTTAGGAAATCAAAATGAAACTATGTTTTTTGACCGTCGGGTAACCTGGCAGATCAAAAAACATAGTTTCATTTTGATTGGTGTTAATAAAGTTTATTAATTTTGAATAATAAATTTTGTAAACAAAAAAAAACGCATCAACGCGTTTATAAAAAGGTATTTGGCGTGTCACTCTCGGTCATGAGGATGGTCCCGAACTGTGCCATGTCCACGCCGAGGCCGCCTTTCGAGATGGGATCCTTGGCGTAGAGCGTTGCCACGGCCTTCACGCCGTAGTAGGCGAGACGCTCGATCATCTCCATCCCACCGACGACCCAGAAGACGTACCCGAGGCTGGCGATCACGGCCCAGAGGCCGAGTTTCGTCCCCCCGGATTCTCCGGTGGACTGAGGCGGCAGACGGTGAAGACCGCCGCGGTCCTGTTCATTAAAACTCACGGGAACCTCCGAAACAGTTGAAGAAATCCTAGCAGAGAGTGACACCTGTCCCCCTCTAATCAATGCACCGCATCATGCGGCAACACATCCACTTGAGATGGACATGTGAATCCCTGCTAGAAATTAAAATGTAAAGAACAGTAACAAAAGAATGGCATAAACAGCCATTCTCGTCAATATAATTAGACAAAAAAGTCTCCTTAGTTTGCCCCCAGTTCTTCAAGAACCGATATCCATTCCTGACTTTCATCAAGATACTTAGTAGCAGAACCAGGTGTCGTTGTTGCAGAATCATCTGTTGCAGTAGTGCTCGTAACTTCAGAAGCCATCTCACTGGTTTGTATTGTTTCCAAATTATTTGTTGGTTGTGTTTCGCTACCAGTAAATTTCTGTGTCCAATACAAGGCTAAACCCAACACTACGATTAAAAAAATACCAGAGATAATAAAAAAATTTCTCATAAAAGCTTACCATTAAATACAACCCACTGTTTTTTTGCTTCTTCAATAATGCGTTTCCAATCCTTGATATGTTCTGCTTTTTCCAGTTCGATTTTTTTACTCTCAATAAAAACTTCAAAATCCACCACATTCTCAAGTGATACTTTTCCCTTGGTCAACAAGGCTTCTGCCTCGACTTCCAATTCATACAGATTAAACAAAATAAGATGTTCTACCTTTTCTTTGAGCTCATTTGCACAATTATACTGTGCCATGGCATTACCAAGCGAAAAACACTTATTTTTTTCTTCAATTAAATCCCCAATTTTGATGACATCTCGCGTGCATCGCTGTCGTCCTTCGCCGAACGGCATTTGCCAGCAAGTCCCGAATGATTGGTACAAAGCAATACAGGCTTTTTTATCTGCCCATTCGCCTTCAGCTTTGCAATACTCTGGAAAATAAAGAATCGAAAATTCTTTTTTCATTTCATTCGACGTCAATTTTAACCGGCACGAAATACGATCTTTAATCGTTTCGAACTGGCCACATTTAAGACCCGCACAAACTTGATCTTGATCTAATTTTGGTTTTGGTGCTCCGACACAAACCTTCGTTACTTTACAGGTGCGAGTTTGGTGACCATTTTCTTGACATTGACTCCACGGACTACACGTGACTTCTGATTCAGAACAATTTTTAATTGATTTTTCTGATGGGGATGATTCGGAATTAACGGCCGAAGTGGCTGGTTTATTTTTTATTGGTTCTAAAGACTCTCCTGGTTGGGTTCCTGATTGTAGGCTTGGTTCTGGTTTTGGTGTTGCTGCCGGTGGTGTACAATTTTGTGTTTCTGGAGGTTGGAGAGTTTGAGTAGTAGGACAATTAAAACTCAATGAACAAGTTCGTGTTTGTTTACCTTCAGAACTACAAACATCCCAATCTGAACACGTCCAAGTATCAACGGTACAAGATGGTGGTGGCGGAGTTTCGCTGCCACCACCTCCCCCACCGCCTCCTGCTGCAAACGCGGTCGCGGTTGAAACTAGACCGATCATGAGTAATAACCAAAAATTTAATTTTCTAAAACGATAAAAAAAATGCATAATTAAAGATAGTTACTATTGAAATTATCATACCATGGAATAAAATTGGATGACAGTTTTTTTGTGCGAAAAAACATGATACACTATATCCATCATTTCATCTTCTTGAACGTATGCCCCGTCGTAAAAACGAATCACCGTTGAATCCCACATTATCCCGCGGCATTATTTTCATTATTTTAATTCTTTCCGCCATCATTATTACGCTTAGTTTTTTTGGTAAGGCAGGAGTAGTGGGTATCATGCTTGACGAATACTTGTTAAGCTTCCTATTTGGCGCAATTCGTTACACAACACCGTTCATTATTTTAACATTAGCCTGGTTTCTTATCCGTGACGTGGAATATAATTATCGTCCTACGCATGGTCTGGGCACATTTTTGTTTTTTATCTCGCTTTCTGGCCTTATTCATATTCAATACGAGCCGAACGAAATGTGGAATGAAGCCATTATTGGTCATGGTGGTGGTGTTTTTGGAATGTTTGCTTGGGTTTTAAAAAGTTATGTTGGATCCATTGGTGGTCATGTTATTTTAATCGCCCTGGCATTTGTCTCATTACTCTTACTCTACAATACTGCGATTACTCATTTTATACTTTTACACCGTAAACTCATGATGGGATTGGGCGGTCTTGGAATATGGCTCATGGATATATTCAGAAAATTATTCACCCGCAACGTTGGAAAATTACGCATACAAGGTGATTATCGCGAAGAAGTTGATCATGAAGACGAAATTAGCTCGAGTCCAACCTTTGCCAAAAAAAGTCTTGGAAACCAATCATCTGGAGAAAATGATGAGGAAGATACTGATGAAGAAGAGTCTGGTGATGAAGAACAGACAAGTGATAATCGAGCGAACGATGTTTGGTCAAAAAAAGTTATTATCAAAAATTTACCACCAATGGATCTCTTGTCTGATAAACGAGGCAAGCCAACGAGTGGTGACATTGCAGCCAATGCAGAAATTATCAAAGACACGTTTGAGCAATTCAATATTGAAGTAGACATGGGAGAAATACGAGTAGGCCCGACCGTGACGCAATATACGTTGAAACCAGCCAAAGGTGTAAAACTTTCACGTATTACCGGCCTTAGTAATGATCTTTCTCTTGCTCTCGCTGCGCATCCTATTCGACTTGAAGCACCGATTCCGGGTAAATCTTTGGTTGGTGTAGAAGTTCCGAATCAAAAAACTGCCCTTGTGAGTATCAAAGAACTCATTGAAGACAAAGAATTTCGCGAACGACCGAATGGAATGATGTTGGCGCTTGGTAAAGACGTTGCAGGAAAAGTTTGGCTAACCCCGCTTACCCGAATGCCGCACTTACTTGTTGCCGGAGCAACTGGTGCTGGAAAAACCGTATGTATTAATACGATTATCATGGGTTTGTTGTATCAAAATACGGCTGAGACACTCCGATTGATCATGGTCGACCCAAAACGCGTTGAATTAACGTTATACAATGGTATTCCTCATTTACTCACTCCTGTTATTACCAATGTTCAAAAAACCGTCAATGCCCTCAAATGGACCATTGGAGAGATGGTACGACGATTTGAAGTTTTAGCAACAGCTGGTTGTCGTGATATTGCTTCATACAATCAAAAAAATCATGAAATTAAACTTCCGTATATTGTATTCGTGATTGATGAGTTAGCTGACCTTATGGCATCAGCAGCAAGTGAAGTTGAAGCAGGAATTATTCGTTTGGCGCAGATGGCACGCGCTGTCGGGATTCATCTCATTGTTGCCACGCAACGACCAAGTGTGGATATTATCACTGGTCTTATGAAAGCCAATATTCCGGCTCGCATTGCTTTTTCTGTTGCTTCGGTTATTGATTCCCGAACTATTCTTGATTGTCCTGGTGCGGAAAAATTGCTCGGTCGTGGTGATATGTTATTTTCTTCAGCTGAACTTACCAAACCAGTCCGCATTCAAGGTGCGTACATTTCTGAAGAAGAATTAAAACGAGTTGTTGATTATCTCAAAGGTGATGAAGAACCAGAATACGATGAATCAATTATTGGAGCTCAATCAGCAAGTGGTACCATAAATTTGTTTGGTGGACCAAGTGATGACCAAGATCCTTTGTTTGCTGAAGCAAAAAAATATATAACCCAAGCTGGCAAAGCAAGTGCCTCGTTATTGCAACGACGCATGAAAATTGGATATGCTCGCGCTGCCAGAATTTTGGATGAATTGGAACAAGCTGGTATTATTGGTCCTTCTGACGGTGCAAAACCTCGCGAAATCCTCATGACAGATTCTCACGAATATGATACTATGGATTCTGGAGGAGAATTGAATGTATTTTCTGAATCAGAAACAGAAGAAACTGACCAACCAAAAAATGAAGGGGTCACTCTATAACATGAGCGCACAGTTTTAATGTAATCTTAATTTCCATAGGGGAAAACGAGTTACATTCCACATTTTGAATTTTGCATCATGCCCACGTTTACTAAAAAACAAATCCAAATCCCTCACCGGGTATGTTTTCGTCTCAAAGCCGCGCGAGAAACGGTTGGTTTTACGTTGGAAGCAATAGCTGAAAAAACCAAAATTAATAAAAATTATTTGTTGGCGCTCGAAGAATGTCGTTTTAATGATGTGGATGTTTCTCCTGTGTATCAAAAAAACTTTATTAAAAAATACGCAGAAGCACTTGGACTAGATCCCGAACCATTTATTAGTCAGTTTATTATCGAAGAAGCAGATACTATTCCCCATGATAGTCCGCAATCAAAGAATCGTCGCCTCATGTTTACGCCGTGGCCCAATATAATTCGTGTGGGCATGATTACTATGCTAGCCTTTGCTCTGCTATTTTATTTGGGGAAACAAGTAAAAAATACGATTGATCCGCCAAAACTATCTCTTGCTATGCCAGATAATGGTTTTATTGCTCATGAGAACACCATAACTATTGCCGGAACGAGCGAGCCAGAAGTTAAAATCACCGTCAATGGTCAAACCATTAAAAGTGATGAAAAAGGTCGGTTCAATGAACCGATCGCTCTTCGTCCAGGCATTAACACCTTGGTTGTTGTTGCGCAAAAAAAACACGGTAAATCCACGGAAAATGTCCGTCATATTATTTACGAAGAAAACGAACGTTTCAGTCTTCAAAAAGCACCTGCCGCGAACTAATCTTTTTTCCTTGACGCACCAATAAAAAAGTCGTACCATTAGAAAAGAGCGCGGTATGCTCTTTTTTTGTCCACAGTGCGTAACACATTGGTGGAAAATCACGGATTAATCTACTTTCTTCAAAATAGGTCAGTTTAGTACTTCTCATCGCCGTTCGTTCCAGTATAATAATAAAAGACTCACTCACTACGTGATTTTGTGGCTTTTTAAGCCCATGACTTACCTCAGCCACAAAATCAATGTGCGCTGAGAAGTACTAAACTGACCAAATCAAAGAAATCTAATTCACATCTAATAAAAAATTAAAACCTTTCAATCATATGTCCAAAATGTCTGAAGAACAAAATGCTAAACTCAAAGCAGCAGCCTCTGCTATTGACCAGATTAAAGAAAAATACGGTGACAACGCGATCATGCGTTTTGGTGAAGCCCAAGCCAGCAATGTTGATGCTGTTTCTACTGGATCACTTTCACTCGACATTGCTCTAGGTGTCAAAGGTGTGCCCCGCGGACGCATTATCGAGGTATTCGGTCCTGAAGCAAGTGGTAAAACCACGTTAGCACAACATATTATTGCTGAAGTACAGAAAAAGGGTGGTATTGCGGCTTTTGTGGATGCTGAACATGCTCTTGATCCAGATTATGCGCGAAAAATCGGGGTTGATGTGGATAATCTTTTGATTTCTCAACCAGATACTGGTGAACAAGCTTTGGAAATCGTAGAAACATTGGTCCGTTCAAACGCCGTGGATATTATTGTGGTTGACTCTGTAGCCGCACTCGTGCCCAGAGCTGAAATCGAAGGTGAAATGGGTGACCAACACATGGGTTTGCAAGCCCGACTTATGAGTCAGGCTCTGCGTAAATTAACGGGTATTATTTCCAAAACTAAAACTGTGGTCATTTTTATTAATCAAATTCGGCAAAAAATTGGTGTCTTTTTTGGCAATCCTGAAACAACCACGGGTGGTAATGCGCTTAAATTTTATTGTTCAGTTCGCATCGAGGTTCGACGTGCCGCGCAAATTAAACAAGGTGAAAAAATTATTGGTAACCGCGTCAAAGTAAAAGTGGTCAAAAATAAAGTTGCCGCCCCGTTCCGTACCACAGAATTTGACATCATGTACAATGAAGGTATCTCAGTTTCCGGTGATTTGCTTGATACCGCGGTTATTCACCGAGTCATTCACAAATCAGGAAACAGTTATTCTTTTGGCGAGGAAAAACTCGGTGTTGGTCGTGAAAAAGCCAAACAATTCTTACGCGAAAATCCAGTACTCATGAAAGATATTAATGAAAAAGTCTGGGAAGCCGTAGAACGCGGCGAAGCTCCGGAAGAAGAAAAGGGCCGTCCTGGTGTAGCAGAAAGTCTTGATGAAGATGTTCCGCCACCACTTGAATAAAATTTGATAGACACGACAAAAAATCCTCCCGGCAAAGCTGGGAGGATTTTTATATATCTCTAAAATAAAATCTAAGCAGCCATTTGTTCTTCTTCCTCTGGGGTTGATGTCGTTACCGTATAATCAGCTTCATCCTTACGAGTAATCGTAGCTAATTCACCATCAGGCAATTCAATAGTCATGCTTTTACCAACTTGCAATCCCTTAAGATTAGCTTCTTGATCTGCAGAAATTTCCGCATGTAACGAAAAGGTAAGCTCATGCATTGCTGCGGCCAAGGCTTCTTCGGGAAAACGTTCTTCTGTACTCATACTCTGATATTAAATATAAAATTTATTTACTTATTTTAATGAGACACGTTCTATTATGGATATATTTTATGTACCTCAATCCCTGTATAGTAATACTTGAGAAGAGCAACAAAGTCAATCTTTTCTTCATCCGCGCGGTACGCTGCGTCGCGCTGGCTCATACCTACGCCATGACCGTACATTTTCTTGCCATCACGCGCGTCATAGGTTGCGGGTACTGACACAAGCCATGGCTTTTCCTTGCCTCCCCAAACTTCAGTCCAGCTTCGCGTACGACCGTCACTGTTTCCATAGTAAGGTGTGGCCACGACATCATTATTATAGGTTACCATGAGACCACGAGTCGCATTAACTGCTTCAATAAAACGACCCATGCTCGGTTCATTTTCCGCGCCCAGATATAATTGATCACCGGTGTGTGCAACAACGTCAAAATTCCGTGAATCATGTTTACCGGTATTTTCTTTTGTATAATACGCGTACGTGCGCTGAGCCACTGCCTGCGATTTTAGATATTCGAGTGGTGAATTATTTGAATTTTCTCCCATACCTACCATGTAATCTTCAAATAGTAATTCATTAATACCATACAATGACGTATTTTTATCTTGAGCCTGACGAAGTTCAAATGCGCCACGATACCGATTAAAATTTCGTCCTTTACCAGTAATATGCCGGTCAAAATTGGTCAAGGTAAAAATTGCCCGTGGGTTTGTACTCGGTTGTAGATGAAGATACTGTGTAGACGAAACACTCGCCAAATCAGACGTAAGGGTGTAGACAGACCCATCAAAAATAAGGCGAGCAGGTATTCCTTTGGGAAGAACACTAACTTTTATCTGGCCATCATAAATATCATAATCGTCTTCATCAGAAATAAATCGAGCTTCATTATTGGCAGGATCTTTCCAAACACCCACGCGAATATTGGGCTCAACAGAAAGACGAGGAATTTCATTTCCAATATTATTTGGCGATGTTGTACTGACGAGAGAAGACAAAAACGGTTCTTGATAATCAAGAGGAGCATCCGCAGTAACTGAAACTGGAATGGAAATAATCGCACTCGATTGTGGTGCTCCATTAAATTTCACAACAAAAGTAGCTGTGTACGAACCAACCTTTGCCGGAACACGGAAAGAAAATGTGTCACGCAAAAAACCTTGTGGTTGAGTGGTGATAGATTTGGTCTGAACCATTGTTTTATTTTGCCAACTCGTATCAGCAACATTTATTGGACTGGTCGATTCCAATGTATAAGAAACCCAATCACGTTCGCCAGTATTCTGATAACCAAATAAGATGGCAACCGGTTCTCCACCAGAAACAGAAACTGTTTTAGGATTTAAAAAAATACGCTGTGCTGGAAAAGGAGACACTAGAGTCGTTGTTGTTTGAATTGGTGGTGGCGTGATTTTGGTATCAACAATATTTGATCCAAGCGCAGACGCAGCAACTACTTTTATTTTTACAAAAAAATAACCGCCTTTTACCCAGGAATGATTTTCTGATGCTAAATAAAATTTTTCTGTGTATTCACCGGGTTTATTCGGAGCTTTGAACGTAATAGCCAATTCCCCTGTTTTACCCGGTTTAATTTTCCCCGACAATCGTCCGGTTTGGTGTTTATTAATCCAATCTTTACTCACAAAAATTGATGCATGATTGCGGGGTTCCATGGTGTACGCGGAAATAAAACGTTTACTTGTACTGTCCCAAGTGGTTGTACCGGTATTTTTAAAAGTAAACACCACGGTTTTACTTTTACCTACCACAATCTCTACCGGGTCAGAGTCTGATTGTTTTACCAGTGTAGCCGCATATTTGGAGTCTTTAATCACAACCGCGGGCGTAGCCACAGAAGCTGCGTTCGCTCTATCTATTGAGTGATAAAAAGATATGAAAAAAGAAAGAAAAAATACGGGGAACAACAACCATTTTTGAGATACTGATAAAGTCATAGATAGGTTCAAGTATACTACAAAAAATTGGTAGGTTCAATTTCAATGATTCCAACATAAAACCAGCCCCATACACTCTGTACAAGGGCTGTTTGGCAGCAAGAAATCCACTGATTTATTATTGAATCGTTGGAGTCAACAACTGGGTTCTGAAACGAATCTTAACCGTATTATTGGTTTGATTCATGCCTTGGATCCGAATATTGACAAATGTCTTTTTGTCGGCCGCAAACAATGATAAACTTTGCCCTTCACCAAGAACAAATTGTATACCATTCAAAGTTAAGACGACTTGTTTGTGATATTCCGATGAATAAGTAACCGTTGTATTGCTGTTTAAATAAGTAAAGGTTTTATTCAAACATAATGTATAGGTCCCATCAAAACCACTCAAATCATTACAAACTAAAACCGGTGGATTTGGTAAAACATGGAGATGAATCGCGATTACATCGTCAACTTCAGTCGGCATTCCAGGAACTTTTGATATACCATCATTATTCCTCATGAAAGCCAACACAATTACTTCACGACCTCGGTAGTAATCTGTCAACGACATGTTCGTGGTGTAAGCACTACCAAAATTCGCATTAGCCACCAATGATTTTGCCAATGATTCATCAAAATTGATGGTACTATTGGCATCGATCCAAGCAAAGGCATAAGTATAATTTTCACCTCTGTCCGTATATTTTGGCAAAAGCTTAAATTCCAAGACTGCGACTTTTGTCGACACGGTTACTTTCTGTTTAGCGGCAAATTTATTTCCGAGAGTAATATAACTGGAATTCGCACTATTCAAAATCACTCCCGTCGCGGAATTTTTTACCTGCAACTGTCTGATTGATGACAAAACTGGACAGGGTTCCCACTCTACTTTATATTTATTTTCGCCCACACAAGCAAATGTGTAATTGCGTTTACCATAACCGGCGTCAGAACAACCAGCCTTGAGAATCGTAGTCGGTGAAGTGTTATTATGGGTGATTTGGATATCATTACCTAACTGAAGACAACTTGTTACCTTAATTAAACTACTATTTTTTGCTTTAACCTTATTATCAGTTTCAGCTAAAACTGACTGTGACAGACTTAGAGCAAGAGCAGCAAACATAGCCACTCCGATCCAAAATTTTCTCTTTTTCATATTGTTTATGGATTAATGTGTAATTATTTTGAATTAAAAGTTGGATAATAGTCAGCGCTTAGGTAAAATCTGGTTATCGGTCCGAAATTCCCCCAAGCAGGACTAATTCCTACATTGGCTTGAAATTCAGCCAAGGCGGCACGAGTATAAACACCAAAATAACCAGTAGGTCCTATTCGTGACAGCTCTCGAGCAGCAGGACCATAATTTTCAGAAATCAAAAATTGTTGAAGAATCTTTACTTCATTACCACGATTTCCTTTGTAAAGATTAAACGCAATGGTTTGAATCGGTGTTTGAATTGGTTCAATGAGATCAAAAACAGTCGACTCAATTGGTTTATTACCTTCACCCATCACCGGCGTTGTCAAAATTATTGGTTGAATAACCGGTAAAACTCCAAACCCGATTACACTATTTGGTAACGGATTGGATTGTACCGGAGTTGATGCAGGTGCCGGATTAGAAATTATTACAGGAGTAGGAGTTGGAGTTGGTGTAGGAGTTGGTGTAGGAGTTGGAGTTGGTGTAGGAGTTGGAGTTGGTGTAGGAGTTGGAGTTGGTGTAGGAGTTGGAGTTGGTGTAGGAGTTGGTTCTGGGATAGATATAGTAGGAATAATAACCGAATTTGAATCCAATGTGACAGCAGTTTGTGCAAGCGCGCGACCATTCAATTTTGCACCAGTCATTAGCACTATCGCTGTTTGATCCAATATATTTCCATTAAATACGGCAGTGGTACCAATTGTTGTTTGGTCGGACACAACCCAGAAAATATTACCAGACTGAGCTCCACCGCTCAAAATAATTTTTGCGCCTGAACCGACAGTCAAAGTTCCAGCTATTTGGAAAATCCAAACATCATTTGCTCCACCGGAAAGTGTGACATCGGTCGGGATTATCAAACCAGTACCCCATTTATAAAGTCCGGGGGCAAGTGTCATTCCACCGATATTTCCCGCGCCCAATTCAGTGACCGATGGATTTGTTCTTCCGGCAGCATCAGTGAAGGCGGTTTGCATATCACTCACAGCACTTGTCATGTTGGCAGAAGTGGGCGCTGAATAATCTGATGCATATACTTTCCCATTCACCAGTGCGGAGGTGGAAAATACATTTGATGCATCCAGTGTCAATCCAAATCCGGTAATGGCAGTCGCGACTATTGGACTCACTCCGATATTTCCATTAATTGAGGTCAGGCCGGTAGTAGAAATTCCGGATTTTGTTAAAATCACAAAATTACTCGCAGACAAAAGATCAACCGGAGCTGGCCCAGCGGTAAACACCGTCAATGGCTTGGCTAAACCAATCATCATCAAAATAATGCCTACACTCACTGACAAAATTTGCTTGAATTCTTTCATATAATTTTTTGGTAGTTACTTATTTTGAATTATTGTTATTTAGCAATTGTTCGACCTCAATCGCCACGACCTTTAATTAACTACTTGCGGATATTTTATTTTAAACGCATCGGAATAAACACATTCTCCCATACAATCTGGTTGCCAATAACCATAGTCACGCTCTCTTTTGCCAAAACTAAATTCCTCAGTTCCATATTGTTTCTCACTGCCAAAAATTCCAACCACGTCATATTCTTCTCCGACATTTTGTGACACGGTAATATAGAGCGCGACCAAATTTGTTCCGTCTTCATTGTTATAATCAATGTAGGGATTAACAAACTTTTCTTCCAGTTTTTTCTTTTCTACTCTCCCTTCAGGAGTATTGTTAAGTAATCCCGATCGGCTATAAACCACTACAGGAAATTTTATTCTGTCGACCGTGTTCACCGACACTGACGTCGATAAGGACTTTATGATGACAGACTTTTGCCAAGCATAAACTCCACTACCGACGACAATGGCAGTAATGACGATGGCGGCAATAATTGATCCCACGCTAGATTTCTTTTGTTCCATACGTTTTCTCCAGTTATCTTTAACTTCAAAGTTTCCAAATGATTTAGAAACTTAGTTGGTAGGCAAGGGTTTCCAGTCTTGCCGAGTCTGTTGTATGGAAGCGAGTTCCGACTGTCCCGACTGTCTTCATCTTGCGATGAATTCAGTCAGAGATGGTCAGAACTGGGTGATCTGACATACACCGGGCGTTGACATCCCGTATGTCTCTGAATCATGCCCACTGTAAAGCTCCATTTTCCAATGGATATGCCTTAGACATATGGTCACTGATGTCTTTTCAGGAAAAGCCTCACAATTGAGGCACGCCAGCGAAAAACTCTCACTGCTACTACCAGTCGACTTAATTATCTGCGAGTCGTCAGGTATCCAATCGATGAACGTGCCATAGTCCTCAACAGAAAATCCTTGATGGCCGAATCTATTAGTAACTTCTCCTACTTTCTTGCCCTTGTAGAGCATCTCGAACACGGGAGGTTCGACAGAAGTAGAACTGATAACAGAAAGGCTCATTCCTGCATGAAAGAGAGGTCCACATGGCCCGGTGATAGTCGGACTGAACAACTTATTCCCCCCCATGCTCGAGAGGATGATACTCAGCTTCGGGGACTTGATCCCATGGTGGCTGACCATCTCGGCCATCCTCATACAGGCCTCAATCTCCTCCACGTCCGTGGTGAGGCAGATGTCGCCACTACCGCAATCAGAGGACTCGACAATAGTGCCGTACTGGAGATCATCCAAGCCACAGCCATGGATCAGCGAAGCCAAGAAGAGCGCGATGATGATACACTTAGACATTGGATTCCCTCTGTCTTTTCCTTGATGGTGTAAAGAGCTTAACAAGCCCTTGAAGGAGCCGGGAAAATTCCCGCGCCTCTAAAAAGAGCTCATTATCGCAGTCTTATGCAGTCAAAATTCCTTGCTTATTATTCAACTTAATCACAACCAAGTAAGCAATCAAACCAATCGGCGCCAATGATCCTAAACACATGAACACAATCCAAGCCACTTTCTCATAATTGTTACTAAATTTACGACGTGAACAATCAATCAAAAGCCAAAGCCAAAAAATGAATCCGGCAATAATCGCCAATGGTCCAAAAATCATGGCTGTACTGGTTCCGAATCCATCCACCGTGGAAAAAAAATTATTGTAAGCGTTCATCATATAGTTAGAATTAGGTTAGTTATTTATTTTTTTGTTGTTTCCTCGTCTTGTTCAGATCGATACTCCGCTTCCATTTCCTGCCATTTTTCCTCTAGTGCATTTACCAATGCTTTTTTGACATCACTCGCCATTTCTTTCTTTTTGGCATATTCCTCAACAACCGTTGTGACCAGTGTATCAAAACTTTCTTTGGTAACATCTTCAAGATTGTGGAGGCCTTTTTTCAAATGCTTGGCCAAAGTTTTGAGATCCTTTTGCAATTCTTCAGAAAGTTCCTGTCCCGACTTGCTCATCACAAACCCGATTGCGGCTCCGGCTGCTAAAAGTCCGCCCAGTATAAGTCCTTTTTTGAATTTGTTTTCCATAGAAATAAGTTATGGTTAATAAATAGTTGTTCACTAATTTGTCATTTAATTTTTTTATTATTATTTGGTGGTGTGCTCACTGTTTTTTTCTCTTTCATGTACTGTTGGATTGAATTAATCAAAGCAAGAAAAAACAGAACAAATAAGAAAAAATTGGGGACGGAGCGCTTAATCACAAATTGATAGCCTTCAATTCCCACGATCATTGCCATACCGATCATACTGGACACAAGAGCCCACAAAGGCCTTCTACTTGTCCGTGGAAATTTTTTACTAGCATACCAACCAATGCCACCAGCACCCACCGCAGCGATTAAACCAATAGTCGCCACTAAAAAATCTGAAGAAGGAGAAGGAGATTTGAAAAGGAAAAATAACGCGCTACCCAATAGAACCATAAACATCAATAGGCTAAGGTGGAGAAAATTGTTTTTTGAGTTATTATCCATACTGATTTTTAATATGCTTTAAAGGTCTCTAGGATTTTTTCTACTTCTTGTCTTCTTGGATATAATGATTCTGAATTATCTTGACTTCCTATTGCCGTAAAGATAAAAGAGGTGTTTTCTGCTATTTTGGTGTTAAATACAATTGGATCTTCATTGGGATTGATTTTTGCGAATTCAGCTTTTGTGTAGGCTGAAACTGCAAAAAGCGTTTCATTGTTTAAGTTAAAATTAAACGATACTGTGAGATGTTCTTCTGTGGCTTTTTCTTCTATTACTGTGTAGCCCTGCCATGTCGGCAATAATTCTAATGAAAATCCATATTCATCGTTTTTATACGTCATTTTCGTGCTAGTTTCCGGTGTTGGCGGTTTGACTTTTGGCACCTCAGAAATTGTGGCTTCAATCTTCGGTGTGACCTGAGGAGTTTCAATAACTTTTTGCTGTTGCCAAAGGTAAACACCTCCGCCAACGACAATTGCGGTGATAATGATCGCGAGAACAACTAGTACTGTGTTGGATTTCCCTTGTTCCATATCTTTTGGAGTTAATGAATGGAGCTAATTAGTAAAAAAATTACGCGGTAGAAGGGTGATTTATTAACCGCCGAGCTTGCCCGCCCAGCCACGCTCCAAAGGTGATTCCGAGTATCCACACACCGTAAATCAGTGGTTCAAGAAATAAAAGATTATGGGAGGTTTTATCTTCTATTATATTAACGATAACAACCAAGGGCATCAGTGCTAGTGCTGATATACCCCATCTCCAGGCGTGTCCCGGACGCAGGTAACCAGCTAAAAAGCCGACTCCAAACAAAAGACCGTACATGAGAATTCTATCCGTAGCCAAATTGATAAGATTGTAAGTGTTACTGTTTGACCAGGCGATGATATAGCGTTGATCAGTTGGATATTTTATATGCAGACTTCGCAAAGGCACCAAACCCGCTATCAGGATAGAACCTAACGCGACAATACTCACCAACAAAGAAAACAGAAAATTTTTATGACCAGTTGTTAGTTCCATATAAAGTTAGTGATTATTACTACCCTGCTTGCCATTTTATTTCTTTTACTTCGGCAAATTGTTCCAAATTCTTTTCCACGAATGGTTTCCAAGCGCAATAGAAAATTGAAACGCCGGACCAACCACTGGCGGAATTCATGGTCAGAATACCATTGGCAAAAGTGGTGCTAGCGATTCTAGTGTACGACTGGTTGAATGATTGCCTTTCAGCTGCCAAATTCAAGGTAATTTTAATTCTTTCCTCAACTGTTAATCTATTTGACACAATTTTCGTCATTTTCTTACTAAGCGCTTGCTTATAAGCCGGACTGTTCATATTTTCTCCATTACAATATTTTGATGAATCCTCGGACTTAGCCAAAAGATAATACGTAATGGTGGTTGTATCTTTGGTGATTTTTTTGGTGCATAAATATTTATCACCTTTCAAAATCGGTTCTAAATTCGCACAACATTTTGGCGTATCAACAAATGGTGACTCACCTTCATTCATACAACCTTTTGGTTTATAACCAGAACCGGGTTTTCCGCAAACAGAATAGGCATTGTCTACTGCCACCATTTCAAGACCGACACAACATTTTGCGCGATCGCCTGGAATCTTACCATCCAATGCGCAAACATTTTCCTTCACCACAACAGTCGTCGTCGTTGGAGTGACTTGACCGGCCTGATCGTTTGTAGCTTGTTTGGCGCATCCAAAGCCGATGAATGATAATGAAAAAATAATCGCAAATATAAATAAAATTTTTTTGGTCATAAGATTGTGGTAATTTTATTTAATTTATAATCAATGCAGTTTCTCAAATTGTAAAAATTACGGCTGTAAAATATCTTCGGTCCTCCCATTGATTGAAATAACGACTTCATCCACGGTATCAAATTGTTTCAATGTTTCAGAAATTTGGGCAATAATCGTTGAAACTCGGCATGAACCGGCTACTCCATTTTCAAGTTTTTCATTGAAATCCACATAGGCGATGCTATCATCTATTCTCAATGATTGGATCAATACTCCGTCCGGAATGAGTGTTACATATCCTTTACTTTTTTCATCCTCAGTAGGACCGGCAAGCAATGCTTCCAAAGATGCACGCGCTACAGCTTTAGTAAATGAAAATGAGCGGGTTGCGGCATACACATTTGAACAATCTAACCTACTTGGTTTTTTTTCAGTGTTTGAAAAAAATAATTGAAGAGTGATTTTTTTTTCTATCGGCTGAGGAGTGACGATAATAGCTGCCCCGGTAGTATTACCGTAACTTATTCGCTCATTGTTATTTTTTGTAGCACACCCAAATCCGGCTATCAATAATAAACCAGAGACTGCGACAAAAAATAAAATTTTATTGTTCATACCGGTTAAATTTCAAAATAATTTTGATTGCTTTGATGATTGCTTGTACAAAAGGATTTTTTCGCTCCAGTCGTGTCATTATTCTTTTGCCTTTTCGTTCCTTCTGTATAAGATTGTTGAGAACTAAAATTTTGAGATGCTGCGATGCCAATGGCAAGGAAATATCCAAAATCTCGGCGATGTCGCTGATGCTAAGTTTGGGGTAGTCGATCAACATTCGAAAAATTCGATAGCGATTAAAATCGCTTAACGCCTTGAATGTGGCAACGGTGCTTTTGTCTTCGCCATTAAACAAGTCACGATTTTTTTGAATTTCTTTTTTGCTGAGCATAGTATATAGTTAAATAATTGTTTAATAATTTAACTATATACTATAATCAAAAATCTGTCAATAGAATGTTTTGGGGGTATTAATTGAAAAAAACTCTAAAATAAGGTTAAATAGAGGCGCTATGTCCCTCTTCAAAAAAATCGCCATAAACTCTGCAGTGCAAATTGGTGGAAAAATTATTTCCACACTTTTGGGTTTGGTGGCGATTGGTATTTTGACACGTTATTTGGGCGCGGAACGTTTTGGTTGGTACACTACGGCAATTACATTCCTCCAATTTGCGGGAATTTTAATTGATTTTGGTCTCATTCCGGTGACAGCACAACTTTTGGGCAGTGGACAGTATGATTCTAAAAAATTATTGCAAAATTTACTGGGCTTCCGATTTCTTACCGCAATTATTTTTTTCGGACTCACGCCGCTCATTGCCTTTTTATTTCCTTATCCAATGGAAATTAAAATCGCCATCGCGCTTTTGTCAATTTCATTTTTGGCAATTGCCATGAACCAAATTTTTACTGGCTATTACCAGCAAGCACTTGCCATGCATATTTCCGTGACCGGTGAATTGGTGGGACGGGTTTTACTGGTTGCAGGACTCTTGGTGGGACAGTATTATCGTGTTGATTTTCTCTGGTTAATGGTCGCCATTAGCATTTCAAGCATTGCTTACACTGCCACACTTTGGCTCGCGGCCACACAACGAACACGGCCTACGTTCGCATTTGATATGGCCATATGGAAAATAATTGCTCATACGTCGTGGCCTATTGCCATTTCCATTATTTTTAATGTGGTGTATTTAAAAGGTGACACTATTTTACTCTCACTGGTTCGCTCTCAAACAGAGGTCGGTTTGTATGGCGCGGCGTACCGAGTCATTGATATTTTGGCACAAACTGCCATGCTCATTATGGGAATTTTGTTGCCACTTTTGGCTGCAAGCTGGGCGCAAAAAAAATCTACTGAATTTAGTGAACGTTACCAACACAGTTTTGACGCGATGATGCTCATCGCAGTCCCCATAACTCTGGGAACCTTTGTCCTAGCTGACAAAATCATGTTGACCGTAGCCGGGTCTGAATTTGCAGCTGCAGGACTTATGTTGCGATTGCTTTCGCTTGCGGTATTTGGTGTGTACTTAGGTGCAATTTTTGGCCATACCGCGGTCGCGATTGGCCAACAAAAAGCCACGATGTGGATTTATATTTCAAACGCAATTATTACGTTTGTTGGCTATTGGTATGCGATTCCCCGTTATGGATGGCTGGGAGGCGCTATTTTTTCAATTTTTTCAGAACTCTACGCCGGGATTCTTCTTGCTTGGGTTGTGAGTCGGCACATACCAACACCACTCTCGCTCGTGCGGTTTGGTAAAATTATGGTGTGTGGTGCAGTTATGAGCGCGATTGTTTTTACTAGTAATCAACTCCCTATTTTCTTTCCAATTGTATTGGGATCCGCAACATACATAGTCAGTATACTACTATTGCGTGTGTATTCTTGGAAAATTTTCATTGAACCTTCTAATGAGACAACTAAAATATAATATTATTGGCTCGCAACTCTGCATATACTTGACTGGAATGATAGAATAACTCTTCTTCAGAAATATCTTCGTAATCGCCTTTAAAAAATAGTGTAACCGGAATAATCAAATTTCGGTGGTGAAAAAGTAACATAATAATTCTTAAACCACCACTTTTTCCTTTGTTAAGAGACCGACAAAATAAACGGGCTTTGTACAAATTATTCCCCAAAGGAACCGCCTGTGTAAGCGTAAAATTTTTTAGAAAAAAATATACGTCATTTTTTAATGAAATATATTTCTTTTGGTGACTCTTTAATTGCCGATTAAAGTGATCAACGAGATGATAATTAAACATACCCCCCTTACGTTATTTTAAATATTAAATATCCTTCATTTGTTCTTCTAAAGACGGCCATTTACTCCAATCAACATTTTTGAATTTCTCATCCACTATTTTTTCTATTTTTACTAGGGTTTCCTTTAATTTTCTCTTGGTTTCATTACGT
>JAHFIE010000009.1 GCA_023246565.1 Candidatus Magasanikiibacteriota bacterium
AAAAATTGATCCATTATGTAGTCGAGCATCCAAGTACCCGGAGTGGTAAATTATGGTTTTATCCTGGGCAAACAACTCCTGAACAACCAATATTGGGAACCACGACTACGATTACTGGTGTTGCAGGATGGTACTTAGGAGATATACCCAATGAAGCAACAGATGCTCTCATTGGCGAAGGCTATCACATTGCACGCGATGCAAAATTATTGAAGATGAACGCGATTCCACCAACTCGAGTAACCTTGTTGTGGTATCTTATTCCTTTTTTAACCACGATCGCGGGTATATTCTTGTTTATATACTCAATGCGAAAATTAAGACCATATGTTTTATAATAAGAATCATCCCCCGGCAATGCCGAGCATTGTTTGCTCACTATACAAATTAAACTATCTTTTTTGACCGTCCGGTAATCTGGCAAGTCAAAAAAGATAGTTTAATTTTGATTGATAAAGTTTATAGTATAGAGTTTATTAATTTTAGAGTACTTAAAAAAATAAAATCGGGGATCGATGTGATCAAAAAATTATCTAAAGTTCCAACAACAAACTCCCGTCAACTTACTCCAAGAACTATCCGAACTTTTCAGGCTACCATTAATAATTATTATCAAAAAAACGGCCGTTCGTTTTTATGGCGTACTCATATCACTCCGTATCGAATTACTGTTTCTGAAATCATGCTCCAACAAACTCAGACCGAGCGCGTGGTTAAAAAATTTTCTGAATTTATTAAACTTTTTCCTAATTTTGTTTCTCTTGCTCGTGCTTCAACCCGAGATGTTTTGATAGCTTGGCAAGGTCTGGGATACAACCGCCGTGCTCTTGCTCTTCACCGACTCGCTCAAATAGTCATAGACGAATACAAAGGACGTTTACCACAAAACCAAGATATTTTAAAAACATTACCCGGAATTGGATCGAATACTGCGGGATCAATCGTCGCATTCGCTTTTAATCAACCAACAGTTTTTTTAGAAACCAATATCCGAAGTGTTTTTATACATTATTTTTTTCCTAATTCAAACAAGGTTACTGATGAGGAAATTATTCCTCTTATTGAACAAACCCTGGATATTCATTCCCCTCGTACGTGGTACTATGGGCTTATGGATTATGGTGTTTATCTCAAAAAAACCTATTCCAATCCTAGCCGACGCAGTAGTCACCATAGCAAACAATCTCGTTTTAAAGGTTCAAATCGAGAATTACGGGGCATGATTATCCATTTTTTGGCTCAATCTTCCTATTCCCTTCTCCAATTGACGAAGATGATTGACCACGATAAGGTACAGATCCAGACAGCACTCAATCATCTTGAACAAGAAGGTTTTATTACCCACAAAAGAGGAATTTACTCATTACCAGCCTAAAAAAAATCGTGTTTTGTAAGAACTACCTCATTCCTCCGTCATAAATATGGCTAAGACCAGATTGGAAAAACTATTTACCCAGGCATTTGAAAAGTACCAGGACGAAATCTTTCGTTACTGTTACTACCGAGTGTATGATCGAGAATTGGGTCTTGAGCTTACCCAAGAGGTGTTCATTAAAACCTGGAAAGTCTTAGCCGAAGACGGAGAAGACATCCAAAATATTCGCAGCTATTTGTACCGCGTAGCCAAGCATTGTGTTATTGATCATGTCCGACGTCACACAACCATGTCCCTCGAAGAACTGCAAGATCAAGGATTTGAGCCGAGTGTTCATACTGACGTGACCATGAACAATATGGTTGATGTCCACACTGCCTTGGCACAGATAAAACGATTGGAACCTATGTACCGCGAAGTCCTCCTTCTCCGTTTTGTCCACGATCTATCCCCCAAAGAAATCGCAAACCACATCCATGAAACACCCAATGTTGTTTCTGTACGCATTAACCGAGGGATGAAAATGTTACGTGAACAATGTGGTATCCTATAATCATATGAAAAAAATATTTAGTGTCCTCAAAAAAGAAACAATCACAACAGACGAGAAAATCAAGCTGTCAAACGCAGTTTCTATGGCTATGAAAAATTTTCCAGCCAAAGAAACAGGCTTTGATTTTAAACAATGGCTATCGTTTTTACAACCGAGATTACGTTATGGCATGGCGGTTATCAGCCTCGTTCTTATTTTTATCATGTCAGGAGGAAGTGCGCTAGCAGCAGAAGCTGCTTTGCCCGGTGATTTACTGTATTCAGTTAAAATTAATCTTAATGAACGACTTCGTGGAAGTTTAGCAATCAACACCGAGGCAAAAGTTGCTTGGGAAATTGAAAAAACTGAACGTCGTCTCAATGAAATCGAACAACTTGCCAGTCAATCTCGCTTACGTGGTAATGTTGTTGTTGAAGCTGAGCAACACTATGAAGGTCAAATGAATAAAGTACAACAAAGCATTACATCACTCGAAAAAAATGGTGACAAAAAAAAGGTACGCGAATTAAAAAAAGAATTTGTAGAAATAAAACAGGATCACGAAATAATCATTGAAAAAATTACCACTGAATATGATACGGGAGATGAAACCGTAGAAAAACCAATTCAAAATTTGATTAATAAAATTAAAATCCGCCTTGATGCTGTCGCAGCCATTGATACTGCAACAACACTCAATGTTGAAGAATCAAAAAATAAGAAAGGGAATCAAAAACTAAATGATGAAAATGAGGATGATACTGTTGATGATACGCAAAAAGAACGGGAGGATCATGAAAAAGAGAAAGGGAATAAAAACAATGATCGCCAAGGACTTACTATTAATACTACTTCAGAAGTTCGCTTGTCACTATAACACTAAAAAAAGACCGTAGTGGTCTCATTAAAATTGGATTTGGGTCGAGGGCCAGCGAACAGCGCTAGCCCTCGAAAGGTGGGTCATGCGAGGAGTGTGGGGGGGGGAGGCGACGACGCGGACGCCTACATGATCTGAGGGGGGAGCGGGGTCACCAGCCCGGAACGAATCGCCCGCATGGCCAGGACCGCCGGGGTCAACTGGACCGCCTCGATCATCGTGTCCTCGATCGGGTACCCGATCCAGTCCTCGAGGATGCACTGGTCGGCGAGGACGTCCCCGACCATGTACGAGGCGAACCTGTTGGGGCTCCCACCGGGGAAGAAGTTCCGCTCCGCGATGGGCAAGCCACGCGCGATCAAACGGACCGCCAGAATGCCAGAACCAGAAACTCTCTGAACCATGACGTACATGAGTGTAATCCCTTCGTATCCTTCACAACTGCCCTACTCTTTGTGGGCATGAGAGAATGATTTACTCTCTCATAAACACAAGATTGAAAATACTACCAGAACAAAATAAAAAAGTCCAGATAAAACTGTTAATAAGTGCGATCAGATCTTCCAGTGGCTTGAAAAGCCAACTAAATTCTGCTATATTTGGTCAACTTTTCATTAATCAAACTTCATGTCACTTTTTATTGAAAAACTTGTTTTCGGCGGTCAAGCCCTGGCTCGTACTCCAGAACAGACCGTTTTTGTTTGGAATGCTCTTCCGGGTGAAGAGGTTGAAATTGCCTATTTAGCCCAGAAAAAAAATTTTGCAGAAGCAATTACAACAAAAATTATTTCAGCCTCACCTGATCGAGTAGTTCCGCTTGAAGATCATTTTTTGTCATCGAGTCCTTGGCAAATGATGAACTGGGAAGCTGAAAATAAGTATAAACGAGAAATTGCCATTGAAACCTATGGCCGTAATGGCGGATTAATTTTACCATCTGGTCCACTGGAAATTGCGTTTGATGAACATCAACTTGGCTACCGGAATAAAATTGAATTTAGTTTTATTGAATTACCAGACAAAAAAATTTCATTGGCTTTTTTTACCCGAGGAGGAAGACAACGTCGACCAATCAACGGATCACTTCTTGCTGAACCGGTTATTAATGAAACTGCCCAAGAAATTCTTGATTGGATCAATGAGGTAAAAATCCCGATTCGTAGTTTAAAATCACTCATTGTCCGCAGTAATGGTACCAACGAGACCATTGCCGCGTTGTTTATCAAAGACAAACTGGCTTTTGACCATTATCCAACAACTTCGAAAAAACTTCTTGGTTTTCATCTCTATTATTCAACACACAAAAGTCCGGCTTCAGTTCCGAGTGAACTTCTTTATGCAATGGGTCAGGATTATTTGACCGCAAAAATCCTTGGGACCACACTAAAATTTGGGTTATTAAGTTTTTGGCAAATTAACATTCCCCTATTTACAATCGCGCTCAACGATATTGCCACCTTTGTAGAATCAAAAAATTCCATCATTGATTTTTATTCTGGTGTTGGAGCGATTTCTCTCCCTCTGGCAAAAAATCAGAGTCATACTATTCTCGTAGAAAGCAGTGAGGAAGGAGTATCATATGCCAATGAAAATATTAAATTAAATTCACTTGCCAATACCGAAACGTATTGCAGACCAGCTGAAAAAATGATTGATATGATCGATCACGAGTCAATCATTATTCTTGATCCACCCCGTGCTGGTTTGCATGACCAGGTCACGCTTGCATTACTCAACAAAAAACCACCACGAATTATTTACCTTTCCTGCGATATCAGTACGCAAGCCCGTGACATTGGCCGATTATCAGAACACTACAAACCAATTTTTATGAAGCTGTATAATTTCTTCCCTCGCACACCACATATTGAAGGTCTTGTAGTCCTGGACAGGATCGACTAAGAACGGTACAATTATTCTAATGTAATCTATGAAAGATTGAGTGTAAATTATTCATTTTCTCTCGCCACCAATCACAATAAACCTATGGACAAAAAACGTATTATCATCTGGGCTTTGTTTATTCTCGGACTCATCGGACTCTTAGTTCTTCTCGCCAAATTAGGCACAAAACCAGCTCCATCAAGCCCAGGCACTGCATTACCTTCCTCAGTGACTGATGCTGATTGGTCAAAAGGTTCTCCAACAGCAAAACACACTATTGTCGAATACAGTGATTTCCAATGTCCTGGTTGTGCTTCTTTTTATCCTTTACTCAAGCGTTTGGTTGATGAAAATCCAAGTGATGTTCGTATTGTTTACCGATTCTTTCCACTCCGCTCCATCCACACCAATGCGCAAAAATCAGCGCAGGCAGCCCATGCAGCAGGTCTCCAAGGAAAATTCTGGGAAATGCATGATGCTTTGTTTAATACCCAAGACAGTTGGGGCAAAGATGAACGCCCAGAATTATCGTTTGAAGATCTAGCAGTTTCACTGGGACTCGATGGAAGAAAATTCAAAGATGATCTCAATAATCCAGCTACGGCTGATCGAGTAAATCGTGATTTTAATTCTGCCCAGGCAGCTGGTTTGGGTGGTACTCCAACGCTTTTCTTTGATGGCGTGCTTATCAAAACTCCTGGCTCATATGATGAACTTGTGGCGCTCATTAAGAGCGGAAAATAGTCTACCGCATTCATTTCTTCTTGTTTCTATTGCTGTCGCGATCCTTGGCTTTGCTGACACCAGTTATTTAACAATCGAACACTACCGTAACACTGCACCACCTTGTTTTATTCTCTCTGGTTGCGATACCGTGACACAAAGTATCTATTCAGAAATCAGTGGCGTTCCTGTAGCTCTTCTTGGCGCCATCTATTATGGTATTATCGCGATTCTCTTATTTACTGCTCTTGAAACAAAAAAAAATCTGTACGCTCGCCTGGGTTTTCTTCTCACTCCTCTTGGTGTTTTGGCTTCGGGTTGGTTTCTCTATATTCAAATTTTTCTTTTGCGCGCGTATTGTTTGTATTGTTTAGGATCAATTGCAACATCTTCAATCCTTTTTATGTTGGCAATCGTAGCAAATCGATTGGAAAAAAAATAATTATTACCTATGTCAATACTCATTTCCGGTTCTCTTGCCTACGACTATATCATGGACTTTCCTGATAGTTTTCGCAATCATATCTTGCCCGAACAAATTCACATTCTCAATGTTTGTTTTGTTGTAGATGAAATGAAAAAAAATCTTGGTGGTGTGGCAGGAAATATTGCGTACACTATGAAATTACTTGGTGCTGAACCGATAATTTTAGCACCTATTGGTAATGATGGTAATGAATATTATGAGCATTGTAAAAAATTTAATATTAGTACCGCATACATGCCCATGTCAGCACAAAAATTAACATCATCTGCGCACATTACCACAGATAAAGATGATAATCAGATTATTGCGTATTACAATGGCGCTGGAGACGAAGCACAAAATCTTCATGTACGTGATGTGAAAGAACCACTTTCCATTGCCATGATTACTCCCACAAAAAAAGACGCCATGATACAACATGCGAAAGAATGTTTTGAAGCTGGTATCCCTTTTGTGTTCGATCCGAGCCATCAATTGACTGCGTTTGATGGTCGAGAACTGTCAATGGTGATTGGTCAAGCAGACTTTTATATTGCGAATGATTATGAAATGAAGCTTACCACAGACAAAACCGGCTGGAGTATGGAAGAAATGCTCAATCATGTTGAAACCATAATTCTAACGCGGGGAGATAAAGGTTCCACGGTCATGACCAAAGATGCACAATGGGAAATTCCTATTTGTCCAGCTATTTCTGTGGAAGACCCAACTGGTGCTGGTGATGCTTATCGGGCTGGCTTTTTTGCTGCTTATGTTCGCGGCACAGATCTTGAAACCTGCGGCCATGTTGGTGCCGTTGCTGCTACGTATGCGGTCGAGCATTATGGTACGCAAAATCATTGTTTTACTCTTGAAGAATTTAAAACTCGATATCAAAAAGCATTTACAAAAACATTGGATAGTTTATAAATTTAAAGAATACAAAACACCCCATGATTCCAAGTAATTCATTATCATGAATGCCCTGGATTTATGGGGTGTTGCGTCTGTTGACTACGCAGAGGTCTCCTACGAAGGCCGTGAAATCAGAGTCAGGAACCGGCAGGTTTTCCACAACATGATCAAGATACCTCGACCATTCTGAATAGAAAACAATTTGTAGCCAGAGAATCCCAACCAACGTATACGACCGAATTTCAAAGAGCTTTTCCATTATCATCCTCCCCCCAACAAGAAAGTGAGGATCGCCCGAAACAGACGGTCGATCGTGTCAGAGACATCAAAACCGTTCTGCAGGGCCGAGAGGACATCATCGAGCAAAGAAATGATGCTCAGCATGGTTCACTCCACGACATCGGCAGTGCCGACGCCACAAAGGCCTATGATCGCGCCGACAATAACAGTCTGCGAAATCACCGGCAGCCAATCGAACTGGGGGACGAGCACAAAGATAATGAGCCAACTCATGACGTACACGATGTACTTCATGGACACCTCCTTATTATTAAGGGTAACGAAATAAACCAGGTTTGTCTAACAAGATGGTGTTCGTGCTTGTTTTTTTTCATTATTTGGTATAGTATCTCAATATTCTTAGTTTATTTTTTATGAAATTTTCTGATTATAAAATCGCTGACATTGGTCTTGCTGACTGGGGTCGCAAAGAAATTGAAATTGCTGAACAAGAAATGCCTGGTCTCATGGCAATTCGTGAAAAATACACAGCAAAAAAACCACTGAGGGGTGTGAATATCACAGGCTCACTCCACATGACTATTCAAACTGCGGTGTTGATTGAAACACTCAAAGCACTCGGTGCCAATGTCCGCTGGGCAAGCTGTAATATTTTTTCTACCCAAGACCATGCAGCAGCTGCGATTGCGAAAGCTGGCATTCCAGTTTTTGCTTGGAAAGGTGAATCGCTTGCTGAATACTGGTGGTGTACGGAAAAAGCTATAAATTTTGGCAATGGCGTGGGGCCTGATCTTATTGTTGATGATGGTGGTGACGCAACCCTCCTTGTTCACAAAGGTGTGGAAATAGAATTAGATCCAAGCTTACTCACCAAAAATTACTCAAAAGAAGGACCTGATTTTCAAGAACTCATGAAACTGCTGGCTGCGGAATACAAAAAAAATCCAAAACGTTGGCAAATTGTGGCAAATACAGTACGTGGTGTGTCTGAAGAAACCACCACAGGAGTACATCGTTTACATCAAATGGTCAAGGATCAAAAATTATTATTCCCGGCCATGAATGTAAATGATTCGGTTACGAAAAGTAAATTTGATAATATCTATGGCTGCCGTCATTCCATTATTGATGGGCTTAACCGAGCCATGGATGTTATGCTTGCTGGCAAAGTTGCGGTTGTTTGTGGTTTTGGCGATGTTGGCAAAGGTTGCGCGCAAGCACTCAAAGGTCAGGGTTGTCGTGTGATTATCACAGAAATTGATCCGATTTGTGCTTTACAAGCAGCCATGGAAGGTTTTGAGGTTACAACACTGGAAGATACGCTCGGCCGGGCAGATATTTATGTTACAGCTACGGGTAATCTTGATGTTATTACGTTTGAGCATCTGAAAAAAATGAAAGATCAGGCGATTGTCTGTAACATTGGCCATTTTGATAATGAAATTCAAGTGGAAAAACTGAATCACGCGGCCGGAGTGAAACGGGTTAATATTAAACCGCAGGTTGATAAATATATTTTCCCAACCGCCTCTGCTAAAGCTTCGGCGAGTCAAAGCAAAAAAGAATTATTTTTATTGGCCGAAGGCCGACTCGTAAATTTAGGTTGCGCGACTGGTCACCCCAGCTTTGTCATGAGTAATTCATTCAGTAATCAAGTACTCGCGCAATTGGATTTGTGGAAAAATAAAGATTTGTACAAACCAGCAGTGTATCGTTTACCAAAAGAATTGGATGAAGAAGTGGCACGATTGCATCTCAAAAAAATCGGAGTAAAATTAACAAAACTCACCACAGCTCAATCAAAATATCTTGGTGTTTCATCAAACGGACCGTTTAAAGCTGGAGATTATCGGTATTAATTTATAATTTTTTCTATGCCAAAATCATTTCGTCACCTCGATACCATCACGGTCGTCTTTGTTACCTTACTACTCTTGTCAAACATTGTCGCAGTGAAAATCAGTTCATTCGGTTCTCTGATTCTTCCTGCAGCAGTTATTCTCTTCCCTCTTACCTATATTTTTGGTGATGTTTTAACCGAAGTATATGGTTTTGCCCGAGCTCGAAAAGTAATTTGGTTGGGCTTTGGCGCCAATATAGCCATGGCTCTTATTTTTACCCTTGTCGCCAAACTTCCACCCGCAGCACCATGGCCATTTCAAACTGATTTTGTGCATATCCTCGGACAAACACCACGGATCGTCGGAGCGAGTATTATTGCCTACTTTCTTGGTGAATTTCTTAATTCGTATGTTCTTGCCAAAATTAAAATTAGAATGAATGGTAAACAACTCTGGATACGTACCATTGCCTCAACTATTGTTGGTGAGGCTATTGATACCACACTATTCATCACTCTTGCTTTTGCTGGAGTTATGCCTGCGTCTATTATTACGAGTCTTATTATTTCCAGTTATCTCGTCAAAGTAGGTATTGAAATAATCTTTACCCCAGTCACGTACGCAGTGGTTAATCTTCTCAAACGCCGCGAAAATGAAGATTATTATGATCGCGACACAAACTTCAACCCTTTTTTAGTCGGTCATAAAACGAATGTCTAAGTTCAAAAAATACGCGGTTGCTTACCGTAGTGCTTTATCCACGTTTTTACAATATCGTCTTAACGTGGTTCTTTTTGCGATTGGCCATTGTGTTAGTTTGAGTGGTCTTGTTTTTGTATGGTTATCAGTCTATCGTAATGGAGAAACACTTGGTTCCTACACTTTGTCTGGAATTCTTACGTACTATATCTTAATTGCTTTCCTTCGACTCACGATCGCGGATGGTGTTAGTATGGGATTTCAAGTGGTGGAAGAAATTAAAGACGGTCGTATCGTACCGTATCTTCTCAAACCAATCAGTTACCCTTTGACCATGCTTGCGGATAGCCTGGGTCGTGCTACCATTAATTTGTCATTGGTAACGCCATGTATTGTGGCGATCATCTACGGTTTAACATTACAACAGTATCTTCCGTCTGCAAAACAACTCTCTTTATTTTTTCTTTTCATGATGATTAGCCTTATATTTTATTATCTTCTCTATTTCTTATCTGCCCTAGCCACTTTTTGGGTTGATCGTGGCAGCAATTTTATTTATGGTGTTATTGTCATAAGTAATTTTCTCAATGGTTCAATTGTTCCTCTTGATATATTTCCTGACTGGCTTAGTACGATAAGTACTGCATTACCATTTCAGTTCCTCATGTTTACCCCAATCCAATTTTGGATGGGACGCGTCACCAATCCATTACAATTAAGTTTGATTGCCGGAATATGGATACTATTTTTGAGCTTCATTTTATCATTTGTTTGGCGATTGGGAATTAAAAAATTCGAAGCAGTTGGACAATAATATATCAGAACATATAAACTTCACTCGCTCGCTTGTTTATGAAAAAATATTTGAAACTCTATCTTCGTGTTATCAAACTTAATTTCATGAAAGCTCTCATGTACCGTGGTAATTTTGTGTTTGGTTTTGTTCTTACTGGTCTTGAATCAATCACGGTATTCGCAGGCATTGCAATTGTATTCACCAAAATCAATACTTTGGCAGGCTGGAGCTACGGCGATGTGTTGGTTTTAAACGGGGTGTATTTAATGGTCAATACTGTTTCATGGTTGCTCTTTCGTGGTGGTATCAATGACTTTGATCGTGTCATTAACCGAGGTGATTTTGATTTCTATCTCATACGACCTATCAGCGCGCAATTTTACGCAAGTATTCAACGCATTGATATCGAAGATATTGCCCGATCAGTCGTAGGTATTGCAATTCTCTGGTATGGTTTGACCCTTGGCAAGACCACTCTTACCCTTACCAATATTCTCCTCTTTATTATTACTTTTTTCTGTGGCCAAGCTGTTTTATACGCGGTATTTTTGAGCCTCAAAACCATTAGTTTCAAAGCCATTCAAGGTTGGGCCAGCAACACCATCGCGTTTCGATTCCAAGAACTAGCTTCGTATCCGACTGGCATATACCGGGGATGGTTAAAAACAATCTATACCTTTGTTATCCCCTTAGTTTTTGTCGCGACCGTACCAGCCAAAGCTCTCCTTGGTACCTTACCCTGGAGATTGGCGATCGGATCAATCATTGTGGCAATCATGAGTTTACTGATCGCGCGTTTTTTTTGGCAGCTTGGCATTCGCCATTATAGTAGCGCTTCAAGTTAGTATGAAAAAATATT
Source organism: Candidatus Magasanikiibacteriota bacterium (assembly GCA_023246565.1). Lineage (GTDB taxonomy): Bacteria > Patescibacteriota > Patescibacteriia > Magasanikbacterales > UBA922 > 2-12-FULL-41-16. The sequence goes on from JAHFIE010000009.1 coordinate 11,208, forward strand.
ATCGATTATTCAAAATGTTTTTGGCACGGTATTTGACGTACCGAGCAAGAATTTTAATTTGGGTATTTACTGATTCATCACAATTTTTCTTATTTCCTTTTTTGTGGATAGCTATTTTTGCGAACACAACATTACCGACGGGATATACCTTACGCGATCTCATTACGTACTACATTATCATGGCAGTGGTTTCAAGCGGTTTTATTTCTCATTGCAGTCGCCATATTCGAACCGAAATCATTGACGGCATGGTCAGCCGTCGGCTCGTTGTTCCCCTACCGTATTTTTGGTTTATTGCCATGGCTGAAGTTTCGTATAAATATATTTCCGGTAGTATTTCCGCTGTCAGTATTCTATTACTGTCACTATTCGGTTCCTCATTCTTTACGTTTCCGCATGCAATAACGCAATGGCTTATGTTTGTCATAAGTGTTGGGGTTACCTTTACTATTTCTCACTTGTTTCAATATCTCATTGGTCTAAGTACATTTTGGTGGGAAGATATTGGTGCCTTGCAAACAACTGAAGAAGTTGTGAGCGCGATATTTTCCGGACGGCTTGCTCCACTGACTTTTTTCGCTCTGCCCATCCAATATCTGGCCGATTATTTACCGTTTCGATACCTAGCCTATGTCCCAGCGCAAATTTATCTTGGGACCATAAAAACTCATGAATGGTTCAGTGTATTTGGACCAGCTCTGCTATGGATCATTGGACTAGGTATATTGACTCGGTTTGTCTGGTACCGTGGTCTGCGACGACACGAAGGTTTTGGCATGTAAAACTTCTTTGTTCACGCAACCGTGTAATGGTTATGAAAAAATATTTTAAAATTTATTCTCTTCTTCTCAAGAATGCTTTTTCCCGCGACGCGCATTATCGAGCAGACACGATTATGCACTGGGCTACGCACGTTATTTGGCTTGGCATGCTCTACATCTTGGTCGATGTGTTATTTCGTCACACCAATGTTGTTGCTGGGTGGGATAAAGCATCGGTTTTTTTCTTAATGAATATCTTTATTTTAAGTCAACAAATTTTTCTTTTTTTCTTTCGCGATAATCTTTGGCAAATCCCCAATACGATTACTGATGGTCGCCTTGATCAGTATTTGGTAACACCGGCTAATACTATTTTTTTGTTGGTATCAAAACAAATATCTCTTCGAGCGACTGGCCGAATTCTAACCCAAATGATTCTGTTGATTTGGCTTGTTGTTCATTACAATCTTATCCCAAGTATTATGAGTGGTATTATTTTATTTTTCCTGGTCATCTTGGGTATTATTGTCCAATTGGCTCATGGTATGATTTTAAACACACTTAGTTTTTGGTTTTTACGGATCGATAATATTCATGAAGCTTGGTTTTGGTTTGCGCAAGCCGGAAAATACCCCCTCACCGTATTACCAAAAACACTCTGGGTAGCAACGTATACAATCCTACCAATCGCGTATCAGAATTTTATTCCTGTTGGTGTTGGTTTGGGAAAATTAGACCTTAGTTTTATTGGTGTTAGTCTTCTCTACACCATAGGATTAAGTCTTCTAGCTATTCAATTTTGGCATCTTGGCCTCCGTCGTTACGCAAGTGCTTCCAGCTAAGCATGTTTAAAAATGAAATCCAGTATGCTACACTGGTCTTAATTCAATATTATTAAATCGCTTGTATGAGTATTATTGAGGTTCAACATCTATCAAAAACATACGAGTACTACCGTAAACAAGCCGGACTTCTTAATTCAGTAAAAAGTCTCTTCCATCGAGAAAAATTATTTACTGAAGCAGTCAAAGACATTAGTATTTCGATTAACGAAGGTGAATTGGTTGGTTTCTTGGGTCCTAATGGTGCTGGCAAAACAACGACGCTCAAAATGCTTTCAGGAATTTTATACCCCACAAAAGGAACTGCTACAGTTCTTGGCCATACACCGTGGAAACGAGAACCAACATTTCAAAAACAATTTGCCTTGGTCATGGGACAAAAAAATCAACTATGGTGGGATCTACCTGCCATGGAAAGTTTTTTATTAAATAAGGAAATTTACGAAGTACCTGACGCCGATTTTACAAAAACGCTTGATGAACTAACTGAGCTCCTTGATATTAAACATATTCTTGATATTCAAGTGCGAAAATTATCATTGGGAGAACGCATGAAATGTGAACTGGCCGCAGCACTCCTTCATTCGCCCAAAGTACTTTTTCTTGATGAACCAACGATTGGTCTTGATGTGGTATCACAAAATAATATCCGAGAATTTTTAAAAAAATACAACCGGGAGAAAAAAATTACGATTATCCTCACGTCGCATTATATGGACGATGTCGCGGCGCTCTGCGAACGAGTGGTCATTATTAATTTTGGACAACTCATTTACGATGGTAGTTTGCGAGCGCTTCTTGATAAGCATGTTGATCATAAAATCATTGAAATGACCTTTACTGAACCAGTCACCAAGACGAAATTACAAAAATTTGGTAGGATAAAAGAGTGGGCAGAACAACGAGCGATTTTGGAGGTGCCCAAGATTGAAGTAAAAACCGTTGCAACAGATATCCTCCGTGAATTGCCCGTGGATGATATACTCATTAATGAAATTAGTGTAGATGATGTCATCCGGAATATTTTTTCCGCGCACCGAAAACGATAAAATTATCGTATTGCCACCAGCCTATTTTTAACTTCTTGATACCTAACTCTAAATCTATGAGCAAAACTGATAAAGTGAGCTTTGAAAAAATTCGTTCGGGTTTTTTCTTCTCACTCATTATTATTCTGACCATTGCCCTGCTCTACCTTTTTCGACCATTCTTTTTTCCTATCTTTTGGGCAGCTGTGATTGCCATAATGTTTTACCCACATTATGAATGGCTCAATACGTATTTAAAAATGCCGACGCTCAACGCTGCCATTATGGTCGCGGTCGTTATTCTCACGATTTTTGTTCCTCTTACGCTCTTTGTTTCCTTGGTCGTGAATCAATCCTTTAGTCTTTACCAAGAATTTTCTCAAGCCGGTAATTTACCTGATGTCCGTGGTGTTGCCACATGGTTACACAATAGTCCGCTCGAACCATACGTTCAAAATTTGCAAGCCAATTGGCAAAGCCAAGCCGCGGCTATTAGTAAAAAAATTAGTGATTATTCTCTCAGTTTCCTTAAGAGCTTCACGCAAAACTCAGCCCATTTCTTGTTTCAGGTTTTTATCATGTTTTACACGCTCTTTTTCTTTTTTCGTGATGGTAAAAATATTCTCCTGCGTCTCATGCATCTGTCGCCGCTCGGTGAGGAATATGACCGCATGCTCTACAATCATTTTACTTCCACAGCCCGAGCAACACTCAAAAGCTCTCTCATTGTGGGGGTAATTCAAGGAGCCCTAGGTGGTTTGGTGTTCTGGATAACGCAGGTACCCGGAGCCCTTATTCTTGGCCTCTTTATGATGGTACTTTGTCTGATTCCTGCTCTTGGCGCCTTTATTATCTGGCTACCAGCCGGACTTGGCATGATTATCTTTGGTCATGTTTGGGAAGGAATGGTGATTATTGTTTTTGGATCCCTTGTTTTAAGTACGATTGATAATTTCCTGCGGCCACCACTTATTGGCAAGGACACACAAATGCATCCCCTGTTTGTTCTTTTCTCAACATTAGGAGGTATTTTTCTCTTTGGTGTTTCAGGCTTCATCATTGGTCCGGTTATTGCGTCTCTCTACCTCGCTATTATTTCAATTTATCATCATTATTACGAACACGAATTACAAAATTAAAATCACAGCGCCACGCAAGAAAAAAGAATCCCAACATGCTGGGATTCTTTTTTAAAAAAATTAGGATACTCTTTTTTGACCTGCCAGATTACCGGACGGTCAAAAAAGAGTATCCTAATTTTTATTTCCGGAGTATAAAAATGAAATGAAAGCTTGAATCTACTCTCTTACTAACTCCAAGTCCTTTGATTGTTAACTCCTTCTTTATCACGGAAAGCCTGCTCCAAATCAATGTTGTAATGATTGCAAATATTAAGTAAATAGATAAAAACATCTGCGATTTCATGATCTAATCGATGTTCTTTAGAATTTTTGTCTGATTTTATATTTTGCAATTTTCTTGCTGCTTTTGCCATTTCGCCACATTCTTCCAAAAACAGCATAAAGATTTCAGGCACGGTTTCTTGATCAAACCCACGTGCTTTAACTACTTCAGCAACGTAGTGTTGTAAGTCGGGCAAGGTACAGTTTGGTTTTAGAATGGGGGAAGACATAGAGTGTGCCGCGGGCGGGAATCGAACCCGCATGACCTTGCGATCGAGGGATTTTAAGTCCCTTGTGGCTACCAGTTACACCACCGCGGCGTGAGAGTATCCTAGCAAAACATGCTCTATTTTTCAAGTATGCTGGAATATGATCAATTTTTGATATATACTGAAAACGTTTTTAATACTTAAAAATCGTATGAACAACGAAAAAATCGTCTCATGGGTTCTCCGTATCGCGGTTGCCGGTGAATTTATTGGCCATGGCGCCTTTGCGCTTCAGGGAAAACCTCAGTGGATCGGTTGGTTTTCTCAATTTGGTATTTCCAATGTGGAAATGGCCACACAATTATTATTTGTGGTTGGTCTCATCGACATTGCCGTAGGGCTTGTTATTTTAGTTAAACCAATTCGAGCATTCTTGCTTTGGGCAACATTCTGGGGATTCTGGACCGCGCTTATTCGTCCTATTGTTGGTGATCCACTATGGGATTTTGTGGAACGGTGGGCAAATTGGGGAGCTCCACTCGCATTACTACTTATCCATGGTTGGCCAAAAAAATTTAAAGAATGGCTTCAATAAAATATCTTGACCTCTGCAAACGAGGTCATTTTATTTCCGAAGTATAGTGAGTAAATGAAAAATAAAGTGCAATAACTTGGAGCTTCCTATGCAGATCTTTATTTTCCCCAAAAAATTTCCGGATGACCAGATTGTTTGTTGAGGTACCGACCCAAGACAAACAAAACATCGCTCAACCGATTTAAATATTTTTGTATATTCTGGTCTAGAGGTTTCTCACCACGCTCAAGCAATTTTTCTTGTAACAAAACAACATTTCGTTCAGCCCGTCTACATACTGCACGAACAAAAAAACTTTGCGCGGCAACAGCCGTACCTCCCGGCAAAATAAATTGTGTGAGCGGCGATAACTGAATTTCCATTTCATCAATCCATTTTTCCAATAATTCAACTTGCCCGTCGGTTACCTCAGGAACTTTTACTAAATCAGTTTGTGCTGCAGCAAGATTGGCACCCACATTAAACAATGTATGTTGCACACTTAGAATTCTTTTTTGTAAATCTTTATCATCTATTTGAGCGGATAAAATTCCCAAAGTCCCATTTAATTCATCAACTTCTCCAATTGCTTCCATTTCAATACAACTTTTAGAAACGCGTTTTCCACCCAAAAGTGCGGTCTCTCCAGTATCACCAGTTTTGGTATATATTTTCATAAAAATTATACAGCTCTGTATTTTAATTAAAAAGGCATGACCGTCAAATCCTGGATATCACAGTGCTTTGACTGATTACAGACTAAGCTTATAATCCTGGTTATATCTTCCACAGCTAACATTTGAGGAAATTTCCCCTGCAAGAGTTTTTTCCTTCTTTCAAGTTCTTTTTTATCAAGAAAACCGGTTTTAATCATTCCCGGGCATAGTGTGGCAACTTTTATACCAAAATCTTTGAGTTCATTTCTGATTCCTTGTGAATACCCCATAACTCCAAACTTTGCGGCACTATAAAATTCACCATTAACCAAGGCGACTTTCCCTGAAATAGAAGCGATATTGATTATTAAACCCTCTTTTTGTTGCTTCATGTGGGGAACTACCAGCTTCGTTAGCAATGCGAGTCCAACAACATTTATTTGTAACATCTCCTGAAATCTACTCATATCTGCTGTATCGCAATCCGAAAAGTAACCAATACCAGCGTTATTAATAAGAATATCAATTACCTTAAATTTCTCAAGAGTTTTTTTAACGACTATAGAAAGTTCTTTTTCATTATTCACATCTGCTTGCAAAATCAAAAATTGCTTTTGTGAATACTTTTTTTCTAACTCTTTTTGTAAGGAATTTATTTTTTTCTTGTCTATGGAGAACGTTACTACATTAAAACCATCATTAAGTAATTGTGCAGCAGCACCTTTGCCAATACCGCTCGTTCCACCACTGATTAAAACAGTTTTTTTATTCATACTTTATGAGCTTATTTGGAATTGTTTTATAAAAAAGAGAAATGAATGAAACGGATATACGCTGCTAGACAATGTATTTGTAGCAATCCTTATTCAGCACTAGCTTTTTTTAGTCTTTTTTCTAAAAAACGTATTTCACGAGGGAATATCGTAGCATAAACTATACGATATACCGTTTGGACGTACCGAGTTTTAACGGCAAATTTTATGTGTTGAATATATTTTTTTAAACTACGTTCTTCTATCGCCCATGCAATACCAGCAATGGCATTCCAGATAGAAATTGTAACCGGCCCTTGTTCGGTTTGTAATTCTGTTGGTACCAGACCGACATCGATAAGATATGGAACCCCATCTTGAATTTTTACATTCGCGGAATCAAGTGCATTGGCAGGTCGACTCCAGTCTCTGGCTTTACCATAAAAATCTATCATGATGTCATGCTCTTGCTTGAAAGATAGTACTCCTTTCATAAATTCTATAAGATTACGGAGGATTGTTGGATTATTCAAATCCTCTTCAGTAATTTCATGGAGTGTTTTCCCTTCTATTTTCATTTGACGTACAGCAGGCCTATTTTTTAATTCATCAGGTACATCTTCTCCCTCTAGAGCCTCAATAAATTGTGTTTCAGGGAGAAATTTTCCTATGTGTTCTTTTAATAGCTCAAATAATTCTTTGTTCTTTTGAAGAAACTCTACAGGATATCCAGGTTTCCCTATTTTCAAAACAGTACCGTCTTTCGCATCATATACCAAACTTTCACCACCTTCTCCAATAAGTTCCATTTCTTGTGCATGATCGTGACCTCCAATATCTTGAACTCGAGCTCGAGCAGCGTCAATCTCTGCTGTTCCGGCATCTGCGGCCTCAATAATTTGAGCGTCAATTTCGGCTACTTGAACTGGTCTGGTGACTTCTACAGAGGGAACCACTTCTACCACTTCTTCTGACTTCACTTCGGGGTTGTTGGTAAGTTTGTCTCTCACCATAAATTTTCAGAATAAAAATTGTTACAAAATATTTTGCGCATTGTTTGCATATAACAGAAATTTCACTTATTTTTCTTATCCTCAAAAAAGTCCTCCTCTTTTAATCCAGACTGTAATAAAATTGACCGAAATGTACCATACGGAATTTCCTTATAGTCTGTTTTTACGGTGACATTGCGTGTAGGATTGCCTGTTTTTCTATATCGAGCGTGTGATCCTTTTTGACGAATAAAAAAGAAGCCCTTTTCTGTAAGGACTCGTAAAATCAAACTCAGTAATACCGGTTTAGGCATACTTGAAAGCCATTGAAACCAAATCAGGACGCTCTACTTTATACACTTTGGAAATAGGAATATCTTCAAAATAAAGCTGCAAGGCTTCCTCTAAACTTTCAAGAGCCTTTTTTTTAGTCTTACCAAAACTAGAAATATCAGTGTTAATATTCCACGCAACATAGTATTTACCCTCTTTCCATACCACTGATTTTAAGTCTACTTTACGCATATTCTAAAAATTTACTATATTTTCAATATACCTCCAAAGAAAAAAAGAGTCAAATTTGAGTGAAGAAAATTGTTTCGCCTTTTTTAATCAAAAAACAATTCCTGGACTATTTACTCCTCATTATCTAATATCTAATTTTTACTACTCCAAATCCAACAATTGGAAAATATCAATAGATACTTCTTCATACGGATGCACTTTTTTGATGGCATCAATAACATCTTTTGCTTTATCTTTCTCGCAAACGAATTCGATTTTAATTTCCTCAACTTTTTCAATCTCACCTACTTTGCCAATAGCAGGATTTGCACCCTCCATTGGCAAGAAATAACTATAACCACTTGTCAAAGACATGCAGTGACTGTAATTTCCAATTGTTCCTCCACCAGCATTTCCAATTGCTAAACGAATACTGTCCGCGACTTCCTTCGGACAAAAGGTTTGAATTTTTACGTTGTTGCTTATTTTCATGGTAATAAAATTAAACACCTGATTACGATCGGATAAGCTCAAGAACCTCTTTATTGCTCATTCCTCGAGCGACTGCATACTGCAAATACTTGACGGAATTTTCATGTTGTTCGGGATCATAGGCATCAACGCAGTCCAAAGCAAGAATAACTTCATAATCTCGCTCATACGCATCTATTGCAGTGGTACGGACACACGTCATTGTATTGATGCCCGTTATTATCAGTTCTTTAATTTGTAGTTCCTCGAGAATCTGATCTAAATTAGTGCGGAAAAAAGCACTATATCTCTTTTTAATAATTTCATAATCAATTTTTTCGCGATGAAGTTCAGGTAATAGTTTGCAGCCTTCAGTTCCTTCAATCGTCGTCGATTTATTGTTTTTTCTGTTATACAACGGAGCATCCGAAAGATCGGCTTTATATTCTTGTCGAATCCAAATAACTGGCACTTCCTGTTTGTGTGCTTCATCTACCAATTCATTAACACAAGTTACTAATCTTTGCTGGTGTTCTGCCAGAATACCTTCTTTAAAAAAGTCTTGTAATAAATCTATGACCAATAGTGCTTTTTTCATATTTTATCATCACCCTTTTCCAAAATTAATACCCAGTTCTTTATACTATTATCCTACAGGTAATTTATTCTTTATTAGCCATTATCATTATCAAGTAAATCCCAAAATCTAGCACGTTCTTCCAATGTCATACCTGTACCACTCCGTCTCCGTGATTCTCTTACAATTTCAAGGGCACTTTTTTCGTTTTCCGAAATAGTACCCAATTTTTCCTTAATCACAAGTTCACGACGGACTCCCGCGTTAATATGCGGAAATTCCCGATAGGCAGATAATTCAGCACTTTCTTCGGGTGTCAATGAACCCTCCAATTCTTTGTCTGCAAGGTCTTGACCACGCCCACCTCTCGGAAACTCCTTTTTAAAAGATCCTTCCGATCCTTGGCTTTGTTGAGGCAACTTCATTCCTGTTTCGATTCCGTTCATAATTTTCTGATTAATTATTAAAATAATAAATAAGCTATATAGAGAAAAAACAAGGGGGAAGAAAAATGTATTTTAACCAACTTCTTATTATCATACGAGATAAATTTATATGATAATACTCCTCTTGTATATTATAGAGAACCTTGCTAAATTAGCAATACAATGATCCGAGTATAACATATAAATCTAGTATAATTGGTCTATTAATCCAGTCACAGAATATCAATCAACACATAAAAAACCCCGTATGACCCCCACCAATATCCAACACCTAGCCATTATCATGGACGGCAATCGTCGGTGGGCAACCGAACGAGGATTGCCAAAATTACTCGGTCATACCGAAGGTGCAAAAAATCTACGGACTATTGCCAAGGCTGTACGTGAACGGGGTATCTCTTATCTTACCCTGTACGCGCTTTCCACAGAAAACATACGCGAACGCAGTGAAGAAGAGCTCAAGCACCTCTATTCCCTTTTTGAAAAATTAATTGATTACCTTGGTGACTTTTTTGAAAATAACGCATGTCTTCATATTATTGGCAACCTTGGGGGACTACCAGAAAAAACCAAAAACGCGTTACTCAATGTTGTCGAACAGACAAAAAATAACACGGGATTAACATTATCACTTGCCATCAATTATGGCGGGCGAGATGAAATTATCCGTGCCATACAAAAATTTGGACAACACCCCGATACAAAAATTTCTGAAATTAATTTCAAAGAATATTTAGATACAGCAGATATTCCTGATGTTGATCTCGTGATTCGCACTGGTGGACATCATCGGTTATCAAACTTTTTATTGTGGCAGTCAGCCTATGCCGAACTATATTTTACTGATACTAGATGGCCCGCGTTTGACGTCCAAGAACTTGATCAGGCCATTATATGGTTTGAAGAACAACAACGAAACCGGGGGAAATGATTAGACGATACTTCCAACAAAAAATCCCAGGGTTAATTCTCCGGGATTTTTTGTGTCTTTGACTTTCTTGTTATGATGGTATCGTAACAAATTATTTCTTTGACCACAAACTTTTTTAGCCGACTTCAAAGTCGCAAGGCTTTATTTAACTACAACCCAGCGAATCACCGCAGTTCAAACATTTGTAACACGCGCCATTGCGTACGGTAATATGCCCACAGGTAGGACAAGCCGGAGCATCACCCATCATTTCACTAAGAGCCGCATCCATAGCATCGACCCCCGAAGTTTCTTCTTTGTGCATGAGAGGTAATTCTAATGTTGCTTCTGCTGCAGTAGCTTCTACTGTTGGGGCAGTAACTTCTTGATCCGGGACCGTATTCAGCATATCAGTCAAACGTGACTGTTCACCAAGACCAGACATTTGCAAACCAGCAATTTGCTCAAACCGATTTTTTTGGATTCCTTTTGGAGGAACTTGAACAAAATCAGTTCGGCCCAAATATTCCATACCAAGAACCCGAAACACAAAATCAATCACTGATGTACAAATTTTGACGTTCGGATGATCAGTCATACCTGCTGGCTCAAAACGAGTGAAGACAAAATTTTCTACAAATTTTTCCAGGGGAACCCCAAATTGCAAACCCATGGAAACAGAAATAGCAAACATATTCAACATACTCCGAAAACCAGCACCTTCTTTGTACATGTCAATAAAAATCTCTGCAAGTCGACCATCGGGGTATTCACCAGTACGAAGCCAAATTTGTTGATTACCAATCTTTGCTGAAACCGTAATTCCGCTCCGTTTTGCCGGGAGCTTGCGTTTTTCTCCTTGCAAATAAATTCTACGCTCAGTAACACTGCCATCACGGCCATAGGTCTCCATAGCATGTGAATCTGATGTATGAGTATTTACCACTTGTTGTATTCGTTCCATGGCAAGCATCATCTCTTTTGCTTTTATTTCAAGAGCTTCTGTATTTTTTTGAATCAATGTCGGTTGTTCAACAACTTCAGTTGTAACAGTAGCTGTTTCATCTTTTTTGTTCTCGTTTTTCTTTGAAGTCGAGGATAATGGCTGACTCA
>JAHFIE010000010.1 GCA_023246565.1 Candidatus Magasanikiibacteriota bacterium
CGTGTGTTAGCTCGTGAACTTTCAAGTTTGGAACAAGAACGATCAATGACCCAGCTTGCGCCAGAAGATTTTACTGCCATGATGAACACCCTTACCAAAGAACGAACATTGATTGCTACGACTCTCACTAAAATCAATAACCGACTTGAGATGGTGCGAAAAAAAATGAGCGCGTTCAATGAAGCAGAAGAAGCCAAACGTCAGCGCGTATTTGCGCTTCAAGATACGATGCAAAATTTACAAACTGCGTTAAATGAGGTTACTATTCGACGTAATGCTGAACAAATGGAATTGGTCAAACTTGAAACACGACGTGAAGATTTGGTTGCTGAGGCGTACACAGAACTGAAAGTCGCACCAACGGTGTGGCAAACGAACCAGAGCGAATTTTTAGAGCGCCATCAATGTGATGTCATCAAAGAAGAAATTGAAAAATTAAAATATCGGTTAAGTCTTATTGGTGGTATTGATGAAGAGGTAATGAAAGAATACGAAGAGACACAATCGAAGTATGATTCACTTTCGACCGAGCTCACTGATCTTACCAAAGCAGCTGATGATATTACCGAGCTTATTGCGGAATTGGATACCCTTATGAAAAAGAAGCATACCGCAGCTTTTGCGAATATTAAAAAAGAATTCAGTCGCTATTTTAGTATTTTGTTTGAAGGTGGAAAAGCAGAATTAGTTGAAGTGTTTGGTGAAGAGGGAGAAGACTCTCAAGAAGAATCATTAGGAGAAGATAAAGAATTTATCATGAAAGAAAATGAACAACAAGAGAAGAGCGTATCACCAGTGCATCGTAAAATTTTAACGGGTATTGATGTTGTGGCTTCGCCGCCAGGTAAAAAAATTAAACACATCGCAGCATTGTCCGGTGGTGAACGGACGTTAACTTCCATTGCCCTTGTCTCGGCCATTCTCCACACCAATCCACCACCTTTTGTTTTTTTAGACGAAGTTGAAGCAGCTCTTGATGAAGCAAATACGGTTCGATTTAATACTATTCTTCGTGAACTTGCGGTTCAATCTCAATTTATTGTGATTACCCACAATCGAGCAACCATGCACGCGGCTGATGTTTTGTACGGAGTAACTATGGGAGCTGATGGAGTCAGTAAACTTTTGAGTGTTACCCTGGAACACGCTAAAAATGAGCCGATTTTGGCTTCTGCTTGACATTTTTCACTCTCTATCCTATAATTGCCCCACGAAAAAACCGTCACTGTTTTTCCGCTCAATAGCCTTTTTACTTTCATAAAGACACATTATCTCTTTCTATGTTAATGATTCGTTTACAGCGCATGGGTAAGACCAAGCGCCCCGCATACCGTTTGATCGTCTCTGATAAACATAAAGATACCCAAGCAGGTCATTTGGAAATTTTGGGTCAATATGATCCTGTCCAAAAAAACAAGGTGATTAATTTTAAACTTGATCGTGTTCAACATTGGTTATCGGTTGGCGCCCAACCTTCAGCCACGGTTCACAATTTACTGGTGAACATGGGTATTATTAAAGAAAAAAAGGCTGGTGTGGTTCATTTTACCAAGAAACGTTCTCAAAAAATGGATAAAGCTAAAACTGATGCTGAAGCAAAGGCCGCGGCAAGAGCAGAAGCTGAAAAAGCTGCTGCCGAAGCTGCTAAGGTGAAAGCCGAACCGATTCCAGAACCAGAACCTGTGTCTGAACCAACTCCTCCTGTTGAAACTGAAGCTACGCAATAACTCTAAAATCCCCCCGGCATTGCCGAGGGGATTTTTCTTGACGTCGACAAAATTATTTGGTATTCTTTTCCCAGAACTGATCCCTGCCACCAGGGGAAAATTCCATTTATTTACTTATTGTCATAAGCCAGAACGATATGGCCGACATGCATCAGGATCAACAGTTTTTGGAGTACATTGTTAGAGCAATTGTTAATAACCCCGACGCGGTCAAAGCGACCCGTACCGTAGACGAACGCGGTGTTCTTATTACACTCGACGTCAGTCCTACTGATATTGGTTATGTTATTGGTCGTCAAGGACAAACCGTTCGTGCTATTCGCACCTTGTTACGTGTGGTTGGTGCAAAAAATAATGCCAGTGTTAATTTGAAGATTAATGAACCAGAAGGCGGACGTCGTCCTCGACCTGGCCATGATACAGGTTCTTCGTCCATGGGATCTTCATCACCTATGTCATCAGGCTTACCATCAGGTGATGTTGACACGAGCGCGATTGATAATTTGGATATCTAATTATCAATATCCTGATTCGTTTCGATTTTTCGAGACGAGTCGGGGTTCTTGATAGGTTCTTTACAATGTACTTTAGAAGAACTATAATATATTTGCTAGTATCTAAAGTACGAGTATGATTTCTGGAAAAAAAAGAAATGAACTCAAAAAACAAGCAATAGGGCTTCGTTGTTTGGGTGATAGTTACCCAATGATTGAGAAGAAACTTGGAGTTAGTCGGTCCACGCTTAGTGCCTGGTTTCGTAATTTAGAGTTACCGAATTCCGCTCAAAGCATGATCTTGAAACGTAAACAGGATCATATAAAATCCGCGCGAGAACTATCAGCTTTAAAAAATAAAGGGTTGACTACACAAAAGCGGGGTATTGCTAGAGAAAAGGTGAAAATTGATCTAGCATCCATTCCGTTTACCTGTTTTATCAAAGAAGCTCTCCTCGCAATGTTGTACTTAGGAGAAGGTTTCAAAAAAAAATCTGAAATCGGTTTAGCTAATTCCAACTCTAAGATTTTATGTGCGTATGTTAAGCTCGTTCAAGAGGTTTATGGTTTACCTGCACATAGGCTGGTTTGTACAGTTTTTTTAAGAGCTGATCAAGATTCTGAAACAGAAAAGAAATTTTGGTCAACCACCTTAGATATTCCATTAGCCCAATTTAGAAAAACACAGATTGATAAGCGAACAGTTGGTAAAAAAACATGGGAAGGATATCATGGTGTTTGCGCAGTACGATGTTATGATGCAAATTTGGAAAAGCGTTTAACTGCATGGCAAGAATTGTTACTAGAAAAAATTATAACGGGTTTGTAGCTCAGGGGTTAGAGCGCGTCGTTGACATCGACGAGGCCGGCCGTTCAAATCGGCCCAGACCCACGAATAATGTTTAAGGGCGTGTAGCTCAGTTGGCTAGAGCGTTACACTGATAATGTAAAGGTCGATGGTTCGATTCCATCCACGCCCACTATTCTAAAATTTTATGAAAAAAATATTTTTTAGCTTTGTTCTCCTCGCCTTGATTTTGGTTGGTGGAGTGGTCAAAGAACGCGTGAACGCTGGAGGATCAAGTTTTTTGATCGAACGAGTTGGTAAGACCTCATTTGTAAAAAGTGGTGCTATATTACCTCAAGCCCAACGTCTTTATTTTCAGAATTATTTCAGACCTGAAATGGGTGTTGCTGATCAATTAGTAGTAGAAGAAATACGCATGATTTGTAAAGGTGATAATGTATTACGACAAGCAAACTTGCGTGTTGGTTTGACTCCGTATACATCAGCACCATTTATAAAAAAATCTTCTAAAGACCAAAAAGGAAAAAATGTTGTGCACTATGAAGCTATTTTGAAACCAAGTAATTTTATTGTTGATAACAAGTCAGCGGTTTTGGCAAGTATTGATGTTGTGACACACAAAAATATTGGTACTACCAAGATTGTGACCTGCAATAGTGCTGTTTCAGTAATAACCGGTTTATTTAATGGTCAAAAAGTAGAAAAATCAATGGAGCCCTATGATGGCTCACCACCATGGGATCATTATGCGAGCGTGATTATTGTTGGAGATAAAAATCACATCCCTGCTGGCAAGGTATACTATGATAATCCTGCCGCAGATTCTGGGTATGTCCAAGGTTCGATTACAAAAAATGATTCAGGCGAATACCAGTACCATGTTCAAAATCTCGATAATGATGCTTTTGGAGGTATTCATTTAGAAATGGTTTCTCCAAAAGGAGTAAAGAAACTTGATATCATTAACCCCGTCCATCCCTTTGGAAAAGATATTGTTCGAGATTCTCTAGATGCTTGGACTACATTTTCGGTTAGTAGAATGCACGTCTATGACAAGGAAGCCGCGAATGGTTCAATCGGTTCAGTTCTCTTGGAGGATTTATTATCTACTATCTAATGTGGTGTTCATCTGATGAATAAAACCAAATTCCGCTTCCAAAAGCGGAATTTGCTTTTTTAAAGTAAAACGGCTATACTCATTTTATTAAAATTGTCATTATGACCAATATATCTCTTGATATTGATAATAATCTTGATGACACGCCCGAGGTTCCGGAACAAAGTTTACTCGGCAAGGTCGGTGCTTTTTTATTAGAACTGGTAAAAATTGCTGTTTTGGCCGGTATTACTATTGGTTTGGTTCGTTATTTTTTGTTTAAGCCTTTTTATGTTAAAGGCCAGTCCATGGAACCAAATTTTGAGGAACGTGATTATTTGATCATTGATGAATTATCATACCGTGTTCGTCAACCGCAACGCGGAGAAGTCGTGGTATTCCATTACCGTCCCAGTGATGATTTTTTTCTCAAACGAATTATTGGTCTTCCTGGAGAACGAGTAAAAATTGATGGTAGTAAAGTCGTTATTTACAACGAAGCGAATCCTCAAGGTCTTGTTCTGAAAGAAAATTATCTGGTTGAACAAACTCCAGGATCAGTTACCGTTACCTTAAGTCCGCAACAATACTTTGTGATGGGGGATAATCGAGATGCAAGTTTTGATTCTCGTCAGTTTGGATCAATCAATAAAAATGATATTGTGGGACGAGTGTGGTTTCGTGGTTGGCCATTTTCACGAGTTACCACATTTGGCGACACCATGTATACGTTGTAAGCATTGCCCAAGTTTATTTTGAAAGATTAAAGGTAATTTATTTTCACTCCTTGTGTAATTATTATTGTTTGTATGTCTCCAAAGAAAGAAATGAAAAAAAAGTTTGTCAAAGTAACACAAACCAAAAAAGCTAAACCAGTGAATGTTGCACCAAAGAAAACTGCGGCTGAGATTGATGAAGCAAAAACAGCAAAAAAAATTGCCGGACAACTTATGCTGGTACGGGGCATGAAAGATGTGTTGCCGCCCCAGGGTGATCTTTGGTTGAAGATGCTACGAACCGCTGCTGATATTGCCACAGCATACGACTTTCATTATTTTGAAACTCCGGTTGTTGAAGCAACATCATTATTTGTACGTGCGGTTGGACGGGGGACAGATGTTGTTGATAAAGAAATGTACACCTTTGAAGATCGTGATGGTGGAAAAATTTGTTTGCGTCCGGAAATGACTGCTTCAGTGGCTCGCGCGTACATAATGCACGGACTCCACACACAGCCACAGCCCGTAAAGATTTGGAATATTGGACCATTGTTTCGGTATGATCGACCACAAGCAGGTCGGTATCGTGAATTTCATCAATTGGACTGTGAAACCATTGGTGAAGCTTCGCCTGTCGTTGATGCTGAACTTATTGTTGTGGCATATAATTTTTTACGTGATTTGGGAATTACGAGTACGGTTCGAGTCAATTCACTTGGTACTCCGGCTGACCGCGAACAATATCTTGTCGAATTAGTAGGGTACTTTCGAAGTAAACGAAGTTATTTGTGTGAAGATTGTAAAAAACGACTTCTTAAAAATCCTCTCCGCATTTTGGATTGTAAAAATGACAGTTGTGCTGGTGTTATTGCTGAAGCACCGCAAATTGTTGATTGGTTGTCAGAACCATCAAAAACATTTTTCATGACCGTGCTTGAATATTTGGATGAACTGGAAATCCCGTACATACTTACCCCGACTTTGGTTCGTGGACTTGATTATTACACGCATACGGTTTTTGAAATGGTTGAAGATACTGAAGACGAAAAAGCACAAAGTAGTTTGCTTGGTGGCGGACGGTATGACGGGCTCATTGAACAGCTTGGTGGCCAATCAACTCCAGCAGCTGGTTTTGCGGTTGGATTGGAACGGGTTATGGCAGTGTTAGAACGTCAAACCAAAGCAGTGACTGAACAACCAATGAATCCAAAACCAGAAGTTTTCTTCGCGCATCTTGGTGACCAGGCTCGTCGGCGAACGCTTAAAATTATCGAAGAATTACGTCGCTCTGGACTTACCGTACGTCATAATTTAGCCAAAGCATCGCTTAAAGCCCAGCTTGAATTGGCTAATAAATATAATGCCACACACACGCTTATTCTTGGTCAAAAAGAAGTTCAGGACGGAACGATTTTAGTACGTAATATGGAGTCAGGAATTCAGGAAATTGTTGATCAGAAAAAGGTTCGACAAACCCTACAGAAGATCTACGGAATCTAATTTGACGATCCAGTTATTTTAAGGTATAGTTTATTTAGGATTTATTTTAATTTTAATCACCGGGAGGTGAAACGTAGTGTGTCAGAGATTAAACGTAAACGTGGCGAATCGTTTGAAGCCTTTATTCGCCGAGTTAAGCAACAATGGCAACGTTCAGGAAAAATTCTTGAAGTACGCAAACGTCAAGTGTTTGCTGGCAAACCCAATAAAAACGCACGCAAGAAATCAGCGTTGAAGCGTAATGCCATGCGCGACGAGATGGAATACTTAAGAAAGACCGGTAAGTTACCCAAGAAAGAAGCGACCGGTTTTAATCGTGGTCATCGATCATAATTATTGTTTGCTATGAGTCTTTATGATGATCTCACGCTTCGGCGTGAGGCTGCTCGTCGATCCCATGATTCAGCGACGCTTGATGCTCTTCAAATGATATTGTCCGCAGCAAAAAATGAACAGATTACCATGGGGCATGTTCTCAGTGACGAAGAATTACAAGCAGTGATTGGTCGACAAGTAAAACAACTTAAAGATGCTCGCAATGATTTTGTTGCTGGAGGTAGAAATGATTTGATCACGAAAACTGATCAAGAGATTTCATTATTGGAACAATTTTTACCACAACAACTTTCTGAAGATGCTTTGACAAATATCGTATCTGAAGTCATGGGAACTTTTGGTGAAACTGTTTCAGCAAAAGACGCGGGTCAAATCATGGGGAAAGTAATGGCACGGGTTAAAGGTCAGGCAGATGGTAATCGAGTTCGAGAAATCGTTAATCGACTGATTTCAAAATAACCTGTTATTTTTTCTTTTTCAGAAAGGATGACAGTGTCAACTATGACCACCATTTAATTTTTGAATCCTTGGTTTACCATGCTTGCCAGGATTCGGTTTATCAGATTTGAACGAAAAACTGTTGTTAGCCTTTCTGTCGGGCTGATGGCAGTTTTTGTTTTTTTAAGTCTATTTTTTGTCCCCCACATTGCCCGAGCCCAGGATGAGGGTGATACGTTTGGTTTGGCACCAATTGGCCAGAGTATTAAATTGGGTAATGAAGATATTCGTGTTATTGCCGCGCGTATCATTGTGGTGATTTTAGGTCTTTTAGGAATTATTGCTTTTGGATTAATACTGTACGCCGGATTTTTGATCATGACGTCGGCAGGGAATGAAGAAAAAATCCTTCAAGGAAAGCGTGTGCTTATCAATGCTACAATTGGTTTTTTGATCATTGCTTCTGCATTTTCTATTGTGCAATTTATTTTAAAATCTTTGTCTGATGCCACAGGTATGGGTACGGGGACTGAGGAAGACAGTATTGGTGAGCAAAGTGGATTTGGTTCTTTTTCTGGTACGGGTGCTTTGGGATGGGTGATCAAAGATCATTATCCTCGTCCAAATCAAGCTGATGTTGCGCGTAATACCAAAATCGCGATTACGTTTGCAGAAGCCATTGAACCGGGTAGTTTAAGTGTGAACACGAATAATACGTGTTGGCCAAAAGATGATTCTAAAAAACCAATCCCCATTGGTACGGGCGCAAATTGCGCTGTGTATCCAAGTGGTGCTGATAAAGGCAAACCAATTCCGTACTTTGGTGATTGTTTTGATAGTAATGGTGACAAAGGTATTAGTTGGGATACCGAATGTGACCAAGTGAATACGAATTCTGTGCAATTATTTTTGGCCAGCCAGGCCACGAGTACAAAAAAAGATTTTGTCCCCATGGCAGTCTTGGCTTCGTATAATAAAGACGGAAAAGCATTTATTTTTACGTTTAAACCATTGAATCCAATCGGAAGTGATATAGAAAATATTTGGCATACGGTTAAACTTCTTGGTGGTTCTGATAAAAGCAAAGGGATAAAGAAATTGGATGGCGCTGATATTTTTCCCAAACAATACATTAACAAATTTTATACGTGGAATTTTCAAACGAATACTAAAATTGATCTGACGCCACCGCATATTCTTAGTGTTTGGCCCTATAGTGGCAATACTATTTTACGCAATACCATTGTGCAAATTCAGTTTAGTGAACCTATGGATCCCTCGGTTACACAAGGAGTTTTGAGTCAGACCGGTACGTTTTCGAATATTATTTTTGGTGATCCGCAAATCAGTGGCGAGTGGCGCATCAGTAATGGTTATCGGACGCTTGAATTTACTCCGAGCGAACCGTGTGGAACGAACAGTTGTGGTGAAGTAATGTATTGCTTACCCACGAAATGTCCACCAACAGATACCAAATGTCTTGCTAATTATTCCAGTTTGGTGCGT
Source organism: Candidatus Magasanikiibacteriota bacterium (assembly GCA_023246565.1). Lineage (GTDB taxonomy): Bacteria > Patescibacteriota > Patescibacteriia > Magasanikbacterales > UBA922 > 2-12-FULL-41-16. The sequence continues at coordinate 8,625 of JAHFIE010000010.1, forward strand.
ACGGCCGCATTGTCAAATCCAACAGATAATTCTTTTCAATCGCAACCGTTTACTGGTGTTGCTGATATGGCAGCGAACGCGCTTGATAATGGCCCAAATAATAAGCCTGATGGTATTTTGTCTGAGGCACTGGATAAATCATGGCGACATAAGCCAACACTTCCTGGTGATTTTAAAACCATTGGCGCTGCTGAATCTTCACCAGATAATTACTTTTGGAGTTTTAAAGTTCAAAACGATATTGATCGTTCCGTACCCTATATAAAAAATGTTACACCGAATTTGGAAGGCGAGGGAGTGAAAGGAACTGATCCCATTCGCATTTCTTTTAGTAAAAAAATGTTATCATACTCTTTGTCCGATGGTGTTGGTGTTTTGGAATATCCTGAAGGTGTAAAAGGTAAAGATGGTGTAAAGTTAGATCCCTTTGCCAATTATGTTCAGTCATATGATGAAATTGGAACTGGGTTAACCATAGCTGATATTGAACATCCACGGGTATTTGGACCAAATGGTCTTGATCTGTATTATTTTACGTTTGTTTCAAGTTCAGTAAAATCAAATAATCAAAATTGTCTGTATCCTGGCCGTGGCCCGAATGCTCTAGAAAAAAACTCTGCGCCGATCTGTACCTATTCTGAAGACGCAAATGGAGTAGGTACAGGAACAAATTGTGTGCCCGTAACCTTTGATGCATCAAGTGATACTGGTTGTGTTTTTGACTTAGTAGAAGGGGATAAAATTCAACCTGATGTGACAACGTGTTTGAATAAGATGAAAGCCGGAAGTAAATCAGCGTATAGTACAAATAATTAAGATTTAATACTGAATATTAGCCGTGGCCGTTACTACGTACAGCGTATATGCATGTGTTTAAGAATAAAATGTTCCGTACCATAATTGCCCTTGCCCTTTTTGGGAGCATGTTCTTGTTTGCGCCTACAATTCGTGCACAAGGTGATACCTTTGGTTTAAATCCCATTGGTAAAAATGTGAATTTAGGTGGTGGTGACATTCGTGTCACTGCTGCCAAGATTATTAGTGCGGCTCTTGGTCTTCTTGGGATTATCACGGTTGGCATTATTCTGTACGCTGGTTTTTTGTACATGACGGCTGGTGGCAACGAAGATCAAGTTGGCACTGCCAAAAAATACATTATTAACGCGGTTATTGGGCTTGCTATTATTTTGTCCGCGTTTACGATTACTCAGTTTGTTTTAAGCAGTTTGGATAAAGCAATCAATGGACAGAGTGGATCAGATGATGATGGCGGCGGTGGAGATGATGATTGGCCAGCAGGTGTTTGTGATAAAAATTCTCCTGATTACAATGAGGCGCAATGTACGTCAAAATGTAAATTGCATCCTGAACTTTCGATGTGTAAGAAGTTGGCATTTTATGTGGAAAGTATTACGCCAAGTACGTTGCAGAACGATGCTACGGGGATGAATAATATCACCATGCGTGTACTATTCAGTCATCCCATTGATCAAGCTACTGATCTAACCAAGGCACTCACGCTTAAAAAAGATGGAGAGGATACGGTGCTGCCTATTACTGCTTCTTTGATCGAAGGGAACCGTGTTATTGAAGCTTTTTATAAAGATAATGGTCAGAAAATTCCACCGGTAGTTGATAAAAGATATACCCTGACCGTGAGTAGTGATGTCAAAGACGCGCAAGGAAAAAATTTGGACACGAACTATTCTTTTGGTGGATTGCAATACCCAACCACGGCACATTTTATGGTTGATAAGAATTTTGCTGATCAGGTTGCACCGCTGATTCAAAATTTGACCATAAATAATAGCGGTGGCCAGGTTATTGTGACCAAAGGTCAAACTTTTGTTGTGGGAGCAAAAGTTAATGACCGGATTCTTCTTCTTAAGTATGGTGGTGTTGGTTTGGTTCGTATGGTTATTACTGAGAAAGGTTCAACAACTGCTATTCTCAATGACCTAGTTGCTCCAGCCATTGCTCCAGGTTCTTCTCCTGAATTTTTAGTGTCGTACACTGGTCTTATTGATAATGCTTTCAAAGCCGGGAGCACCTATACGCTTACCCTTTCAGCCTTTGATATAAACCATAAATCAACAACAGCCACGCTTACATTTAAAGTTCAGGGCAGTCATTGTACTGATGGTATTTTAAATGGTGATGAGACAACCGTCGACACTGGTGGTTCTTGTGGTACGGATAATGGCTTACCCATTATTAAAGACGTTGATCCCATGAATGGTGCTTCAGGCAATTGGATTAGTATTTTGGGAAAAAACTTTGGTAATCAAGTTGGAAAGGTTGATTTTGCGACTGACCACAATAAAAATAATAAGTACGATACCAATGAGTGGGTTCCCGCACAGATTGTCTCCTGTAATGGAACACCATCGTGGGATTCAGGTTCAGTTGTTGTTCAAGTTCCTGAAGCAGGAGATTTCATGAATAATGCAGCTGCTCAATTTAATGGGATCAATGGACATGTTGAAATCTCAGGGACAACTCTTGAATTAACGAACGCGCTTACGTTTGAAGCTTGGATTAAACCAGATATTTCTGGGGCATATAAGACCGTGCTTGCAAACGTTGATCCAGTAGCCAAACAAGGTTATTTCTTGGCAGTAACTAATTTGCAGCCAGTGATTTGGCTTTCAGGACTCAAGAATCCAGGATGGTATTCTTCTCCGACTAAACTTCCGGTGAATGTTTGGACCCACATTGTGACAACCTATGATGGTTCAAATATTAAATTTTATATTAATGGAAATCTTGATAAAATATTCCCTGCTTCTGGTTCAGTAGTCTCTACTCCGGGTAAAAAATTATGGTTGGGAATGCGTGAAGATTTTAAAACTATTAACCAATTTAAAGGTGGTCTTGATGAAATTGCACTGTACAGTAAGGTCTTAACACCGGAACAAATTTTGGCGCATTATAATGAAGCTAAAAAAGTTGGTGGTACGTATGACGTGATCGTAAATCAAGATGGACCCCTTGGTTATTGGCGTCTTGGTGAAAGTGATGGCACAGCAGCATCTGATAGTAGTGCTTATGGGATTCACGGTGTATATGTTGGTGGTGTCACACTTGATCAAATCGGAATTTTTGGACCAAATACGAAAAAAGTTGGGATTGGGAAAACCAGTGCGATTCGTCTTACCAGTGTTAATAAAGTGATTGATGGAAAAATAGTGGAAGTATCTGATTCAACGGTTGATGATGTTGGTCCTAAACCAGGCGGTGATGGCTTATTTATAAAAAATGATATTAAACGTCCGGGACTTTGTAATGTGGGTGTTACGAAAGAAACAACCATTACGCTTGGTGGCAAGGAAATAACCTTGCCGATCAATAATCCCGCGGCTCTTCCTGGTGTACCGGTTACTGCGCATGGATTATCTTTGGGTACTTCTGCTACAGCAAATAAAATTCTTTTTGGAGCTACAAAAGATCCACTCACCGGACAATTGGCTGGTGGTTACCAGGGTGAAGTCAAAAAAGCTACTGATTGGACTGATTTATATGTCAATACTGTTGTACCGGATAATTTGAAAATCGGTTCAGTTGCTGTTCATGTAACTGTCGCTGGAGAAACCAGTAATGGGGTTAAATTTAGTATTCTTTCACCTGACGCAGCTAAGGCAGTACCGATTATCAGTGAAGTTGATCCAGTGTCAACAACTCCGGAAAGTTATATAACCATCAAAGGTAATGGTTTTGGCGGGACGATTGATCATGTGTACGTTGCTGATTCAGCTGATCATGTAGCAACATGTGGCAGCACGGTACCGGATGCAAGTTGTCGCGATCTTGGTGTTGATACTTTGCCTGCTGTTTGTGGTACTACCTGGACTGACACACAAATTATTGCAGAAATACCCAAGAGTTTAGCTGCCAAAGAATACTATATTGCAGTAAGAAACGGGCAAAGTAAATTAATGAGTGATGGTAAAGATACTTTTATTGTCATTACCGGCACACCACGGCCAAGTATTTGTAAAATTGATCCAGCCAAAGGTCCGGCACCGCTTGCGACTGATAGTCCAGGGATTAGTATCTATGGTATTAATTTTAGTACGAATCCTGTTTTGTACTATTGGCAACCAAAAGCTGAAGCAAATACCTACAGTACGTGGCTTAATTCTTTAACTGACACAGTTAATGGCGAACCTACGGGAGCAAATGTTCTCAAAACAAAGACCCTAACAAAAATTGTTACCATGCTTCCGGTTGGGGCCACTGGTTCTTCCATGTCTTCTGGACCGATTAAAGTAAAATCAAGTGCTGGAGATGTAAGTAATGGTGTTCACTACGCAGTAGAAAAGTGTAGTGAAGCAAAAAGTCCTTTGCCCGGATATCATTGTTGTACCAAAGGTCCGGACACTGATGTATGGAAGAAAAATAGTCAAATGTGTACGGGCGAAAGTCGTGAAGCTGGTTATGTCTGGCGTTTTACCACCGGTATTATTGGGTATGTTCCCAGTGTTGTGGAAGAATGTAATGCAACATCGTTCCCTTCACCAACCCCGCGCAAAATTCAAGGTATTAACAATAGTGCTTGTGTGAATAGTTCTCTTGCTTTGCGTTTTACTACGGGCATGGACAATACTTCACTTACCAATAATACGGTTAAAGTTTATGCTTGCGCGGATAAGGCTGGTGCCATTGATTGTGCGAACAAAACTCCGGTCACGCCCCTTGATTTGTTATATCAAACCGGCGCAAATACACTGATCATTCGACAAATCCCACCGCAAACAACTTTAACACCAAACACCTGGTATCAAGTTGAACTGAGTGAAAAAATTCGTTCTTTGCAATATTCAGTTATCTTTGGTGTTGGACAATATACTTCGACCACACTCGCGGTGACGAAACCTTGTGGACCAGGAACAGCATATTGTTTTACCTTTAAGACCGGTACAGAACAATGTACCCTAACCGGTGCAGGAATCAATCCACCAAATTATACGACGCATCAACTTGGGGTGATTCAAAATCCAAGTTATGTTTTTGATAATACGCAATTATACTTACCGCCCAATCTTCCTCCGAATCCATTTTATTATTTTGTTTGGGGTAAAGGGAATCAAGAATGTTCAGTCATCAATGTTGATGGTTTTCCTTGGGTTTGGTCACCACAAACTAATGGACCGGACAGTGACAAAGCTCTTGCGTTTAAACCACCAGCAACGAATGAGTATGTGAATAGTCGAGCAGTTGTTTCTGCTGAAAGTCACACAGCTCCGGGCAATGTGATTATTAAAGCAGAGGCTGATGTGAGTAACACTACTCCTTTGACGGGTATTACAGGAACAGATATTTTGGCTGCTGCTGGATTTTCTGGTGGTGTACAAGGTTTTGCTCCAACAGATAAAGTTGTTTTATCAGAAACAATTTCATCATTACTTGCACTCCAATCATCATTCACGTTACAGCTGAAATTTTCACAATCAGCTCTTTTTCCGTATAACACACTTCTTGAGAAAAAAAATAGCAATGGTCCTGGTATTGGTTATAAAATTAAATATACTTCAGGCGGAAGTGGGAATAAACTTTGTTTTATTACCTATGTCGAACCAGCCGCGAATGTGGGAGTAAATCATTGTCTGGATAATCCCGCGGTTGATGCGAATGGAGTACACAATGTTTTGTTAACGTGGAATAAAGAACAAGAAAAATTATCGTGGATTAATCTTGTTGCACCACTAACATCACAAACAGTCAAGGTTACTTCTATCCCGGTCTCGAATGATCCGGCAACTTTAGTCAGCGAAAAACAACCAGCCACGGATCCAGGTCCAGTATTTTTTGTCATGAAGTATAAAAATGAACCAACAGAATTTGAAAAAGTTACTGGTGTTTTCCATTATGCGCCAACCAGTTCCTTGATTATTGATTTATATGATCCCGCAGTAATTGAGTATGAACCGAATTGTATTGAATCATGTGTTAATGCAATGATCCGCGCTAAATTTAATCGCCAGATGGATATTGATACGTACGCGGCCGGATTTAAGGTTTATGAATGTAAGGATGGAGTGGAATGTACGAACGCACAAGAAATAAATCTGTATCAAGTTGATGAAGATTCAGATTATCAAGTATTGATCGCGAGTCTGGGAATCGGCCAAACACTGAAACCAAATACGTACTATAAAGTTTCATTAAATGGGACAAACTCTGTTATCAAGGCATTGAATAGTATTCAACCAAAAAAACAAGGGAAAGCTCTTCCAAAAACCGAATGGATTTTTAAAACACGTGCTGATGGTACGCCGTGTTCAGTCGGTTCCATTGTAGTTATGCCGCATCCGTTTGTGGCAAATGCGGTTGGACAAAAAGATAAATTTATTGCAACACCGTATAGTTCACCGAATGCCTGCAGTAAACTTGGTCAAGCCTTAAATAAATGGGATTATCAATATCAATGGTCAACAGAAGATACAAATGTTGCCACAGTTTCAGGAGTTGGCGCAGCGCATGATGGGAATATCAGTCCTTTTTGTACCAGTGCTTGCGTGAAAAAGGGGAGTACTATCCCAAAAAATAATCAGAATCCAAACCCCCTTATTCCGTTGTGTGGCAATACAACTGTTGACGGTGGTGAAGATTGTGATATCGGTGCGCCTGGTGAAAGTGTTGGCACGAGTTGCGATCTCAATTGTTTACGTCCCGGTAATATAGCTAGTACAACGCCACAAAATTTCAATAATCAAAATCTTTGTGGCAATGGCATTGTAGAAACCAATGTTGGTGAACAATGTGATCCAGGACATCTGGAAAATGGAAATGTAAAAAAGGATCATGCCTATTGTACTGCGCAATGTCTTCTTATTGGATCATCAAATCAATCTTCAGGCAAAGTTGGTGTCGCGTGTGGTGACGGCGCTGTTACTGCTAGCCAAGAAGTTTGTGATATCAAAGACCCCTTGTCTAAAACTGGATGTAGTGACACTTGTTTACATAAAGGAACACCGACTGCTGCTTGGTGGTGTAACAATAATAAAGGTTCGGTGCATTGGACGAGTCAGTCTTGCAAAAAATCAGTAAGTGTTTGTGGTAATGGTTTTCTTGAACCAGCAGAAGAATGTGAAGTTGGTGTTGCTGGTGTTACTCCAGAACTGTGTGGCACCTCTTGTATGTTTGTAAAAGCTTGTGCTGTAGGATCAACTGCAGTACCGAATGCGTGCACACCCAGTGGTTCATCACCAAAATATGCTTCTGTATCGCTTTGTGGCGATCAAGTTGTTGGCGCAGGCGAAGATCCTGATTGTGAATGGAAAGCTCTGGACAATGGTAATGATCTTGCATCCGGTCCAGCGCAAATGGTTGAAGCCAAAGGACAAGCCAGTGTTGTGGCAGGAACAAAGTACCAAGAAACAAAAATTAAAGCCAGTATTGCAACAACCGTGAAAGTTGTTGAAGGAAAAGCAAACTACCAACTCATGTGTGGTTATCATGAATTTGTTTTGCCTGATTCAACTGGTCATTATAATGATTGCGTGGGTAATGAAAACGAAGATGGTGAGTATGACAATCATTTGGGTGTTGATGGCCAATCCTGTTGTTTACCACGGCCAAAGTGGTCAGAGGTGTATCCGAGTGATGGGGCTGGCATTAATGGTTCTCCTGCAATTTGTCTTAATTCTCTTATTCGTGTTCGGTTTGATAAAGAAATGCGTTCAGAAACAATTACCAATAATATACTTTTGGTTCGAGGTCATGCTGAGGCAAATTACACGTGCGCAACCAGTACTTTTGACGTCACTGGTTTTGTTACCACAACACTCCAGTATTCACAGACCAATGCCCAGGCTGGATTTTGGGCAACAGTATGGGAAAAAATTAAAGCTTGGTTTAATCACCTCACGGGAGGAACAGCCACGGCAACAAGTGTAAAAAATTCACTTGATATTACCAATATTACGAAGTGGTGCGCGAATGAAATACCCGTAGCTGTTACGACGAAAACACAAATTATTGATAACGCGACAAGCACGGTTGCCTCTCTTGCTATTGGTTCTCTCCTTGACTCGAATGCAGTGTATGGAGTCATTATGCGGGGCAATATGGGTGGAATCGTAGATGTGCGTGGTGTACCGCTTGGAGCTCATGATGGTTTGGGAAGAAATGATATTTGGTTCTTTAAAACCGGAAATAAAGATTTTATTTGTAAAATTGCAAGCGTGAGTGTGGATCCCAAGAGCTATCTTTACAAAGTTCCTAATTCGTCTGCTGACTTTTTGGCTAATGCCGCGACTGAACAAGGACAATTACTCAGTCCTATTCCTGGCATTTACAACTGGCAATGGTCGTGGGAACCAAAAGCCAATCCTGTTTTTTCCATTCCAACTCCAAATACTCCAACAGATAAAGAAAGCGCGAGTATTAGTGCAAAAAATATTGAAGGCCATATTGCTGGCATTGTTTCAGCAAAAGTAACTGATGATATCACTGAAGTCAATAAACAGGTTGGTAAATCATTTACCGCGACTTTTGATCTTAATGCTCTGTTTTGTGCTCATCCTTGGCCCAATAATGATTATCCATTTAAAGATGAGAAATATAATTTTAGTTCGAGTTATTGTAGTGATGCTGGTTTGGCTGGTAATCTGAATGATGACCTGCCGTATTTGAACGATCCATTGATTTTTTCACCCTCAGAATCACAAGTTATTAAAAAATGTTCTTTGAGTGGTATTCTTTGTGAAAGTAATCAGAATTGTGACGCTACGAAGATGAGTATTCCTCCGGTTGGTGGAGTGACTGTTCCTCAAGGTCAAAAATTATGCTTAATGGCCGGTACTGCTCCGGTTCTTAACGGCCAAAGTCTCATGAGTTGTTCTGAAGTGAGTCAGTGTTATTTCAGTTCAGCAAATCTTCCGGCCGAGCTTATGAGTGATGTGGTTGTGGTCAATAAAAAAGCATATCTCGCCACAAAAAGTGGTTTGTCGATTTACGATGTTTCTGATATCACGAAACCAGTGCTCGTAAGCAGTCTTGCTACGCCAGGACTTTTTCATACTCGTGTTGTGGTTGTCGAGCCATATGCCTATGTTTCGGCTCATGATGGTGGATTACAAATTATTGATATTTCAAATTCTGCTGAACCACAATTATTGAATACAACGAAAGCTGGGGTTACAACGTATGATGTAGCAGTGCAAGATAAACGAGCGTATGTAGCAATTAATGATAAAAAAATTGGCGTCATTGATATTGTTGATCCCAAAAATCCTAAAGTGGTAACAACCGTGACTGCGCCCCAAGAAGTGGTCAAAGTATTTGTCGCGCAAAATCGTCTTGTAGCTGCTCCGTTTAGTTTTAACGGATATGTTTTTGATATTACCAATACTGATGCTCCAACGTCATTGGGTAAATTTCAAGTACCAGGTCTTATTTCTGATGTTGTTATGACTTCAGATATGTACCATGTTTCTGCGATTGCTGGTTCTGGTTTTAGTGGTGGAGTGTATACGGTTGATCCAAACCTTAAAGCAACAGTATTAATCGTTTCTGGTTCACTTCCCACAAAGTCATTATTGTTTGATGGTGGAAAACTTTACACTGCCGAAGTTTCGGGCGCGGTGCGAGAAATTACCTTTGGCGCTAATAAATCATCATCGTTTACAAAAACCTATACCTTGCCGGGTATTGCTACTATTTCAAAAATCGTATCGAGTAATGGTAACTGGTATTTGTTGGGACAGAGTGTTGCGAATGAACAAATTATTGGTGTATTGAACAAAGCTGTTTATGACTCAAATTCAGTTTCTTGTGATAATAATTTTCCGCAATCATGGCAAAATCTTTGTACCACGGTCGGAACAAATCAAGTCGTGGTTCCAGCTGCTCTGGCCGAAGACATTTTACGTCGGTATGTTTTCTTGAATGATAAAAATGATGATGCCATTGGTATACAAATTTTTATGGCCACGGGGACTACGATCGGGGAATGGTATGAAGCCAAGTTTAATGGTCTTGGAACCATGAAGCCAACAGTTCTGTCTGGTTACAATGCTCTTACTGATGGGAATAATTATTATATTAAGGCATTAAATTACCTGCCCGGAGATGGTACCCCAGGCACAGATAATGTTTTTCACAATGTTTACTTATTTAGTATTAATCCAAACGCTCAACCCGAAACTCGCGATGTGTTCAATCGTCTCATTAAAAATTTGGATTTTAATATTAATTTGACTGATCATAGTTATTGTTTGTCAGGGACAGGTAATATACGAACAGCCCCGGACGATATTTCAACCGTGACGCTTTCGGCTTGCTCTACTGATTTTGATTGCCGAGATGCTTCAGGAACACCAAAGGACGGAACGAATGGTACGTGTTCAAACGCTGAAACCAAATTTCATCGTGATTGGACTCGGCTTCATGCTATTCAAAAAGCACAAGATTCTCTTGATGCCTATTTTGCCCAACATGCGTATGATGTTGATTTTAAAGGAGCGCTTGCCGGTGGTTCATTTGTGCCAGGATATACGGTTTCTCGTTGGGGTCAATCATGGGGACTTTTGCAAGGTCTTTCTGGTGGTGGCGTGGCAGCTGATCCATTAAATCAATGGACTGATTGTGGAACTGGTGATAAACAGACCTGCTGGGACGCAAGTAAAACAACGTATTTTTGTCCAATATTTGCCAGTATTTACGAATATGAGTATGTTAGTTCAACGAAAAATTATGTTTTTCACGCGCCGTTGGAATTTTTTACCAAAAATGATGCGGTTACGAAACAGTTTGTTACGGTAAATAATTTTAGTACTGAACGCTGGCCTGGTTGTGCTACTGGTTCGTATAATCCGTTTAACCAACAATGTGGAGATGGTATTCTTGGTCCTGGAGAAGAATGTGACCCTCCAGGCACCGTAGTGACGAGTGGTGAACAATGTCAGATCGGTAAAATAAAAACTAAGACCTGTACCAAATCATGTACGTGGGAAATTGGTGCGTGTCAGTTTGCTGGTACCTGCGGCAATGGTATTGTTGAGGCATCTGAAGTGTGTGATGATGGCGTGCTTAATGGCACCTATGGTCATTGTAATAAAGACAATACAGCACTTGGTATTGTGGGCTGTACTGGATTACATGGTGCTTATTGTGGCAACAACAAAATTGATTTTGATGATAAAAATAATAATGGCCAACAAAATGCAGGTGAAAAAAGTTATGAATTCTGTGAAGTAGGTGTAAAAGGCGCGACCATAAATTATAATCTGAACAAAAATTTATCATGTGCTTGGGATTGTCAGGGAACTGGTGCTTATTGTGGCGATGGCATTGTTCAAAGTGATTATGCAGAAGCGTGTGATACCGGGAGTAAGAATGGTCAAGGACAATGTTCAGCAACGTGTACCATAAATAAAGTTTGTGATTATCCCACGATTCCTAATAAAAGTTGCACGAGCAATACGCAATGCCCAATTACCTTATTGAATGGTGGAATGCAGGTACCGGTTTCAGATACTGCAAAAGTCTGTATGTACTCTCAGAATGGTACCCTTGCCCCAATTTTCAGTAAAAAAGTTGGGAATGAAACGAATTTCTTTTATTGCCAGGATCATGATGAAGATTGTCAGGATGTTGATGTGTATGGTGGTGTTGGAGCAACTATTTATGCTGATCTTACGTTGGAAGAAGGACTCACGTTTCAGTCTGATGATTTTTTCCTTGGTGATCAACCAAACTTTGTCTGCCGTTCTCTTCAGGCTGCTGATACGTATGATGAAGGTAATACTGCAGCGTGTAAACCAGTGCCTTCATCAATATGTGGAAATGGTAGTGTTGAAGCACCTGAACAGTGTGATGATAGTAATAGTGTTTCTGGTGATGGCTGTTCAGCAACATGTGCAACTGAACCAAAGATTGTTGGTTGTGGTAATAATACGGTTGAACCAGATTTGGGAGAAAAGTGTGACTTGGGCACAAAAAATGGTGTGGCTTGTGTTCCAGGATATGGCGCGGGAAAGAGCTGTACCTACTGTGCTGGTGATTGTAAAACCATTCAAACGGTTGATTCCGGAGCATATTGTGGTAATGGTGTTATTGAAAGTGGTGAAAAATGTGATTTGAATGCTCAAGGACAGACTATCGCACCCAAATTATGGGCAACTTGTCAGAGTGAAAAAGTAGCATGTGAAACTGTTTGTCAAAATGGGGCAGGGGATCCAGGTCCTTGTAAGATGAATTGTGCTATTTTGATGTATCCTTGTCTAAAACAAATAGATATACCTATTTGTCCGGACAAGGGGAGTTACCAATGTTTGAATAATTGTACGGTCTTATCTCCTCAATGCGTGGCATGTGGTCTGAAAGATAATGGTGCAATACCAAAAATTGCTATTCTGAATCCGATTCTGTGGTCTTCTACTGAGTGGCCGGATAATTCTTTGTTTGATAAACTATATTTTTATAAACCAGATATTGATCCAACGACTGAAGCGAGTTTTCAGAACGCGATTGGCATTTATGATTATGCAAGTGAGTACGCAAAACAAAATCTTGATATGCATGAACCACAACCCTTTCATCCACTTGCAACATCTTTTGGTAGTATTAAAATTGAAAGCAATCCTCAATGTAGCGGTTCATACCATTTTGCTTTCAATACTCCGAAAACAAATATTGATGGTTCAGGGCAAATCGGAATTTATTCTGACACGCAAATTGCGGGTACTCTTTTTTCCTATCCAGTGAATGGACAAGTAAGTTCAGTGAATCAAGATATTATTATGTCACCGTCTGTGCCGCAAAATTATTTTCGTGTTGTTATCAAATGGAATGGGACAGATAAGGATGCTCTTCTCAATGGATATATTTATAATGAAAAATATTCTGATTCTGGAGCGAATACAGACGAAAAATCAGCTGATGCTGTGAATTATCTTGAGCGGAGTAGCAAGTTAGGATTATGTTCAGCTATGGCACAACAATCTATCCAGAATGCTTTATATTGGATGCCGGTTAAACGAAAGACTCCTTATGGTTCAGTTGGTGGTGGTGCTTACTATGGTGAAAGTTGTTTTTCAACTGATGGTGTCCAAATTCATCCTACATTGCACACGAACGCAACCTACATTCAATCCTACACGGTGAACACTAAATATCTTCCTACGAACGATAAGCCATTCGCGTTCTTTATTTCTGGCATTGATAAGCCCATTACTGGCTACAAGAGTAGTTCGATTGAAGTTCAGGTCTATGGTTATCATCCTGGACAAAAACCACAATACTCGATCTACGCGCCATTACAAACGTTCAAATTGAGTGATGCTTTTAATGATAATAAAAATGTTAATCCTGCTGCTCAATACTGGCATGTTTTCAATCTGGTTAAACAAGGAAATACCTATATTTTGAAAACTGTTAATAATACTGATCCTGCGGGCCAAAAAGTTGGAACCTATCAAAATGGTTCAATTGAGACTGACTTTAGTCGTATTCTCTCCAATTTAACTAGCGCTGCTCTGTAGGCACGTGCTATACTTATGGCTATTATGAGTGAACCAAGAAAAAATATTTTTGCTGCTATTAGTATTATTTTTTTGGTTTTTAATGCACTTTTTTTTGTTGGATCACATGAAGTTGTATTTGCGCAAATTCTTAAACCTGCTGCAACGACTCCTGTAGTTAAACCTGCTGCAACGACTCCTGTAGTTAAACCTGCTGCAACGACTCCTGTAGTTAAACCTGCTGCAACGACTCCTGTAGTTAAACCTGCTGCAACTAACCCGACTGTTCAGAGTCCTGTAGTAGCTAATCCTGTAGTAG
>JAHFIE010000057.1 GCA_023246565.1 Candidatus Magasanikiibacteriota bacterium
AGTTCAGCGCATGAAGATGCTCGGGTCATTTTTGGTGCCGTCATTGACGATACTATGGGAGAAGATATCCGTATTACGGTTATCGCGACCGGTTTTGAAAATCGTGATCGAGAAAAACATTTTTCTGGAGAATCGAGTGAATCAAATTTTACTGTTGGTCGTCGTTCTCCATTACGAAGTACACTCTTTACCAAGCGTGTTACTGAGCCTCCTGTCGAATCGTCAGATATAACAAATAATGATGAAAATTCTTCTTCAGACACTGAGCGAACCGTTGTTGAAAAACCGCAGTTTACCAAAAAAGTTATGACCGAAGATACCTCTTCAACACCCCAACTCAAAACAATGCCGGCAATGCCAACAAATTTTGGTTTTAAATCAGCGGCCATTTTGCCACCACCAACTCCCTCAATACCCAAAACACCGGTCAATGACGAAGAAGCTGATCTTGAAATACCAGCCTTTATTCGTAAAAAAATGGGTCAGTAACCCGTAATTTTTCTTGTGTTCATTGTTTGGAGATGATATTATTGACTTTGGAAATAGGGAATTGCCACTTTGTTCGTAGTAATGACATGAGCCGATTAGTCAGAACAATAGTATTACTATATGAATTGTCCGGTTTGTCGGCATACAGAAACCAAAGTCGTTGATTCTCGAGTTACTCAGGACGGCATGGCAATTCGTCGTCGTCGTGAATGCATCAAATGCGAATATCGATTTTCCACGCTCGAAGAAATGGAATTGCTTGATATTGTTGTGGTCAAAACTGATGGCCGTCGTGAGTCATATTCACGTACCAAATTACAAACTGGTATTTTGCATTCACTCACGAAACGACCGTACACCCAAGAACAATTTGACCAGCTCATCCATACGATTGAAGTCGATATTCAAAAAAAGAAAAAACGAGAGGTTACCAGCAAAGAAGTCGGTGAAATTGTTATGCGTCATTTGCGCAAATTTGATACCGTGGCATACATCCGTTTCGCGTCTATTTATCGAGCCTTTGAAGATGTGAGTAAATTTCAAACTGAAGTACGCTCTTTGCAACATGAGCGTCGTAAATCAAAATCTCGTCGTTAAGTATGGATGATCATAGATCGAATCAACAACCACCAACCCCAGAGATATCTCTTGATGAATTAACTGCTCGAATCGACGATCTTGAAGTTTTGGTCAAAAAAAATATTCAGTGGAATGAAGTTGTTTATAACGAGGTGAAACGAGTTCGTCGTCGACTTACGTTCATGAGTATTGGCAGCTATGTGCGACTCATATTGTTGTTAACCCCTTTTATTTTGGGTTTTATTTTTTTACCGCCCCTTATTCGTCAGATGAAAGGGACCTTTGAGTCAATCATACAGCCGGGAAAAAATGCTGAAGAATCTTTGAATCGAGCGATTAATACTTTTAAAGTTTGGCAGTCAGCGAGTTCGACAAATCCAGAGCGATAACTATTTTAATTTAGGTATATTTTTATTGTTTCAATCAATAAGTACGTCTTTTGTATGATCCATAAACGAACGAAAATTGTTGCCACGCTTGGCCCAGCTTCAGAAAGTGTTGCTATTATTCGTGCTCTTGTTGAACAGGGAGTTAATGTTTTTCGTTTGAACTTTTCTCACGGGACGTATGAAAATCATGCTCTCCTCATCGCGAACATTCGCACAGTTGCCCAAGAACTAAATCAATTCTTGGCTATCATGCAAGATTTACAAGGTCCTAAGATTCGTTTAGGAACATTACCATCTGACGGTGTTGATATCACTGATGGCGAAACTATTGTTTTTCATACGAACACTGAAGATTATCACCCTGGTAGTCTACCTATTGATTATCATCTATTGCACCAGTTTGTAAAAATGAATGATCGATTATTGATTAATGACGGACGAATAGAGACCAAAATTACTGACGTAACCGGTACCAAGATTACTGTCGTGGTTACCCATGGAGGACATTTGGAATCGCATAAAGGAATTAATGTTCCTGATTCTCATATCACTGCCAGCTCGCTTACAGAGAAAGATCGAGCCGACGCAGCTTTTGGAATCGAACATGGGGTGGATTATATGGCATTGTCGTTTGTTAAAACCGCAGCAGATGTTCAAGAATTACGAACCATCATTGAAACAGCCAAAGCAGAAATAAAAATTATTGCCAAAATAGAACGCCCTGAAGCTGTCGCAAATATCAAGGAAATTTTAACCGTCGCTGATGGGATTATGATTGCTCGTGGTGATCTGGGAATTGAAATTCCTCCGGCGTCGGTTCCTATCACACAAAAAGATTTGGTTGCTTCGGCTCTTTCAGTCGCGAAGCCAGTCATCGTGGCTACCCAAATGCTTGATTCTATGCAGACGAGTCCTCGCGCAACTCGTGCCGAAGTTTCTGATGTCGCAACCGCGGTTATTGATCATGCTGATGCTGTTATGCTTTCGAATGAAAGTGCTACAGGATCATTTCCTGTGGAGACCGTGACCACCATGAGTGACATACTGGTGACCACGGAAGCATCACGCTATGATGATATACCGTACTTGGAACACTATGGAGCTTCAGTTCCGGTAACCGAAGCCATGAGTAATATACTTCAGCTTTTAGTTACAGATATTGGCGCTCGGGCAATTATCACTGCTTCTCCAACAGGTTCAACCGCAGCCATGATTAGTCGGCATCGTTTACAAATTCCTGTCCTAACCGCTGTTGCCAAAGATACTACTGCTCGTCAATTAGCAGTCTTTTCGGGAATATATCCTTTTCTTTTTTCCGGTGTCTCAGCAGAGGATTGTATTCAAGCTGGTCTTGAATTTGGTAAAAAGCAGGGGATGCTAACATCAGGAGAAAAAGTTATTGTTGCTTTTTCTGATCCTTTCACCATGAATAGTGATGAACCGATTACCATTCTTGAGGTCAAGACTGCGTAATTGTGGTATACTTTTAATCATACGTTTTCTCATAATAAAAAAAATATCGCACATAAAAAAACGGGTCTAACTTCTGACTCGATTTTTTGGCTTGATCGTACTACTAATAGTGATGCTATTCCTATGGGATCCCGAGCATATACTGCTGTGCATGCTCATAATCAATTAGATTCATCAACGATAAAAATTCCCCGTGGTTTTCTTATTCATGGCAATACTATTAGGCTCCTTTTGGAAGAACAAAAAATAATTTCTCGTATCAAAGTTGCTTGTAATGATATTAATCTTGATAACCTTGGATCAATCGAGAAAGCAAGTAAGCAGGTCAGGACAGCACTTATGCGTTTGGAGTTTTCTCGCTCATTGCATCAAGAAATAATGACTGCGTTTACCGTAATAACAAAATCACGTTCTCGTAAAAATCGTTATTGGGTAAGTCTACAACTGAATGAATCATTAACCTCTCCAGAAGAGAATGTGCGGTCATATTTCGCGATTGAACTTTCAAATGCGACTCTGTTATCAGAAATTAAGAAAATACTTTGCCAATGGTATGAACCATCACGGATTCGTGAGCGTGAACAAATCGGAAAAAGTCATACTGATTTTGACTGTGGTGTGATTGTCCAAGAAGGGTTTAATCCACGTGAAGTAGTGTCAGCAACGATTGCAACCACTGACCACATTACAAAGCTTGATGTTCTTTTGCGTGTCCGGGTTGAAGATAATGATTATGTAGTATTCAAACCAGGATTACGATCGGGTAAGGAATCAATTATAGATGCTCCACGAACCAGTCAAATAACCATACCTTCATCTGAAATAGTATCTTTGGCCAAAACCGCGCTTGTGCTTGAAGATCAAGGTCGTAAACCAGTTTTAGTACACTGTATACGGAACGAGCATAATGATTGGTATATTACGAGTATTGAATTTTTAACCCGGGATAACACACCTATTTCCAATGAAACGTTTGTTTTAAAACAAACAAGTAAAATTCTTGCAACCGGTGTGCCCGTTGGGAATCACATTGCTGCTGGTCAAGTAATGCTTATCAAGAAAAACAGTGATTGCACGATGATAAAACCAGGGAGTATTGTGGTAACCAAAAATATTACTCCGGATTTTATTCCTGCATTGCGTTCAGCAGCTGGTTTCATTGTGGAAGATCATGATCCTCTTGGTACTACAACGCTTCTTGCCCGGGAAATTGGTATACCTTGTATTTTGGGAGTAGATGAAGCTCGAAAAAAGTTTTCTTCTGGTAGTTTAATTACACTCTCCTGTAATAATCCTCAGGAAGGAATTATTTATGAAGGTGCTTTACCCTACGAAGTCATTCATGATCAACCAATACATCGCGTGACCAAAACAAAAGTTATGGTTACGGGTAATGATCCCATGAACGTGCGATTGTTACATCGTGTTCCACATGATGGCATTGGTTTTTCAACCATTGATTATATTTTTGAAAATATTATTCGTGTTCATCCGCTTTTTTTGGCGAAAAACAAAAAAGAATTCGGTGTGGAACAATTGGCGCGCACGATTGGTTGTATGGCTGCCGCAATCTACCCTCGTCCGTTCACGGTGCGGTTAAGCGACGCGACAAAGGATTTCTTTGTCTCCCTAAAACATGGAGTTGCCATGGAACGTGCTGTGCATCTTAGAAATTCAGGACGTGGTGCTGAACGATATCTTCTCAAATCATACGAACCAGTCGTTCAAATGGAATGTGAAGCATTGTTACGAGTTCGCGAAACATGGGGGATCAATAATCTTCGGATTATGGCACCATTCTGTCGAACACCAGAAGAAGGCGCTCATATTCTCGCATTATTAGCGTCCAACGGGATTGTTCATAATCAATCGAATTGGCATATTGGTGTTGCTGCGCAAATTCCAGGTAATATTATGCTTGCTGAAGAATTTGCTGAAGGGTTTGATGAATTGTCAGTGAATCTTGATGAATTGACTCCTCGTTTATCAGGGATGAAAGAGAATAAAGAATGGTCAATAGAATCAAAAAAGATTGTGGAAAAGATGCTAGCCGATTTAGTGAAAACGTCGCATCGAAAACATACATCGGTGTCAGTAACCGGCACGATTTTGCAACGTGATGCAGAGGTTATGTCATTGGCGATTAAACATCGAGTCGATACGATTATTGTTGATACCAAAACTTTTTTCCCTGTGCAACGCGCAGTTGCTCTTGCCGAGAAGACCGTTGGTAGAACTGCTCCTGGAGAAACTAATCATCAATGGCTTGGTATGCTCACTGCTTTTGGTTTTGTTGCTGCAAGCCTTATGAGTTTGGGTGCTGGTTGTGGTTTATCCACAGTTTCGGTTCCTGAATCTCAACGAACACCGGCCCAGATTCGTGCTGAGATCCAAGAAATGGTACGCCAAGAAAGAATTCAGGAAGAACAAAAAGCCAAAGCAACTGCCACCGTATCTGGTTTTGCTGATTTTACGGTTCAGTATCCTCGAAGTTGGACAGCTGAATACGCACCGGATCATTTGACGATAACTAGCCTTGATACCAAGGATTGGATCTCATTTTTTATCCACAAGAAAAATTATCCAGTAAAAGAAGACGCCATGACCTCGCTTTTGATTGCGGGGAAACCAGCACTCAAGTTTATTGATCCAAGTACGGTCAGTACGACCCCTATAAGTGTCTATGAGTTGGAATTACCCAATCGATCCATTCTCGAAATTCAGAGTACGTCGAATATGTTTGAGTCTTCCATTATTGAATCAATCCAGTTTCGTGATTAAAAAATTGAGTTTACTTCAAAAAA
>JAHFIE010000058.1 GCA_023246565.1 Candidatus Magasanikiibacteriota bacterium
ATACTCATATTCTCCTCACCATCCCCTGTTCACCATCAACTTCCACCAAATTCCCATCATGTAAAACTCTTGTGGCATTCCGAGTTGCGATAACACAAGGCTTTCCAAGTTCTCGAGCAACAATAGCCGCATGACAGGTTATACCGCCTTCGTCAGTGACAATCCCCGCAGCTTGTTTCATAATCGGCAAAAATTCCGGGTGGGTCATAGCAGTCACCAAAATATCGCCAGGAGAAAATTGTGCAAAATCTCCTTTGTGATACATAATTTTTACCCGACCATGAACTACGCCGCCGTACGCGGATACACCTTGTATTATTTGCGATTCGTTCTTCAAATCCGCGATAAGATATTCCGGTCCAACATCACGTTCGTGAATTGTTAATTCACCATCCGTCAAAACCAATGAAAAAACAGTCTGGCGTTTTTTTATCCGCTCGAGATAGGAATCCGAACCATTTTGTAGGACATCAATCAATTCATTGGGAAGAAGATAATTGGTTTCAACCAAAGAAAGTCCGGTACGACGCGAAACTTCATTCCAAAACGGACGGAAAGCCAAATAATACGGACGTCGATAATCGTCCCGCATTTCTTTTAAATAACTGAAGGTATGCGTGATTTCCACTTTCTTCCGCCATAGTGGATCAGTAACCGTTTCTTTGAATTTTTGGAAATAATTTTGTTGTTCCTCATGTGTCTTTATAATGGTTGCTTTTTCTGTTGAAGGATCCTTAATTTCACCAATGTCTCTTCGTATTGTATCCAGAGTAAGAGGTTCATCAATAAATTCATACATAGGCAACCACGCGTATTCCTTTTGATATGCTAACAATGTTTTTTCATCAGTCTTTCCTTGCTCCACAAGATCCAATAATGCACGTCGAGCATTGGTAATCTTGGTAAAACGTTCGGGCGATCCGATTGCGGAAAGTGCTCGAGCATCACCATGATAGTGTTCTGTGACTTCTTTTGCGATTCCCTCCAAAACCACAAATGCAAAAAATTGCCAATCAGCCAGGTCAATATTTTTATCAGTAAAAATATTACAAAATTCAACGAGTTCACTCATGGATAATTCTGACCAATCACGTTGATTTTCCACTTCTGCCCACGACAAATAATCAGCAAATGTTTGTTCATAATGCTGAGGATACTCATTCAGATCAATATTCAAAAGATAGGCGGAGTAATTATCCACCAATTCTTTAAATTCATCTGTACGAAAATACAAGGCATGAAGACTGCCCTCGGGGACAAACAATTTATTACGACAATTATCAAACCCGGGGATTCTTTGCATGAATTGGATATAGCATGCCGCGATATACGGTGCATATCGCCGCGACCACAATTTTTGCCAAATATCATACATAAATCAAACACACTACCCCAATCTCTTTGA
The DNA here is from genome assembly GCA_023246565.1 of Candidatus Magasanikiibacteriota bacterium. Taxonomy (GTDB): domain Bacteria; phylum Patescibacteriota; class Patescibacteriia; order Magasanikbacterales; family UBA922; genus 2-12-FULL-41-16. The sequence continues at coordinate 1,406 of JAHFIE010000058.1, forward strand.
AGACGTACAATTATTTTTGCAATTCTGCCAAAGCAGTTTTAAGATCTTGGCCCTCTTTGATTATTTCCAAGACCTCTGCAGAAGGAAGGACAAATGGTGTATCACCATAGACTACCGTAACATTCCATGCCTTTGGGTCATGGGGATCAAGAATCTTAACTTCAACACTAAAACCCTGGTTTTCCGCGAATCCTTGATTATTCAAGGATTCCACCAAGTGCGCTGCCAGATCATCACCACTATGTTTTTTAATAACTTTATACAAAAAACTTTCCAACACACCTTGGTGCGAAGTGGCAAAATCTACTCTTGGTTCAACAGTTTCTCCTTTACCTAATCTATCATAAGCAGCCCACACTTCGGCGAAAATAAATGAACCTACATTACCGGCCTGAATGGAAAATGGGGTTACTGACTCTGGTTTTTGTTTAAATTCAAGTGCCGCGGCATCACTGCGTTCAGTAATCCACTTAAAATATTCACCCTTTAAAAAATTCTCCATGAATTCCTTGTTATACTCCCCCTCACCCACTTGGAAATTTAAAAAAGGAGTTTCTGTCTTGGATAGTCCCCCTTTTTCAAGCCAACGAACAAATTCTTCAGGATCAAAATCCCACCCTGTCACATGTTGTAATTGTTCAGCATACATGCGAAATACTGAACTTTGGCCAGTACGTTCACGAGGGGAACCATATACATCACCAGCCGGAGCAGGTTGTACTTTACCTAAGCCAGCCTCTACCGCACCTTCAATTCCTTCTTTTGACAAAGCTTCCCGTGGCTTAGGACCTTTTAAACCATGCCGAGCCATATCCATATAAATACGTGCGGCCGGCTGTGGTTCTTGTTCATGTCCCATTCCTTCTTGTACCATTCCTTCTTGTTCCATAGAAATTAGGTAAAAATAAATCTAGATTAATTTTCTCACGACACCAGTTTCCGCATCAACGTCTACCATATCCCCATCTTTAAAAACTTTGGTTGCGATTTTCGTGCCGATCACACAAGGAACTTTGAGTTCACGCGAAACAATCGCGGCATGGCAGGTAATCCCACCTTCGTCCGTTACAATTGCGGCAGCTTTTTTCATAGCCGGCACCATATCCGGATCAGTCATTGAAGTAACAAGAATTTCTCCGGGCAATAAATTTTCTACCTGATGTTCGGACAAAATCAACCGCACTTTGCCAACAGCGTGTCCTGGTTGAGCAACTTTACCACGAATCTCTGTGGTATGTTCATAGTCAACAACCCCGAGTTCTCGATCAGCAACTTCTTTTGCTTCTGCACCACTAAAATTATGTATACCTGTTTTATCCAAAAGACAGACATAATATTCCAAACGTTGTTGTGCCACGTTTCGCATGGTATCAGACAGTTTTCCATCTGCAACAATAGTAGCCAATTCTTCGGCAGTTAACTGGCGTAATGAAATAGCATCAATAGAAAGGCGATCTGCCAATGCTTGAAACAGTGGGTATGACCAGAGGAGAGCCTTACTCATAGCAACTTTTCGGCTTTCATTAATCTCATTAAGACTGCGAATAAATCCTAAAAAATCTTGATCTGCTTCGGTTAATTTGTATTTTTCCTTTATTGCTTCTTGACGAGCAATCGTAGGGGAAATTTCATCCTGTTTATCCATCAATTCTTTTTGAAACGTGGTATCGTGGAGAGCTTGTCTTAGATTTTCAATTGCAATTTCCAGGGTCATGGGTTGCACATGATGACTTACACTTAACCAAGAAAATTTTCTAACATGTGACTCAATTTTAAAATAAAATTCTGGATGAAATCTACCTAATTGATCAATAATTTCTGCGACAGAATTATTCCATAATGATTTTAAGGTAGAATTATCATAGATAATTTTAGCCAAAGAAAGGAATGCAACTCGTTCTTCAGTATATTCACTGAGGTGTGTTGGTTTGGTACTTTCAGCGAGTTCAATGTCAGTGAGGGATACACTGAGTAATTCTGGTATCATCGTCGATAACGCAAGATCAGTAAATTTCGGCAATCCGTAAATACCAAATTTATGAGTAAATAAAATAACAAATTGGTTCAGTTGGCGGCCTATTTCAGCCAAATCATCTTCTACATAATCATGAAAGTACAATGTTCGACAAAACTCTGTCAGGTCGCGATCGGCTTTTTCAAATGAAGCAATAAAATGATCACGAAATTCTCTGGTTTTCAACTTTTCAACAATATACACGCGATAATCAGCCAAAGCTTCAGGACTTTCGTAGACTGTGTTCATCTGATGTTCAATCACGACCAAGGCCTGTGGTCGATCCCAACCAGTCACCTTGCGCACACCATCAATATGACCTTTCACAAATAAATTCATGTAAAAAGGCATTCTAAATCCGGCTGAAATAAATTTTTCCCATTTCATAGAAGTAGTATTATTCTATTTTAAACCATATTTCTGTTGACAATGTGTGTGCGGTATGGTATAGTACATTCATTCCTATGAAAAAGACCTCGTTAGGGTTTTGTCCCTCTCGAGGGCTTTTTCTTTTATTGAGTTTTTCGAATTTTGTCCGCCAATTTTTCTAAAAGGACTACGCCGATATTTAATTTTCTCAATAAGAAAGAAAAACGGGTATATGGGGTAATTAATGTCAGAAATGCTCCTTTACTTTTCAAAAATGCAACTAAGCTAGCATAATCACCATCGCTCGAAACTAATATCAATTGACCAAACTCTTTTTCATAATATCCTTTCATAGCGTGAACGACAAGATCAGCATCGCAATTCCCTTTAATTTTACCGGTGTGATCATAACTTACTTCTTTATAAACTAATGTATAGCCACATTCTGTAAGATACGTATAGGTGCTTTGATATTTTGGACTATGACCTATAAAAATGTATGCATCATTGATATGATATTTGTCTTTCAACCAAATAAAAAATCTTTTGTAATCAAACTTCCACTCATAACGTTTGGTTGCTTGGTGTAAGTTAGCTCCATCAATGTAAACAGAAATATTCATATTTAAATTTTTCTGACAATCCCTTTTTCAGCATCCACCTCCACCTTATCTCCATCTTTCAAAATCCTTGTCGCATTCTTTGTCCCAATAATACAGGGCTTTTTCATTTCACGGGCTACAATCGCGGCATGACAAGTGATACCGCCCTCGTCAGTTACAAACGCGGCAGCGCGTTTCATGGCCATAATAAATGACGGAAACGTCATTTGTGTTACGAGTATATCTCCTTCTTTGACTTTATCCAATTCCTGGACAGTTTTCACAATTTTGACCGTACCTTGAATTTTTCCTTTGTAAGCAACCACACCTTGAATAATCTCCGCCTCTTCTTCCTCATCCGCTATAATCGGTTCTTCAAAAAGTTGAAATTCTTCTTTGTGTCCAATGACGTTCACGTGCTCCGGATATTCCCGTAGTGTACCACTTATCAAATCATAGATTGAGTAATTTTTTAATCGAGCAAACGAGATATTGTATTTTTGGGCGGCTTTTTGAAAAATCGGGCGTGCATGGTAAAGAAGCTTATAAAATAAATCTGTACGCAATGTCCGGTAAAAAACCAACTCCTGTGTTTCTCGGGCTAATAATCGCAAAGGTTCTGGTATGTCCGGAAAAATATGCTCCGGGGCATTTAATTCTTTCTGTAATTCATCGCGTTGTTGTTGTAATTCTTCAATACTGAACGCATCGGAAAATCCGTCGCGAGCGCGGATCCAACCGAATTTTTCCCGCACGGTTTCTAGGGATTCATTACCACGCAAAGCCTCTTCCATAAGATTATGCGCGTTTTTCTTTATCGGAAAAGAAATATCGCCGATGAATTTTTCAATATCGTTGGAAATAAAATTCGGCACTTGCTTATGCAGACGTTCAGTAAAAAAATATTCAAAACCGTGCGCCAACCAAATAAACGTGGTTGCGGTTTGAGCCATTGCGACAACTTCTGACAATTTTTCTTCAATCGGTTTATGCTCATTTATAAGTTTGTTGATTTTAATTTCACATTCTTTATGAAATTGTTCACAAAGATCCGTTATGGAAAAAACAGTTAGACCGTTTTTCCACGCTGTTTCAATTTCTGCGGCAAAGGGTTTTGTTACTGATTCACTGCGATACCATGAACCCTTCTGGAAAAAGAA
>JAHFIE010000059.1 GCA_023246565.1 Candidatus Magasanikiibacteriota bacterium
TTGTTAACAACTGTTCATCATACTCCGGCTTTGGATGAAACCGGCTATGCCAATTGGTATGGCAAAGGATTACTTCAAGTTCATCGTGCTGTCGCAAGCGCTGTAGGAGTTCCATTGCCACCAACCATGTTTGAAACAATTCCTGTAATTTCTCCAACAAATGCTACAGTACCAGTACCGGTAACAATTTCTGAAAAACCAATTCGTACCAAATCATTTGCCCTTGTAGATAGTTTGCATGGTGCTTTTTATGAATTCTATGCTGATCCACTTGATGAGGGTGCAAATTATGAACGGAGCGAAGTCATGGGAGCAGATAGTGTTGCAACCTTTGGTGTTGGTAATCGATTGAGTTTTGTTGTTTCGCGCATGAAAAATAAAATTGAACGTTCAATCAGTATTTATAATTATCGTTGGCAATTGGAAAATACTTGGGTGATACCGGCAACCGGTCCGATACAACTATCTGTTGGTCAATTGGAAAATAAAATCGTTATTGTGGCAAGTCCACGCTATGCTGATACTACAGTGTATCAGCTCTTTGGAATTGACGGCACTGCTTTGGCAACAGTACAAACTCCAGAAAAACATAATGCCGTTGCCAGTGTTATTGCAAAGGATAAAGTGTATAGTATTTTTAGCTTTCAAAAAAAGCCATTACAACTTCATGTTTATGAAAACAATAAAGAAATTGCAGCACATATAATTGATGATATGGGTTTGTCAGCCAATCTAGCAACCGGAGATTTTCATGGTGATAAAGACCCGGAGCTTATTATTGGCTCTGGTTCTGGAGTCAATGATAATCTGGCGCTGTACACCCTTGGTGGTGAATTGATCCGTTCTTTTTCACCCTTGGGCGATGGACTAAAAACCGGTATTGCGGTGCAAGTGTTTGATGCTAATCATGATGGTTCACTTGATATGGTGACGTATCATCCAACGAATACTACGCTCATTCGAGCATGGAACAGACGTGCTCAAGTACAAACTGAGTGGCGTATTCCTCCGACGGTTCCAGCCGTCCGGCAAGCATTTGTAATTCCTCGTTAATTATATGCCAACCGAAGTACCTATTTTTGAAAAAAAGAATGTGTTAGTAACTGGCGGTGCTGGTTTTATTGGTTCACATTTGTGTGAACGATTACTGCGCGAAGCCAAAGTTATTTGCATTGATGATTTTTCTAATTCTCATATCCGCAATATTGAACACTTATTGCAATATCCTGATTTTGAGTTTATTAAATCAGATGTGAATCAACCAATTGATTTGGCTGCTTTTCCTGAATTGGATAAATTTCGAGTTAAATTTCAAGGTATTCAAGAAGTGTACCATCTTGCGTGTCCAACAAGTCCTAAAAATTTTGAAAATCTAAAAATTCATTCTTTATGGGCCAATTCACGGGCTTTACTTTCTACCCTTGATTTAGCTTTACAATTTAAAGCTAAATATTTATTTGCTTCAAGTTCTGTTGTTTACGGAGATGCCACCGAAGAACACAAGTTTTTTTCTGAAAATGATGAAGCTCAAAAATTAAATCATCTTTCTCCACGCGGTTGTTATGACGAAGGCAAACGTTTTGCCGAGACCTGTGTTGAAACGTATCGTCAGGTGTATCATATTGATGCTAAAATTGCTCGGGTATTTACGTCGTATGGACCACGCATGAAACTTCGTGACGGTTTACTGATTCCTGATTTTATTTTAAATGCTCTTGATGGTAAAGATTTGGTTATTTATGGTGATGAAACTTTGGAACAAACCCTCTGTTTTGTAACCGACATGGTTGACGGATTAGTCCGACTTATGGGGACTGGCCCTGAAGTCTCCATAGTCAATTTTGGTTCAGATGTACCGCTAAAAATGATGGATGTTGCACAAAAAATTATTGATCTTACACATTCAAGTTCTCGTATTGTTTTTGAAGCACCCTTAATTTTTTTGACACGCAAGGGTACTCCTGATTTACATCGGGCAAAAGAAGAATTGGGTTGGTTACCACTCGTACGGCTTGATGATGGTTTGCAACGAACCATTGATTTTACCGTGGCGAACAAGGAAGCTCTTCTTTAGTTCTATGATAATGGCTCTTGTCCCGGCATTCAATGAATCGAGAACGATTGCTTCTGTGGTCAAAGATCTTTTATTGTATGTTGACGATGTGGTTGTTATTGATGATGGTTCAGTCGACAATACTGCAGATCTCGCTCGTGGTGCTGGCGCGATAGTGATCCGTCACTCATTGAATCGTGGCCAAGGCGCAGCACTTGAAACCGGTCATGACTATGCTCGTCGTTCCAATGCTGATTGGGTAATTCATTTTGATGCTGATGGTCAATTTATGGCATCAGATATTCCTGCTGCATTGGCCATGATTAAAACGAGTAAAAAAGATGTTTTGTTAGGTTCTCGTTTTTTAGGTAATCATCAAATAATACCGTGGTTTAAACAATGGTTTTTATTACCTATGGGTCGATTGGTCGATCGGCTTTCAGGTACGGTTCGATTGTCTGATAGCCATAATGGTTTTCGAATTCTTGGTCGTCGCGCCCTTGATACTATCTTTATTACCCAGGACAGAATGGCGCACGCCACTGAAATCCCAGGTTTAATTGCGAAATATCATTTAACCTGGGTTGAATATCCTATCACAGTCCAGTATCATAACTTTGGGCAGGGGACTGTTGGTGGATTAAAAATTGTCCGTGATCTACTAATCAGTAAGTTTCTCTGAAGGTGATCATTTCGGATTAGATTCACCAATCATTGTTCTGAGTGATCGGCGCATAACTTTTTCTAAAAATGTCGTAAACTCCATTTTTTAAAAAGTGACGCGCCTCCCTACGGATTACCATAAAAAATCACTCAGAACGTAGGTTAAAGATTTTTTTATTCTAAGTATGCTTATTCTATTCAAATTTTTATTTTTTATCATTGTCCTCACTGCAGTCATGAGTGTAATTCGTCGTGGTCGAGAAGGGGTACTCGGCAAAAGCGGACTATTGTTTTGGTTATTGTTTTGGTTCGCAGCTCTTATTGCTGTTCTCTATCCCGGTAGTACGCAATTCTTAGCAGCGTATTTGGGTATTGGTCGTGGTGCAGATTTAGTTTTTTACAGCGCGATTATCGCTTTGTTCTATCTGATGTTTAGGTTGCATATAAAAATAGAAGGAATACAACGTGATGTTACCAAGATTGTCCGGCAGGAAGCATTAAAAACAACGATTCCAGCGCCCAGTTCTTCAAAGAAAACAGTATGAGTATGTCGGCCGAACGAATTGGCGTTATTTTCGCGCTCATGAGCGCGGCATTGTGGGGATTATTTAAGGTAGTATGAACATCGCTCACATTGTTTGTCGTTATCCACCCTACTACAGTGGCATGGGGAATGTTGTTTTTCAAACTGCAGCAGAATTGTCTAAACTTGGTCATCATGTAGAAGTTTTTACTCCTCAGTATCATGAGACCGGTGAAATTAAACCAGTGGAAGCTCCTGAAGCTGAAGAACATACTCCAGAATTGCAATCTCAAATTGACTATGCCCGTCGATTGGAGCCTAGTTTTTCCTATGGTAATGCAGCACGTCTACCAGATTTAGGCAAAGAATTGGACGCGTTTGATCTGGTGCATTTACATTACCCGTTTTATGGCACCGCAGGTCTTGTTCGAAAATGGAAATTAAGAAATCCAAATAAACCACTGGTTATCACGTATCACATGGACACCAGGGTGGAATCGTGGACAGATTTGTTTTTTAAATACTATGCCCGGTATTGGATGCCGAAAATTCTTGGATCAGCCGACGCGATTATTGCCAGTTCATTTGATTATATTACCCAGAGTTCGGCTCACCATGTATTTTCTCATGATCCTGGAAAATGGTTAGAACTTCCGTTTGGCGTGGATATTGAGCGGTTTCGACCAGGAGAAAAAACCTCTGAATTTTTTACAAATCTTGATTTGGATTATACCCAACCTACAGTTTTATTTGTGGGTGGCATGGATCCAGCGCATTTTTTTAAAGGTGTTCCCGTACTATTGAAAGCCTTGTTTCTTGCGAAGAAGAATCAACATCCTTTGCAAGCAATTATGGTGGGTGATGGGGTGTTACGATCACGATTTGAAACACAGGCGCAAGCACTTGGACTAAAGAATCTTGTGCGATTTGTTGGTCGAGTTGAAGATAGTGATTTACCACAGTATTACCAAAATGCTGATGTTTTAGTATTACCATCAACAACGATTGGTGAAGCATTTGGTATGGTTCTTCTCGAAGCCTATGCATCGGGGATTCCTGTGATTGCGAGTGACTTGACCGGGGTTCGAAGTGTTGCCGAAGCTGCTGGCATGGTTTTTCCCGTTGGTGATGAGGTTGCTTTGGCCCAGACGTTGGCTGGATATTTTGCAGCAGATGTTGACCGTGATGTCTGGCGAAAACAGGCACGGACGGTTGCTGAAGAAATTTTTGCTTGGCCTTTGGTTGTGTCCCAGCTCGATGAATTGTATCGTACACTTGCTGGCGTACCCTCAGATGAAATGGTATAGTAGATTATGACTAAATTTTAACAAAAATATATGGGAAATTTTAAACGCGGTTTATTTTTTGGCGGACTTTTGGGAGCAGGCCTTATGTGGTTGTCGGCAACCAAAGAGGGGAGAGCTGTACGTGATCAAGCTCTTGAGCATGCTCAAGAGGTGTATGAACGGGTTAAAAAAGAAGTTAACAAGGCCGGTGGTTGGCAGAATTTAACCAAAGAAAAATTTCACACTCTAGTTCAAGATATTACAGAAAAATATACGAAAGAACTTGGTTTAGCTACGCGAGTTGGAAACATTGTTGCAAAAGTCGTTGAAAGTCAATGGAGCAAATTGAAGAAAGGATAAATCTGGTCGGGCTAGCGGGATTTGAACCCACGACCTCATCGTCCCGAACGATGCGCGCTACCAACTGCGCTATAGCCCGAGGAGTCGAACGAAATGAGACAGAATGTCTCATTTCTGAGACGATGATGGGCTATCTCGAAGAGATAACCCGAATGACTTGTAGATTATATAAAAAAGATATCTGAGAGTCAAGCCAAAATATAGGCTTGGCTTTTGAAATATGATAAAATAATAAGATGATCTATTCTTCATTTAGAAAACAAGATACTGGTCGTGCTCAATGTGACCAACGCCTTCGTATTGCCGTCTATGGTATTATGATTGGCGCTGGTTTTATTATTCTCCGTCTCTTTTTTTTAATGGTTATTAACCACGAATTTTATACTGTTTTAGCAACGAATGCCCAGGAATCATACAATAAACTCATTCCGAAACGCGGAGAAATTTTTATCTCTGATTCACGAACAGATGCAACGTATCCGCTTGCAATCAATAAAGATCTTTTTTTACTCTATGCTGATACGCGTGAGATTAAAGATGCTACAAGTGCTGAACAGGTTGCTGAGGTTTTGACCCAAAAATTTTTATATACTCCTGAACGAAAAGCAGCAGT
>JAHFIE010000011.1 GCA_023246565.1 Candidatus Magasanikiibacteriota bacterium
ATAACTGTTTTAAAAAAAGTGGAGTAGCCGTTCTACTCATATCAAACTGAAGCGAGGTTGTTTTTGTTGTTGTTTTTATCGCGCGACGATTAATGATACAGCAATCATGTTCTGGTTTTGCTGAAATTACTTCATGGAGAGCCTTACCAAGACCACTGGTCGTGCCAAAAATAATAAAAAGATGCTGTTTTTTTCTCATATTATTTATTTCGTAGTGAGCAAATAATGGAGCAATGAAGGAATAAATTTTCCTTTATAAAAAATATGATCAGTCATCTGACCATCTCGTTTAAAACCAAACTCTTCCAAGATTGCAATATGATATTTTCGAAAAGGATACGTTTCCGTAAATACTTTGTGGAGTTTATGGTGCTGAAACGCGTGATCGCGAAACATAGCAAGTGCTTCCAAAAAAAGTTGACGGTATCGAGCTTTACTGATATTTGTGGCTAAGAGAAATGAAATCTCAGCTCGCTGATGCACCCAATCAATATGCGTAAGGCCACCATAGCCAATAAGCGCAGTATTTTTTTTATCAATAATCGCAAAAAGATTTTGTTGTGTATCTTTTCTCATGGCACGAAACCATTTTTTTTGATCAGTATCAGTTAATACTTTTGTTTGACGCAAAACCGCCATCTGTTCATTGCGCCACTGCTTGATGAACGGCAAATCAGCCGCAACGAGCTCGGTGAGATAACAATAGTTTTGTTCGTAGCGTATAGTTCTTTTCATAGACTAATCAATAAGATCCCATGACAAGGCTGTTCCCGAAAGAATTGTTTGTTTGGCTTTTTTTCCCATAACCACGTCATACTCGAGGGGTGACAAACCAACACCTGGACGCAAACTGCGAACATTATCCGCAGTCAATGGTTCACCAGCTGCAATAGTACGAGTGGCCCACAATGAACGGCGACCAAGAAGACGTTCAGCTAATTCTTTTTCTGTTGGTTTCTTTTCTACGTTTCCCAATGCTGCTTCCGTATCACGAATAGCTTGAACCATAATTTTGAGTTCAGTTGGGTTCAGAGAAAATTTATCATCAACCGTGGACACACCATCATCAAGCATAAAATGTTTTTCAATAACGTGCGCGCCCAAAGCCACCGCAGCAATAGGAATCGTGATACCGAGTGAATGATCTGAATAACCAACAGGATGATCATACTGTGCATCAATCGCTGTTATAGCTTTGAGTCCAACCTCAGCCGGTGGCAAAGGGTAGGTACTTCGACAATGTAGAATAATAATCTGTTCATTGCCCGCTTGTTTGAGTACATCCAATGCTTGACCAATTTCGTGAAGGTCAGCCATACCTGTGGAAAGGATAATTGGTTTTTTGGTTGCAGCGACTCGACGCAAGAGGGGCACATCAAGCATTTCATAACTAGCGATTTTGTAGACTGGTACATTAATGGATTCCAAAAGATCAACAGCCGCGTTATCAAACGGCGTGGCTAAAAATAAAATTCCTTGTTCACGCGCGTAGTCATCTAATGCTACCACCCATTCACGAGGAAATTCATTGACCCGATACAAGTCAATAAGTTTGGTATCTTCTTTAACAAAAACTGATTTTTCAGAAGCCCGAAGCACAGCGCGGGGATCATTCGTATTCACGGCAATATCTTCAGCCTTAAATAATTGAAATTTAACCGCGTCTGCTCCAGCAGCTTTAGCAGCATCAATCATCTGTTTGGCACGTTCAATATTTTGTCCATGATTGGAACTGGCTTCAGCAATAATAAAACACGGTGAGCCTGGACCAATTGAATATTCCCGGAGTGATGTTGAAAATGAGATTGATTTCATACCTTATTTTGATTACGCATAAATTCTTCAATCAATGTTTGTTGCTTTTGTTGCAGCCACGACAGAGAATAATATTTATCAGCACGCCAAAGCGGTAAAATCATTCCACCAAATAATGACTTATAATGCCCAATAGCCAGTTCTTTTGGGGAAGCAACTTCACTTGAGATTATGGGATAATAATTCCAACCAGTTTCATAGTGTGTGATACCCTGTTTCTTTAAATATCGCATAGTTTCCCATTGTAACCAATGACCAAGACCACGAATTTTCTCATGATCCGGGTCTGTGGCACCAGATCCATAGTATGCTTTATTCTGATACGTGATACTAAGAGCACCTGATACATATTCAGATTCTCCACTCATATGGATAAACGAGAGAATTGCCTGACCGTTCGTAATCCAACGCAACATAGTTTGCCAACTCTCATCTGGTCGAGTTTTTCGACCAGCGGCGCGCAAATGAAGATTTTGGTATTGAGCGAACACTGCTTCGGTAATCGTAGTTTTATCAAAAATAGTTACCGTATACTTTTGTTTTTGAGCAAACATAATATCGGTCCGATGACCTCGAGCCATATCGTGCAACAATGCTTCTTCGGTCTGATGCAATGCAATGATATTCGTCGTGAGCTCTGTTGAATGACCACCAAATTTTAAAAATGGATTATAGCGTTGACGGCCAGAAAGAAGCGTTGGTGAGAGAGGATCAACAAAAAATCGTGCTTGGACAATATGATCTTCCGCAGCCAAACGATCAATTTCAGAAAAAATAATTTTTAATAATTTTGTTTCGTCTTTCAAGGACATTTCAGCAAAAGCCGGATATGGGATCGGAGTTCCTCCCATACCAAATTCATATAATTCCGGATTTGCGTGCAGAGGTTGTACCGTGAGAGCAATTAGTGCTTTCAGGGTATGATCATCAAAAACACCAAATGAACGGTCTTTAATGTTTTGATCAAATGACATTTCAGTAGTAAACTGTAAAAATTCGGTTGTGTTACGAAACCACGCGGTTGGTGAGGTGGCGCAAAAACCATCCCATACATCATCTTCAATTTCCGAACGTGGAACACATCGTATCATACTGCTTGATCTAAAATTTTTCGTACGGTTGTAATTACAATATCTTGTTGATGTTTGGTCAATTCAGGAAAAATCGGCAATGAAATTGCGCTCTCGTACCAGCTTTCAGCTTTTGGACACAGTCCTTTTGCATATCCTAATCCCTGATAATAAGGATGAAAATACACCGGAATATAATGAACTTGCACACCAATACCAGCAGCGCGTAATTCTTGAAAAATAGTACTTCGTTTATTGGCCAAGGCTGTAGTCAAACGAATACAATACAGGTGCCAACTTGAGCGTTTTTGAGTACTTCTTGGTGGTAAGATAATATGATCAGCCAATCCGGATAATTCTTTATCATAGCGTGCTGCGATCTTTTCTCGCGCCGCAATAAAACGATCCAAGCGACGCATTTGACTGGTGCCAAGCGCGGCTTGCAGATCAGTCAAACGATAATTAAAACCTAACATCTGCATCTCATGATACCAATCACCCGGACTTTTTTTGGTTAAACATGTCGGATCTTTGGTTAAACCATGTGTCCGAAACATGATTAATTGATCATAATATTTTTTGTTGTTCGTAAGTACAGCACCACCTTCACCCGTAGTAATTGACTTAACTGGATGGAAACTAAAAATACTCATGTCAGAAATACTGCCAATTTTTTTCCCCTGGTATTCTGCTCCCAAAGCATGGCACGCGTCTTCAATCAAAATCAGATTATGTTTTTTTGCCAATGTTTTAAACGCGCGCAGATCAACCGGCAAACCAGCATAATCAACCACAGCAATCATCTTTGTTTTTGCGGTAATTTTTTGAGCAACGGCAACAGGATCCAAATTACCCTGATGATTAATATCTGCAAACACAGGTTTGGCACCAAGATAGAGACCAGCATTCGCGGTTGCTGCGAACGTGAGCGGAGTTGTAATAAATTCATCCCCTGGTTTAAGACCAGTAACATAATACGCAGCATGAAGCGCTGCAGTACCGTTGGCAAATACAACAGCATACCGCGCGCCCGTATAATCGGTTAATGCTTTTTCAAAATTGCTAACCTCCGGGCCTTGGGTTAACCATTCAGACAACAATACCTTACGCACGGCTTTGAGATCAGCCGCGTTAATTGATTGATGTCCATAAGGAATCATAGTTAGGTGATTACGAGATGTTCAATAATCGTTTGCAATTGATCTTTGGTAAGCCACTGCGTATTTTTATGACTCGTAAATGAAAACGATGCATCAAGTTTTTGGCCTGCTGCATAATATTTTTGAAAATGATCGGTAGGCCAAAATACTGCTTCGGGAATCACGACAAAATATTTTTCAAGTTCAACCGCATGTCGCGCTTCTTGTTCAGTCAATAAAATTTCATGTACTTTTTCTCCCAATCGAATACCAATAACTTCTTTTTCTGCGTTCGGGACAATGGCATCAAACAAATCAACAAGTTTCATGCTGGGAATTTTGGGGATAAACAATTCTCCACCCTCCATTTGTTCCAAGGCAAACATGACGAGTTCAAGCGCTTGATCCATACCAATCCAAAATCTGGTCATCTCAAGATCCGTGATCGAGACTTTCGCGCTCTGGCGATTTTTTAACAAAACTTCAATAATACTCCCTCGACTCCCAATCACATTTCCATAGCGCACAACACCAAAACGCGTCACGCCTTTGCCATAAGAATTCGCTGCAATGAATAATTTTTCAGCGCATAATTTTGTTGAACCGTACAAATTTGCAGGATGCGCTGCTTTATCCGTGGAAATAAGCAGAACTTGTGACACTTTTTGGTTAATTGCGGCTTCAATCACATTTTGAGAACCTATGATATTGGTTTTTACTGCTTCCATGGGGTTATATTCCAAAGCCGGTACTTGTTTCAGTGCTGCCGCGTGTACTACAACATCAACATCAGAAAACGCGCGTTCCAAACGCGGTAAATCACGGACATCACCAATAAAAAAACGAAGACGAGGATCACGTAAATCCTTTTCCATGTGGTATTGTTTCAGTTCGTCTCGACTAAAAACAATAATCTTTTTGGCTTCACTATACTCAAGCAAATAACGCGTGAATGCTTTGCCAAATGAACCAGTGCCACCGGTAATTAAAATAGTTTTTTCTTTAAGATCGAGCATATAATTTGTTAATTTCTTGATGAAGTGCTTGTAAGACATTATGTTCATTCTCTGTTTCACTCACGGACGACGTTTCACGGCCATAGGCATCCACAAAACCAGAGACACTTATTTGATCAAACGCGTATAAAAAATTAATAATCTTTTGTGCTGGCACTATAGGTTCACGTTCTATGGCCGCAAAAGCTTGAGTACAGGATTCCACATCAGTGACCTTAAAAAGTCCAGGACACTGTTGATACCATGGATACCCAAAGATAAGTGCAGGTTTTTCACGTAAGAGCGCTTGCCAACCTGTAGTTCCTGTAACCGTGGCTGTTGCCCGTGCTTCTCGAATGAGTCGAAAACTATTGGTCGTGATCGGCACAAGAAAAACATTTTTTATCCGGGCAAGAGCTTCATAATACCCTTGATACCGAGATCCCACAAAATTAGTCCCCCGTGAAAGCCATTGAATAGGGTGCTCTTTAACATAGATAACCCAGCCTTTTGGTAAGGCAGCGGCCAAAGTTTCTATCATAAGGATCTGATCTACAAATATACCACCCAAGGGGCTTGTTGTACATTCTGGTTGATATTGTAGTGGCGCGTAAACAAAAGGCTTGGTCAAATCAGGAGTAGTTTGGAATCGATTATATTCATCTGCCAAATTAGCATGTAATTGTTTCGATAGATAGCCGAGCCCTTTTTCAAGAATAGTTCTATCCTTAATACTTTTCCAAATTATGGTTGTTTTTGCGGTGATTTTTTTTGACCAAGAAAAATTATTCAGTTCTTTTGTTTGATAGAGCGGTGGCGTATCTCCACCCGGATCGATTTGAGCAGTATAATACTTTTGCAAATCAGTCCGCAGATCATTTATTGAAAAATTTTTGTTTTGATTTTTTACCAGTTCATTCTGTAATGCCGTATTCCCTACGTCATAATCATTCATAAATAATAATCGATCACCAACGAGCGTATTATCAAGCATGATGGTAGGAATATTCAATAATTTTGCCAAACCGAAAAGAACAAAATTATAGAGCGTATGAGGAATAAAAGAAAAAATAATTACGTCAGGTTTATATTTTTGAATAACACCGTACCAATACCGTACATAGGAATAATACCGATGTTTACGCTCAGCCACACTCATCCAATCATACTTTTTATTCATCATGGTGAGTATGAGTGATTCAGTTTCATATAAATCTTTGAGCAATTCCATGCTTGGCGGTAAAAATACTTCATCTGCCAAAGCAGGAGCCGGTCGTGCCGCGACCGCGTCTTCATAATCATGAAAAATTGTTCCCGGGAACAATGACTCTTGAAGACTAAAATCAAGGGATGATCGAGTCCAATAAACAATTGCATGATCTTGACGCAAGCTTTGTGCAACATTCACGAGTTCTTTTCGATTCTCTGCCCAACCAATTAAAAACAAACGCATATACTATCGGACATTGTAAACTTTATAAAAATACGAATCCTTATCTTTCAATAATTGTGTTGGGCTTCCCTGTTCTCGAATGTGTCCATCCTCCAAAACAATAAGATTATCCACGGCCATGATCGTTGATAAACGGTGCGCAATAACAATCACGGTACGATTTCCTTTTAGATTTTCTATAGACTGTTGGATAAGAGCCTCTGACTCATTATCAAGGGCGCTGGTTGCTTCATCAAGCACAATAATATCTGGTTCACGAGCAAGAATTCGGGCAAGAATAATACGTTGTTTTTCACCACCAGAAATGAGTACACCGCGTTCACCAACCACGGTATCGAACTGACGGGGTTGTTGCAGTATAAAATCATAAATATTCGCTTGTTTTGCGGCCATGATCATGTGACGTTCCGTGATATGTGGATTATAGAAACGAATATTATTGGCAATACTATCGTTCAAAAGAAACATATCTTGGGAAACATAGCCAATATGCTCACGCCAATCAGCTACATGAATCTTGGTAATATCAGTGTCATCCAAAGTAATGATTCCCTGCTTCGGTGTTAAAAGACGTAAGAGCAGATCCACAACCGTTGTTTTTCCTGATCCTGATGGACCAATAATGCCAATCATTCCACCTTTTTTTATCGTAAACGAAATATTGGACAAAACCGATCCATCATCAGTATAACCAAAGGTAACGTCTTGAAAAGAAATTGCTTTGGCAAAACGAAAATCCTTGGTGCCGGTATCATGTTCTTGCCGAGAACGCGCTTCTTCAGCATACGCGTCCAAGCTGGCCACATACGGCAATAAGGCATTGATACCGTGGACTTGTCCCTGGACTAATTGAATATACGCAAAGACTTTATTGATGGCATATACGATCACGGCAAATGAAGCAAAATTAAAAGCAGTTAATTTATAAAAAAAACTAAAAATACCAACAATAAAAATCAAACCAATCGGCTGAAGAAGGGTATTCGTAATATTGCGCACGGCATTCATGCGCATATTAAGACTCCGTGCTGTTTCAAAATAGGCTTGAGCTTTTTCTGCCACTGCGGTCTCAACAGCCATGGCTTTAATGGACTTCATGCCAATCACGTTTTGGTTCACAAAATGGGCTATTTCTTTGTACAATTTTTCAACCTGTTCGGAAAAAATACGATTTTTATAAAATAATGGTTTAAACAATAAAAAAATAACCGCACCAAACACCAAGGTTAACAGCGCAATGATAGGAGAAATATTTACGGCAAGAAGTGTATAAACTACTAAATTCGCGATCAAAAGAATTAGACTACTGATATTAGCCAACAAACTTGAACTATTGATAACATCAGTGGTGAGTCGTTGATCCAAATGACCAACTTTTTGCTGCGACAAATAAGGCCAATCAGCAGCTATCGTGGCACCGAGCAATTGACGACGTTTCCCAGTTTCATACCGCGTTATGATATCTGCAGTTATATGCGTGACCACAAAAGAAATGCCTGCTTTGATGACAAACAATCCAATGATGAACAAAAGGAGTGTTTTTAATGTATACGGTAGATGAAAAAACTGAAAAAAATCAGCAATAATTTTTGAAATCGCGTCAGTACTTTGATTCTTTCCTCCTTGAACAAAAGAAAATAAAGGAATAATTGAATTAATTCCCACACCCTCCAACAAGCCACTCATAAAACTCAAAATCGTTAATGAGGTTATAGATGCTTTAAACGCGCCATATTCACGCTGAATAAGCGAGAATAAGCGCATTAATTTTTTATGGGGTTGAACCATGGTCATACGGCTTTTTTTCCTAAAAAGGTTAGACTTTCACCCATACCATGTTTTTCAATCAGATCAATATATTCACGATTTACTCGACGTATAAAATCATTCAGTTCTTGCTTGACTGGTGGCGAGACTGTATCTGTCGTGACCAAAATCGGTTCTTGATTCCCCAAGGTAAAATTGTCTTGAGGATTACCGGTAAGGAGCCAGTGCAAATGATTCGTAAACGTATATCGTTGAACGGTTTTAATTTTCCCCACAAAACCAGCTTTCGCCAATAGATCACCCAATGTTTTTTCTGAAAAATACGAAAGATGCGGTTCACGATAATAAAAATTTTCATAGCCTTTTATATGATAGGCATCAAGCATACTATCGTGGATATTGGGCAATTCCAAATACAAATATCCATCGGGTTTAAGATGTTTTCCTAAATGTTGGACAAATGATACAGGATCAGGGACATGCTCAACCACCTGGAGCGCGGAAACCATATCAAACGGTCCTTCAGGAATCACCGCATCTTCGATTGGTTCAGAATACACTTTAAAATCAAGATTCTCTCGAATAAAGGCGACATCAGCCTCACTCAATTCCATACCAATGCGTCCCGCGACTTTTCCTTTGAGTGCGGATAAAAATTGCCCTGTTGAACACCCAACATCGAGGACGTTCATATCAGGACGAAGTATATCTTTTAATGCATCAATAATAACACCTTGAAACGGAAAATACGTATCATAAATTTCTTTGGGCTCTGAACCTTTTTTCTTTAAATTTGGTCCATACGTCTCACGGTACGTTTTACTCGTGTAATAATCTTGATTCGTAGCATCAGGCGTTTCCAAATAGACAAAAGTACAATCATTACAACGGAGAACTTTTCTTTTTATATCATAACGCAATGTATCACGAATGATTTCCGCGTTCGTGCTGTGGCAAAGAGTACAAGGAGTAAACATACGTTCATTGATTACGGTTAGAGCGTAATTAAAGGATACTGCGAATAGGATCGTTTTTGTAAAACCACCATTTTCATTAAATTCATAGGATCAAACACGCCATCATGCAAACATTCTTGCATAAAAACCGTACCATAGGTGTTACTGGCTCGAAACATATCCCAATGCGGTTGTTTGTACGTATAGACGTCTTCATTTGGTAAATGATGATAGCGAATCCGACAAGGAAAATGCGGATCAAAATCATAGATGATCAAAAGACCATTCTCTGCAAGTACACGATCAATTTCACTTACGGTCTGAAGCAGTTTGGTTCTTTCTACCCAATGAAACACATACCGAATCGTAATAAGATCAAAAAAACCATTATCATAGGGCAGTGTGTGAGCCAAACCATGCGTGAGTTCAAGATCAGGAAATTGTTTTGTACCAGAGGTAATGGCTTCATGTGATGGATCAATACCATATCCCTTAGCACCTACAGATGTTGCCAAACGATTAAGTCGCGCACCATCACTGCAGCCTACATCTAAAATTTTCTGAGGCTTGAGATGCTCAGTAACATACTGGAAAATAACATCATCACGTGAAAAAAAATCTTTATCGCGGTTCCGGCGATACCAGGCGTCCCCTTCGGATAAAAAAGTCTGATCTTGTGGCATACTTACTGTTTAATAATATACCGCGGCGTCTTGGTATAAGAAAATTTTTGAATAGTAACTTTTTTACCCTTAAAATAATCATCAACAGCTTTGGTTTCCCCAGGAAAAATACCATAATCATCAAGAATAAGAACACCTCCGGGCACAAGACACGGATAGAGATACTTGAGAATCGTTACTGCTGGTTCATAAATATCCGTATCCAAATTTAACAGGGAAATTTTTAGTTTTGGGTCAGCTTTTACATAGGCAGGAACCGTTGCATTGATATCTCCCGCAATCAGATCAACATTCGAAATCTTTTTATGCTGTAAAACTTTTTTCAATTGAGCAACAGAAATACTCTGATCACCTGCGTCATTAATAAACGTTGTCAACATTTTTTGATCATGAGAAAAATTGGTGGTAGGAAATTTGCCGAACGTATCAAACCCCACAATTTTTTTCTTTCGTTCCTGGCCAAATATCTCCCGAAAAGCAGCAAATCGAGTTAATGAAATACCTTTAAAAACACCACATTCAACAATAGTACCGGGAACAGTACTACTCATTTTGTAAAGTTCATAATGCGCGATTGATTTACCAATCCGACTATTCTGGCACGACAAATAAAAATCATTTTCAAAATCAAACGTTTTTTTAAAATCAGGCAGTCGAATCATAGCACTAGGTTAAAATCGTGGATCAATTATTTTAAGCGCACGTATGGCATTGATAAAGTCTTCCCCACCAAATTTATGGCCCTGCCAAATTTCAGCCAACATGGTTAGGTCAGTTTTTACTAACTCTGACAAGAGCATCTTGAAATCAATGGTTCCATCACCAATCTTAAGCCCTTCGCCCGTAAATCCAGCTGCGTCAGAGATATGGACATGGCGCGTCACCGGCAAAATTGTTTTGGTAAATTCAGCAAAATCTTTTTTATAATAATTACAATATAAAGCCCCGTGCGACGTATCGAACACAATCCCATAGCCAGTACGTTTTGAAAACGCGACAATCTCATCAGCATCCATGAAATTACTATGATACCATTGCCCACCAAAAACCAAGGGACAACCAGGCATGTTTTCAATAAGAAGTTCAAACCCTTCGCTCTGCAAACGTTTGAGCGAATCAAGCAAATTATTATTCAAAATTTCTCTATGTTCAGTCAGTGGACCACTGATACCAAATCCTCCGGGATGAACAACAAATTTTACCAATTCGCCACGATTTTTAAAAAATTGTTTCAAACGTCGAGCATGGTCGAGTGCTTGATTATAAAACGCAACAGAATGGGTTCGAACCTGTTCATCCATACTTGATATATCAAGCTGAAGATCACCATAATTTTCCGGCGCGTGGATGGTCACATTAACATCATAATTTTTTGTCGGCACATAGTCACGAATAACATCAGTATCATTCAAATGGACTTCAACAAACGTTGGATTTGTTTTTATCAAAAGATCAATATCACTCATACGAACCACAACACCCCACTTATGATGAATCTCCATGTCGTTCAGATTGGGTGGTTCGTAAAAATCAATATGTGATTCAAGCAAATAATCATGCGCCGCAACATCTTGACGAAGACTTCGACCAATAAAATAATCCAATTTAAGCGGCTTGGTTCCATGTCCTGGACTTTGTACACCAATATCTTCGTATCGCAAGACATCACCTTTTTTGAGGTCTCGTTTAATGATCAATGATTTTGATAGATTTTCTCGATTTAAAAATTCCCCGCGTGACGGATACCGTATTGGTTCACCCAACGCTGATTCAATCAGACGAATATGATTAACTTGGTCAATAAATTCTTGTGGCTCAAGACTCGCTCGATGGTCTGGTCCTGGCATGGTCTTATCAAGAGTAATATGACGTTCAATCACTCGTGCGCCCAAAGCAACTGCTGCGGCCGAAATAGCAATCCCCTGTTCATGACCTGAGTACCCAATAGGATACCGTGATTTTTCAGCCAATTTTTTTAAAAAATTCAAATTAATTTCATAGGGAGCTGCAGGATACGTACTTTTGCAATGCAGTAAAACATATTGGGCATTATGCGCATTCAAAAATTCAATCACTTGCTCGATTTCTGAAACAAATGACATGCCGGTGGATATAAAAAGAGGTTTTTTGAGTGGTACCATTGATCGGATCAAGGGCAAATTAAACATATCCGGGGAACCAACTTTGTAGGCTGGGATATTCAACGTACTCAAAAAATGCAGACTGTCTTCATCCCAGGGCGTGCAAATAAAGTCAACACCTTTTTCTTGACTGTACCGATGCAATTCCCGCATCTGATCTTCGGTCAATTCACATTTAAAGACGTGACTCATGGAATATTGCAAACCGCGTTCTTGTTTTTCCGGATTCTCAAAAACATCTTTTTTATATAATTTTTCCAAAGATCTTTTTTGAAATTTAACACAATCAGCACCAGCTTGGACTGCCAAATCAATCAATTTTTTAGCCAAAACAACATCACCTTGGTGATTCAAACCGATTTCCGCGATAATGTAGGTTGGATGTTTTTCACCAATAAGGCGATTACCAACTCGAATAACTTCTTTGTTGTTTTCCATATAGAGTGTTTACCAAGCAGTCCATCCACCATCGACCACATAGAGCGCTCCGGTAGAGTACGACGACGCATCTGAGGCCAAGTACACAATGATACCATTGTATTCGTGTGCTTTTGCCATGCGACCAAGTGGTGTTTTTGCTGAATATTTTTTTACAAAATTTTTATCTTGACCATTATAGACTCCCCCGGGCGCTACAGCATTTACCCGAATTCCTTTCTTTCCCCAATAGGTTGCCAAGTATTTTGTTAAATTAATAATCGCGCCTTTGGAAACACCATAGGTTGCTGGTTTAACAAAGCCTTTTGGATATAACGATTGATCCGGAGCAACAATGCCATAGGTTGATGCAATATTAATAACTGAACCACCCGACTTCATGACTGCACCAAAAATCTGACAACAGAGCATAGTACCTGTGAGGTTTACCTTAAGTTCTCGCTCCCAATCATCAAGAGCTAAATCTTCAAAACCTTTTTTGGTTGATGTCCGTTTCTTGGTTCCTTCAACTTTAGGATTAATTGCAGCATTGTTAATCAGCACGTCAATCTTATGATACTGTTTGATAATTTCTTGGCGAATTGATTGTAATGATTCTTTGTCAGTAATATTTCCTTGGAAATACGTTACCCGGGAACGTGATTCACCTGAAAAATTTTTATTGATACTCGTCCGCGCTTCAGTTTCAGTGAAAACATCAATCATCATGACCCGGGCACCACGATACGATAAAATTTTTGCGTATTCAAGACCAATAAGTCCGAGCGCGCCAGTTACGATAATAACTTTCTCTGAAACATCAAAAATATCTGAATGCATACTTAAGTCTTTTTCTTATCAATGCCAGCGCTACGATCGCCAACATTTTTAAAAATTTGGGTTAGTACTGGTCCGCGGAGTGATTCTTTGAGTGTTCCTTTGGCCATGACATCTTTGAACAAAACCATAATTTCGTCATATACACCTAACGTGAAATCAATGTCTTCTTTACGATGCGAAAATGATGGTAGATGATATCCAATAAATAAAACTCCTCGAGCAGCACATTCTTGTTGCCAATAGGTTTTCATTGCAAGCGGTTCAACCGTATCCGTGCCTTTGAAATTAAAAGCAGTTTTCACCGGGTACCCAATTATTCCCAAATAATCACTAAGATCGTGCTTGGCAATGAGCGCTTCAACCTGGTCTTTGAGATATTGTCCTATTTCCCAAACATATTGATGCACGTTTTGTTCTCGTAATTTTTTAATGGTTGCAATGATCGCGGCAAGTGACAATGTTTCTCCCGCATACGTGAAGGAGAAAAAAACTTCATTAAATTCTTCCATAATATCTCGTCGTCCTGTAATAACACTCACCGGGAAACCATTCGCAATCGCTTTGCCAAAACATGCCAAATCAGGAATAACGTTAAAATACTCTTGGGCGCCACCCATACTCCACCGGAAACCCGTAAACATTTCATCAAAAATAAGGACAATCCCCTGTTCTTTGGTAATACGACGGACTGCTTCCAAATATCCTGGATGCGGTTCATTAACATAGACCGGTTCCATGATCAAACCTGCGATTTCACCAGGATGTTCAGCAATAATTTTTTCGAGCGATGCTATATTATTGTATTCCATGCTCAGGACCAGATCACGATAGGACTGTGGAATACCTTTGTTTCGTTCTGTTGAAGCAATATACCAATCTTGCCAACCATGGTAGCCACAAACAATAATTTTTTCTCTCCCGGTGTAAGCACGGGCCAATTTCACTGCAGCAGAAGTAGCATCAGAACCATTTTTACCAAAACGAACCATTTCAGCGCACGGGACCGTATCAATAATTAATTCAGCGGCTTCTACTTCGAGTGGATGCGGTAACGTAAACATAGTACCTTCATCCAATTGTTTTTTTACTGCAGCATTCACCTCAGGATCAGCATATCCTAAAATATAGGGTCCCAGTCCCATACCATAATCAACATACACATTACCATCCACATCAACGACCTCGCAACCACGGCCAGAAACAAGAAAATTAGGTGCTGCCCCAACACTCCATTGCGTATATCCTTTGCTTAAAGTTTGCGTTGCGCACGGAATAACTTTTTTGGATCGTTCCAAATAGTTTTGTGATTCAGTAAATTGAACCGGCTGATCTCGACGGTACAAATGACGACCAACTGTTTTTAATTGACCCTCAACATTTCGATACCAATTTACTCCATGATATTGACGGTTAATATCTGCAACATGAGGATTGTCACGCAAAAATTCTAGCACATCATCACAAGAAAAATCCGGCTTCTCAGCAAAATGTTCAAATACCTGACGCATGAATTCAAAATCTTCTTCATAATCAAGGGTCCAACGATGGGAAATAAACATATCCCCCCGTGGATTTACCACATTGCCAATCCTAAATCGTTCTGGCTGATCCCAGATAAACGGGAAGGTATGTTCACGCTCGTGTGGTTTTTGTGCTTCTTTCCATGCCATTTCCAAAACCGAAAAGGGGCATCCTTCAACATCAAGACCATCAGGAAATGTTGGTGCATGATAATTACTCACATAATCGTAGTTTTCAGGATTATTTTTCCAGAGATTAATAACCTCGTCGACTATTTTTGGATCAGTGAGTGGGCTGTCAGACGGAATTTTAACGACAAAATCAGCGCCATAGTGTTTGGCTGCCTGATAATGACGATCAAGGAGGTCAAGCTCACTACCACGATAATGATTGATTCCCTGCTGAATGCACAAATCAGCGATTGCCTGGTCAGCGGGTGCTACGGTAGTAATTACGACCACATCGTCAATAGTCGTTGCCTTTCGAATACGATCAATTTGGTATAATAAAATCGGCTTTCCAAGAATTGTTTTGAGAACCTTGTTGGGCAAACGCGTACTACCCATGCGAGCTTGTACAAAGACGATAATTTTAGGGTCGTTCATAGAGAAAACAAGTGCTCTTATAATACTGGCAAATAAGGCGCGCGTCAAATAGTCTCCCCACTAATTTTAAAAAACCTGGTAAGGGTTAATACTCGTTCGAAGCGCTTCCTCAAGTTTGGCAATGTCGATCAATGAGGCTAAAAAATAATCAACCTTTGCCATGGCAATAAATAGCCGCAGATATGTTTTTTCCGAACCATGGATAGCATCAAGCATTTCTTGATCAGATGAACCAAAAAACAAGGCATCAGTAAAATTATAAAGAGAGTAACCATATTTTTGAAACAAAGGTTTAAGTTCTGGCTCAAGCTTAAAAATATAACCTAAATGCTCTTGAGAGCGAAGAAGATCTTGGTATAACGAGGGGGCAAAAGGAGGTTCAAATCCAATAATCGTGATATCACGTTCTCGGGCTTCAGAAAGAAAAAGGGATAATTCTTCAAGTGCCTGTGGGTTAATACCATCACTAAAAAATTTTCCATCCCATTCAATAATAGAACGCAGATGTTCTTCAGAAGTACTCTTCATGAGTATTGCATCAAGTCGGCTTCCGTCATTTCTAAAACCATTATTATTCATTAGGGCATTGAGACCAATACGCCTAGTTTCATCATACTGTTTCAGGGTATGGATAGAAAATTTATTTTGAAACCAATCATGATATAGTGTTGGCCATTTCATGGCCATGATACGAATCGCGGCATCATAAGTATCATAACGCTCAAACGAGTCTTCATCGAGCACAGAAGCATCCCAACGGGCACTAAAAAAATTATGATCAAGACCAATGATGATAAGGTTTGGTTCTTGACCACGAGGAATTTTTTCTAAAAAAATCCGAAAATCTTTTAATCGGGATACCCCACCTCCTGCGTTATAAAAAGACGCTACATCAGAAAAAAATACAGAACGAATTTGCATCGTACGAGAACTTCCCAATACCAAAACACGCGGTGTCCGTTCTAAAACCGAATGGAGTTTATAATAAAAAATAGGGTTGGTGTACGCTAAACCCAGAAGTATTGGCTCACCGGATTTTTGTCGTTTAATGATTGAATCAATGGATACAGCTTCTCCTGAACGAATAAAAAGATAGAAAGTAAACGCAAAAAATATCAGATACGGAAAAGAAAAAATAAGTGCTTTTTTAATAAATTTCTTTACCTCACTAAAATCTTCTGGTCCACTCCTCATACCTTAAAATTGAAAATAGATAAACGGCGCTGTTCCAAAATCACCAAAATATAAAATCCATGCAATAAGCGCATAATACATCGGCCAGGTAAACCAGACTGGCAAACGTTCCCATTGCAAACGACGTACGTCATTGTGACGAATTATTTCTCCGATAAAGAAAACCGCGATCGAAAAAAACAAAAACAAGTGGATTGCAAAAATATAATAAAGAAAATCATACTGAAAAAATCGTCCCCCATCCAAAGATATTTTTATTATGATTTCAAATGCCTTCGGTAAAGACTCTGCCCGAAAAAAAATCCATGAAAAGCATACAACCAAAAATGTACTTATGACTCGAAGCGGTTTCAACAAATGTCCCATTAATCCAGGCACTAAAGAATCATGAATCTTTTGTCTGCTTTTTTTGACCATGACTTCAATACTTACAAAAAAACCGTGCAACAAACCCCAGACAACAAACGTCCATTGAGCACCATGCCATAACCCAGTTAACGCAAACACAATAAAAATATTAATCATCGTTCGAACGATTCCTTTTTTATTTCCTCCAAGAGGAATATACACATAATCCCGAAACCATTGGTAGAGCGTGATGTGCCAACGTTGCCAAAATTCACGTACTGATTGGGCGAAATAGGGCAGGTTAAAATTTTCAGAAAGATGAAATCCCATCACCCTCGCCGCGCCACGGGCAATGTCCACATATCCTGAAAAATCCGCGTAAATTTGAATCGCAAAATACAAGGTAGCTATAGCAAGGATCCTTCCTTCGGGTAAGGTTGGTGCATCATACGCAGCGCGAACAACAAATGCCAGTTTGTTGGCCACAACGAGTTTCTTGAAAAAACCCCAGAGCATCAGGCGCAAACCACTGATTACTCGTTGGGCATCAAACTGATGTTCCTTTTTTAATTGGGGGAGTAAATGGTGCGCTCGTTCAATCGGTCCAGCAACAAGCTGCGGATAGAACAAAACAAAAAGAGCATAGTATCCCAAATGCCGCTCAGCTCTTTGCTGACCACGATACACATCAATGGTATAACTCATGGCTTGAAACGTGTGGAATGACAGCCCAACTGGTAATACGATTTCTAATAATGAAAGCGAATACTGCCAATTAAAAAACTGCGCTATTTGATGAACATTTTCAGCAATAAAATTACCATATTTAAAAAAGAGTAGACAACCCAGATTAATAACAATACTTGTCATGAGATACCATTTTCGTTGTGTACCAACTGATCGTTCAATCAAAATTCCTGCCACGTAATCAACACTAATAATCAGAAACAAAATCAAGATATAAGCCGGTACAAGACTCAGGTAAAAAAAACAACTCGCGAGTAATAAAAAAAACCACCGCCATTGCGGTCGGATCATAAAATAAAGAACCGTGGTTACGGGAAAAAATACTAAAAAATTGATTGAATTAAAGAGCATAAAGAATTATGCCAGAATTTTCAGTTATGATTGTTTTATTCGGCAAGAATGACAGATCCCATTCAGGATTTTTATGCTGATCCCAAACAAGATATCGTACTCCGTACTTTTTTAACAATGATGCAATCCCGCCCGGTGAATCAACAATAGTCTTATATTCTTTTGTTAAAGCAAACAAAATCTCCTCTCGTTTTCCCTTGATTACGTCACTAGTTTGATTGGCTGCGATCTGGTTTTCATAATCAAAGTATTCCAAGCCCGAAGCATATCCTTCGATGGCTTTATATATTCCCCCATAAAACCAGGTCGGATTGTGTCCATAGGTCGCGATCATTGTTGGAGTATTCATTACGGTACGTATATAATTCGCAAAATCAGTCCGCGCGTCCTTATTAAGATACATATACACAAAAAGCGCATGGTGGATTCTTTCCAGCGGAATATTTGCCAGCACAAAACCGCGAGCCCAAAATAGATCATGGGGGGTGTAGATAGTAAATAAAAATTGATCCATGGTATCTGCTGCCAAAATAACACCTGGCTTCTTATCCTTATTTAACTGGTCAATAATCGGTCGATACTTTTGCCAATACTGTTTGGTTACCAGGTTTGTTTTCGCAGCTCGGTATTGACCAATCGCTGTGTTACTAAAAATCACCAGCAGAAAAAACAGTACGACCATCCGATATATTCGTGTTGAGGAAAGCCATGGCCACAATCCATAAAGAACAATAATGATGATGATTGGAACAATAAAATGAGAATAATAATGGCCTGATTGCAAAACAATACCGGTTATGACTTGCTGGTTCATAGTCACCCAACTAGCCATGATAAACGATAAAAATAATGAAAGAATGGCCGTATTCTTCTCTCGACGAAAGAATAGAACAAGAATAATTGTTGCAATGACAAGCGCGACTGACCAAAAGGGCTTGTGGTGATATTCAATCCAATGAAAATAGCGGAGCTGTTCCCCGGAACGAGAAAAAAAATTTTGCACCAATGGAATCCAACTATAGGCGCCGAGGACAATTCCCGTACTAAATAGTACAGCAATCTTTCGCGCCATAGACCAATCTCTCTTGAAGAGATAAGCACCCAATAGAAAGGTGGTGAGAACAGCTACGAATGACCAGGCGTAAAAATATACATAAAATAAAACACCAAAAAAGATTCCCGCGAATACTGTTGAACGCCACGTTGGAAAAAGGAGAGTCTTGAGGAGAGCGTTATAATAAAAAAATGTAAAAAGAAGAGGTACATAGGGAGAAAACGCCCGACTATAAACATTAATTGAAAAAAAATCACTTGGT
Organism: Candidatus Magasanikiibacteriota bacterium; assembly: GCA_023246565.1. Classification (GTDB taxonomy): domain Bacteria; phylum Patescibacteriota; class Patescibacteriia; order Magasanikbacterales; family UBA922; genus 2-12-FULL-41-16. Next base: position 19,359 of record JAHFIE010000011.1, read on the forward strand.
GAGACAAAAGCATAACCACCAATAATCATTGCCGCCGACAGAGCACTCAACAGTTTATTCTTTGATACTTGCCAAACAAACCAGTAGATAAGAAGAACTAAACCAAAAACTCCAATACCATTAAAAACAGCATAGAGCATCGGAATCGATACCGTGCCAAGTCCAAGCCAACGAATTGGCAGAAGCACAGCATACTCAACATAGGTAAAATACGGATCTTGTTCATCTTTACCTTCGGCAAGAAGTGGATTACCCAAGTGATTACCATCAATGATTTCTCTTCCTCGTGACAAATACCATAATTCATCAAGGCCATGACTCGCAATAGTTATACCTTCGTAATCATTGGA
>JAHFIE010000060.1 GCA_023246565.1 Candidatus Magasanikiibacteriota bacterium
GATTAATCGCACGAGCAGAAAAAAAATGGGAAGAGAGTGACCGATTGCGCGAAGAGATTGGAAAAGCTGGATACACTGTTGATGTTGTGAACGGTGAACAAATAATCAAGAAAAAATAAAACAAAAACCACCCGTCCTCCTACTGAAATTTCAATGATTTGAAACCTCAGTGGGTTGCGGGTGGTCTTGTGTGATCAGTGGTAGGATCGACTACATGTCGTCGACGATGGTGATTCCGTCCGGGATGTCCCCATTCGGAAGGTTGGGCTGGTACGAGCTCCACTCCCCATCCCAGCACTGGATCCTGAGGAACTCGTGACTTGCGGGACGGTAGATGATGTCGTCCCAGCAGAGGGGGTTGTGCCCACCGCGACCGAAGGTCTTGACCGACACGTCGCCATGTCGGATGTCCGAGTCGATGATCCGCTTCATCTTGCTGACGCGGACGATCCCGTACTCAGACTTGTACTCCCACGGGCTGGCCTTAGGCCTGCCCTGGCGGTCAGTCACGACCTTGAAGACCAGAGGATCTCCGTTCCGGGGGTTCCGATCTGGAGTTGTCCGGTTGTCCAGGGAACAGTAGTCGTTGATGTGGAAGAATATCTCTTCCCCCGCATCAGTCACGATGAATCCCCAGCCCTTCATGGGCTGGTAAAACTTCACGATCCCGGATTGAATGCTCATCCGGTCTCCTCCTTGGGCAAAGCCCATCTCAGGCCGTAGCCATTTTATACGCCAATAACTGACATGCAAAATGGCAAAGACCTTGGTAAATGGACGGCAAACAATACCACAGAAAAAAATTATTGTCAATAGTATTTCCCCACTCACTTTTTTTTGGTATACTACGTATCATTAGTATTCAATTTGTATGCCAACCCCTCGTTCGGGTAGTGAACTTCGTCAGCAAGAAGCGCAATCACCAGAGTCTGAACAAAAACCAAAACAAGAAAGCGAAATAAAACCCGCAGATTTTTTGGTAGAAGATGAATTACAACAAGAAGCAGGTCGTGATTCAAAACCACAAACAGAAGATGGATTTCTTGATGAGGCTATTAGTCGTTTGCGCACAGCATTACGATCAGGTAAAAAAAAGCCAACCCTGGTTCAACCCCATCTTCGTGATGAAATAACCTTAAAAGTTGAACATATCATGGAAGAAGGTCTGGCTGATGCTTTCCGCACCCTTACTCCATTACAACAGCAAGAATTTAAATTAAAAGGAGAAAAAACTGCTTGGGAAATTCGTGATCTTCTTCGCGAAACAAAAGTAAAGATAAAAAAAATATTTCGTTTGCTCGTTGAATGGCTCAAAATTTTACCGGGTATTAATCGGTTCTTTTTGGAACAAGAAGCAAAAATAAAAGCAGATCGAATTATGGCACTTCATAAACAAAATAAAGAATATAAATAATAATGTTCACCCTACTCTTTCAATTCACGGCACTCCCTGATGCCTCAGAATCAAGTGGCTTGGCTAATACCGAAGCATTTTTCAGTCTCCTTCTCGCACTCTCGGCTGTTGGGGTCGTGGTGGCTTTTATTTTTATTGTACGAGCTTTTATACGACCACTGTACCAAGCGCACAAAGCGTTTGACCGTGTTATTCTTCAAATCATGGTGCCTAAAGAAAAGCGATCTGACTCAAGCGGCCAGTCATCAGACGAACGTCTAGAACAAATCAAAGAAGAAATTGGACTTACCGAAACACTCTTTGCAACAATTGCTGGTTTGAAACCAGAACAATCCTTTATGGGCTGGTTTAAAGGAAGAAATGATCATCTTGCTTTTGAAATGGTCGTTCATGACAATTTAATTTATTTTTATGTTGCTGTTCCTATAAAATTCCGTTCATTTATTGAACAACAAATTAATGCTCAATACCCGTACGCGCAGATAGAAGAAGTTCCTGATTACAATATTTTTACCCCGAAAAGCCATATCAGTGGTGCTTATCTCACCTCAAAACAGAGTCATATCCTTCCTTTTAGAACATACAAAACCATGGATTCTGATCCTACTGCCGCATTACTCAATGTCCTTGCTCAAATCCATAATCATAATAGTGCGGCTGCATTACAGTATGTAATTCGCCCTGCGCCAAAAAAATGGCGAAGAAAAGGGATTAAAGTTGTACGCGCAGTCAAAAAAGGAGAAAATTTTGAATCCGCGCTTCATAAAAAACATATTTGGAAGGCTCTCGAGATTTTTACCAGAGGATTTAGTGAACAAGTTCTTGGCGGCGGGAAGACTGATGAAAAAAATCACTACCAAACATCAGCCATGGAAGAAGATATGCTGAAGGGTATTGAACAGAAATTATCCAAAGGTGGCTTGCAGGTTACCCTACGGATCATTAGTGCTTCGGATGATAAAGATAGTGCAAAAATGAATTTGGAAAATATTCTAAACTCTTTTAGCCAATATAATTTATATCGTTACGGTAATGAATTTAGTGCTGTTGTTCCCCGTAAACAACCAACACTTATCCGTGATTTTATTTATCGATCATTTCTTGAACATCGATATTTTATTATTAATACCGAAGAAATGGCTGGTTTTTGGCATCTTCCCCTCCATTCAACAGAAGCACCAAATATTAAATGGCTAACTGGCCGTCGTGCTCCCCCACCTGCCAATATACCAAAATCAGGCTTACTCCTCGGACATGTGATGTACCGTGGTACTGACACGCCTATTTATATGAAAGATGCTGACAGAAGACGTCATCTTTATATTATTGGTAAATCCGGTGCTGGCAAATCAGTTCTTCTCGCAAATTTGGCTAAACAAGACATTCACAATGGCCATGGCGTATGCGTGGTTGATCCGCATGGTGACCTTGTCGAAGATGTTCTGGCCCATGTACCAAAAAATCGCGCTGATGATGTGGTTATTTTTAATCCATCAGACATGGATCGACCGATTGGACTTAACATGCTCGAGGCAAAAAATGAAGATCAAAAAGACTTTGCGGTTCAGGAAATGATTTCCATTTTTTATAAACTTTTTCCACCAGAAATGATCGGCCCTATGTTTGAGCATAATATGCGTAATGTTATGCTTACGCTCATGGGTGATATCACTGACCCAGGTACTATTATTGACATTCCGCGAATGTTTACTGATGACGCCTATGTTAAACAATATTTAAAAAAAGTTAAGGATCCTGTGGTACGAGCTTTTTGGGAAAAGGAAATGGCAAAAACCAGTGATTTTCATAAATCAGAAATGCTTGGCTATCTTATTTCCAAAGTAGGACGGTTTGTAGAAAATGAAATGATGCGTAATATCATGGGACAACAAAAATCTGGTTTTGATTTTCGTGATGTCATGGATAAGAAAAAAATTCTTTTGGTTAATTTGGCCAAAGGAACGACCGGAGAGGTCAATGCGAAACTTCTCGGTCTTATTATTGTTGCCAAACTACAAATGGCTGCCATGGGTCGAGCTGACCTCCCTGAATCAGAACGTAAAGATTTTTATCTTTATATTGATGAGTTCCAAAACTTTGTCACTGATTCCATTGCCACGATTCTTTCTGAAGCTCGAAAATACCGCCTTGACCTTATTATTGCTCACCAATATATGGGACAATTAGTGGACGATAAAGGGCGAGCAGAAATTCGTGACGCAGTCTTGGGAAATGCCGGTACCATTCTTACCGGTCGTATTGGTCCGGATGACGCGGAGATTCTTGTCAAAGAATTTTCTCCTGTCTTTGGTGTTTTTGATCTTCTAAATCCCCCACCCTATTCATATTACACCAAAATGCTCATTGATAATGAAGCTTCCAAACCATTCAGTATGCTTGCCTATCCACCACAAGAAGGAAATCGTGACCTTGCCAATGCTATTAAACAATTGTCACGATTAAAATATGGTCGCGACCGTCGCATAGTTGAGGCAGAAATTATGGAGAGAACAAAACTTGGTGGTGGTGAAGAAAAAGGTAAAACTGATATGGTCGAAGCTACACTTTAGTCACATAATGACACAAAAAATATACATGTTTTCTTTACAATTAATTAAATAAATATTAAATTTATGGATACCACTATGACAAAAACAGATATGACCAATGAATTACCCTTTGACGATTCATTTTTATCAACATTATCAGATAATCCACTCCATGAAAAATCTAATTCAACCGAAGTTGTTGTTGATAACGACGAAACCCAACAACAATCAATGGGGCACATAATAAACCCGCAAGAATTTCGTTCCAGTTTGTTGCGCATTCGTGCTGAGCTGGATCATTTGTTGAGTCGATTGCCAACATCACTCACGGTACATCAAAACATCCCCAATCAAATTCAAACCGGCTCTGTTGTCCCAACCGCTTCAATACCCCTCCCTGATGAAATTACCACACTTTCCGGAGAAAAAATTTTGGAAGGTATTTTTAATGGTGAAAAATGTATTGGACCCGATGGTCGAGAATATCATGTTCCACCGAACTACGCGAGTAAGTCAAAACTCGTTACCGGTGATCGGTTAAAATTAACCATAACACCAACAGGATCATTTATTTATAAACAAATCGGACCTATTGAGCGGCAGCGACTCCTTGGCACACTGTGCTTTGAAGCAGAACATAATAAATGGAATGTTGATGTTCTTGGACAATTATACAAAGTCTTAACTGCCTCGATTAGTTTTTATAAAGGTAAACCAGGAGACGAAGCTATAATCCTTGTTCCACAAAACAGTCCCTGCGAGTGGGCAACCGTGGATAATATTATTTCAAAATAACAATCGGCTTGACTCGCTACAGTAAATAAATACAGTATCCTTTTTTCATCTGCCAGATTACCGGACGGTGAAAAAAGGATACTGTATTTATTTAAAAAAGACCACCGGTAAGTGGTCTTTTAAAAACCATGGATACTTAGGCACTCAAGTGAGCACTCACGAGTTTGGTCATTTCAAACATGGAAACTTGAGCCTTACCACCAAACACAACTTTTAATTTGGCATCGGCATTAATCATACGTTTATTGGTAGAATCCTGTAAACCATTTTCCTTGATATATTCCCAGAGTTTCTTCATAACTTGTCCACGGGGCAATGGTCCTGCACCAATCACCGCTTGCAAATCGGCCGACAGTTTGTACGGACGAAGGAGGGCGGGATTTGCTTTCCTTGTTGGCATATAGCAAATATTAAAAATGACTAAAAATCTATTGAAATAAG
>JAHFIE010000012.1 GCA_023246565.1 Candidatus Magasanikiibacteriota bacterium
GGTAATAAATATCAGTTACCTATTTTTATTGAAGATTATCCCTTCGCGGTCAAGGCGTTTTACATGAAAAGTTATGTTGATGCTGATGGAATAAAACGGGCATATAACGCTGATTTAATCGCGCCCGAAGAGGGGAGAGAGATTATTGGCGGATCAGAACGTGAAACTGATTATGCTACACTGCTTAATGAAATTACTACCCGGAATTATGCACGAGCCGAGTATGAATGGTATTTGAACACGCGTAAGTTTGGTTCAGTAACCCATAGTGGGTTTGGTATTGGACTCGAGCGGACGATTCGGTGGATTACGGGCGTGCATCATATTCGCGAAACCATTCCTTTTCCTCGGATGCTCAATCGTACGCGACCGTAGTTTTGTTGACGTGGATTTTCATCATACGATAAAATTTTGCTGTTTATATCATCGATTCTTGTATCGTGGTATTCGTGTTACGTATGAACAATAAAAATGCTATCCCAGAAATTTTTTTGCAACGTCTCACCCAGATGGTTGGTTTTTCTGTAGCGCAAACTATTGAAAAAACTTTTGTTGAACGACCTACCACATTTCGAGTTAATACTATTAAAAGTAACTGTGAAGAAGTTTTGGATAGTCTCCGATCGGCTGGTTTTAAAGTCGATCGAGTTGCCTGGTACCCTGATGCGTTTATTCTCCGTAACAAATCAAAACGTGATCTGACCGAGACTGAACTCTACCAAACCGGGAAAATGTATATTCAAAGTCTTGCGAGTATGATCCCGCCATTGGTGCTTGACTCACAACCAGGTGAAAAAATTTTGGATCTTACGGCTGCGCCAGGGAGCAAAACCTCGCAAATTGCTGCGCTCATGGGTAAACAAGGTGAATTGGTAGCTAATGACAATAATAAAGTACGCTTTTTTAAATTAAAGCATAACATGGAGCTTCTTGGGGTTCCCCATAATGATCATAAACCATGGTCATTCATTCTAAGAATGGAGCACGGAGCTGGATTATCTTCTGAATATCATGAATATTTTGATAAAATTCTTCTTGACGCCCCATGTAGTGCTGAAGCGCGTTTTGTTGCTGGTGAACCAACAACGTATGGGTATTGGAGTGAGCGAAAAATTAAAGAAATGGCGTTTAAACAGCGGACCTTGCTCTTATCGGCTTGGCAAGCGCTTAAACCAGGTGGAACCTTGGTTTATTCTACCTGTACCTTTGCACCCGAGGAAAACGAATTACAAATTATTCGTCTTTTGGATCGATTTAGCGATGCTATCCTTGCCCCCATTAAGATTAAACTTCCACAAGCCTTGCCACCGCTTAAATCATGGAAAGGTAAGGAATTACCTCCAGAGCTCAAAAATACGTATCGAATTATGCCGACAAAAGAAATTGAAGGGTTTTTTGTAGCCAAATTGGTTAAAAACCAAGATTAATTATAACAAAAACAAAAATCCCTTTTGGGGATTCCTGTCAAGGTCCGTTGAAGGACACAGTCTCTGCTTGATACAGAACTACTATATCAGTTTTTACTTTTTTGTCAACGTATGATTGTGGATAGTAACTCCGTATAAGATGTGGTATACTTTATCCATATTTTAGTCTAAACAATCGACATGATTTCGCATCTTCGTTCCATGCTCGGACGATTGCAGTCATTTATTCCCGCAAAGCTTCGCCACGCTCCTTGGTTGACGTTTTTTGGTTTGCTCCTCATTGTTGGATTTTTTCTTTCCCTTAACCTTGTCTCTGCCATTGATTTGAGCGTGACAGGTATAATTAATGGTCTTATTGGTGCCGTGGCAAGAATCATGCTTGTGCTTGCCAATTTGGCCATTGGTATGACGATTTTCTTTTTGCGTTTTTTTATTGCCCTTGCTAGTTACAATAATTACATTGATGTTGATGTAGTACAACTCGGGTGGATTATGATCCGTGACGTGGCGAACATGTTCTTTGTGGTCGCGCTTCTGGTTATTGCTTTTGGTACTATTTTGGGTCTGGAAGAATATGAATGGAAAAAGAATCTGGTCAAATTAATTTTGGCCGCGATTTTAATTAATTTTAGCAATCTCATTGCCCAGCTTATTATTGATGTTGCCCATGTTTTTACCATTACCTTTTTGAACGCTATTTCTGCAACTGCCGGAGGAAACTTGATCAACATGTTCAAACTTGGTGATATGACAGCGCTCGTTGGTGCGACTGATTCGGATGATATTAATTTGGAAATTTTGGGTGCAGTTATTCCGGCAATGTTATTTGCTATCATGGCCATGTTTGCTTTGGGTTCCTATGTGTTTGTGATGATGTTCCGGGTGGCCGCTCTTTGGGCACTGATTATTCTTTCTCCTTTGGCTTTTATCCTCGGTGTTTTACCCAAAACAAAATCATATGCTGATGAATGGTGGAAAGAATTTAGTAATTACGTGATTGTAGCACCCATCATGGTATTTTTTCTGTGGTTATCGTTCGCGACGTTGGGGTTGGGAAATATTGCCAAAGATATTCAAAAAAATTCTCCTGAAGCCATGCTTCTAGATAGTTCACAATCCAAAATGGAATATGGCCCCATGAAATTGTCGTTGTCCAAAGTAACGACCTGGGAAAATATGGCAAGCTTCCTTATTGCTTTTGTTTTTTTGATGGAAGGTATAAAACGAACGCAACAAACCGGTGTGCAAGGTAGCGAAATGGTTGGTGGAGCCAAAGATTTGGCAAAAAAAGTTGGTTCTGTGGTTTCTGGTTATAGCGCGGCACGCTGGATGGCGAGCGGAGCAGCTGATCTGGGAAAGAAAGCTGTTAAGGGAGCTCTATGGCACGCGCCTTTGATTGGTGGAGAAAAATGGGTTAACCGCGGTAAAGCTGAATTTCAAAGTTGGCGTTCTTGGTACTACAGCAAGGGTGCTTCTTTGCAAGTAGATAAACTTGATGATCAAGCAAAAGAAAAACAAACAAAATTGAATGATCTCAAACAAAAGCAATCAGCTGGTACGATTACGAATGAAGAGCAAGCACAAATGCCACAATTGGAAAGAGAGATCGAGAGTTTACAAAAACAATCTCGAGGATTTAAAGCCAAGGGCGGGATTATTGGTATCATGGCACGAAGTGGTATCGCGCTTGAGCGTCGGGCTGGTAAGGCACAAAAATTGGCAGATGTGAATCGTGAAATTATTTGGAAACGGAGTTCATCAGAGAGTGGTGGATATCTTATGGGTACGGGTGGAATTTTACGGCATATTGGACTAGGAGAAGAATCAGTAAAAGACCAAGATCGGTCCAACAAAGGTATTTTGGAAGCTGAAGAAATGCGTTCAGACTCTAAAACCGGTCAAATGTCAGCCGAAGCTCGTAAAGCAACTTTGTCTCGATATCGTGTCCGTGATGGAAAGATGGAAGATTGGGCCATGGAAGATGGATCACCAGCTATGACGATGGCTGAGCAAATCGCATCCCAGCAAGAAAGAAAAAGTACTTCAGATAAACAAGCTGATGATTTGTTGTCAGCAGCGAAACAAAAGTTTTTTGCTGGTACGAAAGGCCAAAAATCATTAACTGCCAGAATTAAAGCTGATTTGAATATTAAAGCGTCTGAAGCAGAAACAAAGCGCATGGAACAGGGTGGTTTGGTACAAGTTGCCATGCAAGACAAGAAGACTGCCAATTTAGCCAAAGAAATTTATGATCGAAACAGAGGCGCAGGCGCGACACAAGAACAAGCAGTTCAAAATCTTGTTGAACAAGGATTGGTATCAAAAGACATGGCAGCAGCCATGGCAGCTTCGGATAAACCAGAAGAATTTTTGAAAGGTGTGGTGGGTAGAACCATTGGTGCAGAAAATGAAGCAAAAGCTTCTGAAGCACAATTTAAGAAATTGGAAGAAACAGAGCAAAGTGGGGCTCGGAAGGAATTTTTTGACCAGTATGGTGGCCGTATGGGTGATATTCGCAGTCGTCTACAATCAAATGATGAGAATGTGCGTAATCAGGCCGCGGCTGAAATGCAGGATTTATGGCAAGAAATGGAAGAGAGTAAAAATCCATTCGCACGGCGTATCGCGGCCGAAAAACAAGCACATACCGAAGGAGCAAAAGTTACGCAAATCGAAAAAGCAATCGAAGAGGCATATTATGGTGGGCATCATGGCCAAGAAGAATTAGAAGAAGAGGCTGAAATTAAGGCTCGTCAGACATTGAGTGAAAGTGAGATTAAGCGGATGGAAGCGCAAAAGGGACGAGAGTTTAAACAAGGTATTGGGCGACAGATCATTCGTACTACAAAAAAGTCTGAACTGCAGACCAAAGGAGAGGAAGCAGTTGACAAATTAGTTGAGACTCAAGAAGAAACAACAGCAATGTTGCAACTTAAGGGTATTGTTCGTAAAACTGTTGAAGCAGAAAAGAAAACTCAAACAGCCACAACACAAGGAGAAAAAATAAAGGCTTTTGAGACAAAAGAATTTCTTAGAACTGACGAAGGTAAAGATACTGTGCGTGAACAAGCTGCTACAAAAATAGCTATTGCTCGTGATGAAGCTGAGGCCAAGAAAATTGAAGCGAAGGAACGAAAGAAAGCAACTCAAATGAGAAGGGGTGATGTGTTGCAAACAAAGAAGGAAGAATTAAGAACCCAAGCAGAGGAAGGTGAAATCAAGGCAATTGAATCAACCGCTGCTCAGGCAGCTGCTCAAGCATTGGGGGCAGTAATTCAACGTATTAATTTATCTGATCAAGCAGTAAAAGCTGCAGATGATTTTGTTAAAGAAATAAAAACAAAAGATTTAGCAAAACAATTTGAAGTTGCTGGAGAAACATTGAACCAATGGTTAAAATTAACTGGAGATCAATTAGAAACTAAATTGGCTGAGGCACGCGAGGGTCGACATGGTAGTATGGTCAAGGCTTTGGCTGCTGGCCAACGAGTAAAATTAGAAGAAGAAAAAACTGGTTTTAATCGTCGTGTTGCAGAAGACGCGGCTCATGACGCGTTTGTATATAAACCACGCTATGGCAGTACATCACCATCAACCGCTTTTGCTGAATATTCAAAATCTCAAATGGATGAGTTTAGACGTTTGGAACGGGTCGCAGCCATGAAAAAGGCAACTGATATTATGGCTGATCTTAATGACAAGCAAGAGCGGGGTATAACCTTGGATGTTGACCAAAAAGCCAATTTAGCAGCCGCTACCTCATTTTTGACTGAAGAAGCGTGGGTAGATGATCAAGGTGAATACATAGTAAAGATGTTGAAGCAATTGAGAGACGGAAAATTAAATGGTGCTGATAAGGTTGATGAAAAAAGAAAATGGGAATCTATGGCAAGAATGTTCGGTAAATTAGGATGGATCGAGAGTACTGATACCGATGATAAGACTCAAATTCTTGATACGAGTGGGAATCTAAAATCCAATGTAAAAGTTAAAGAAGATTTTCAAAGAAAAGAAAGTGCTGATTTGCAAGCATTGGCTCTCACTGGTCTCGATGTTGACCTAAGAGTAGCTCATAACGCGATTGCTCAAATTGTTGATAATGCCCACAGAGCAATAGAAACCTTGACAGAAAATACAAAAGAAGAACTTGTTGATGGTTTATTGGACGCGGGGCAATTTGACACACAGATGGCGAATATGGGAGTTGATGATGCGCGTAAAGGAGAGATTAAAACTGCTCTTGATGATGAGCGAAATCTTTTGCAACAAGCACACCAAGACAAACTTAGAAAAGAACAGGAAGCAGAATTAGCTGCTGTTCGTAAAAAAGCACAAGCTAAAGCAAAGAAGGATGGTCTAAAAGGGGGTGAAGCAACAGCTTATGTTGATGAACAAGTAACCAATAAACAGACTGAATTTAATACTGAGGAATACCGTACTGAAAAGGCCGCTGCTTTTCAAGTAGAAGCAGAAGAATCATTACGTGTTCGTTTGGCGCAAATTGCTAAAAAAGAATTGGATCAGGCAGTAAGTCGAAGAGTCGAAGCATCTCCAGAGAATGAGGATAGGGATTATTGGAAAGTTGCTGATAGAATATTACCAACCATGGGCTTACATGAGATTGGAAATGGTGATCAACTAAAAGAACGTTATGAAAAACATTCAGACATGTTGCAATTTGCTACTCGAACATTTAAGAAAAATGGTTTAGATGCTGGTCATGAAGAATTAGGGGCAAATTCAGATTATGATGATGCCAGAGATACGTATCGGTTTACTACGGTCGAGGAAGGATCAAGTGTACTTCGTGCCGATCGGGTAAAAATTGATACGCAAAAATTATTGAATACTGACCAGTACCATAGTAATGGCGCACTTAATTTTGCAACGAATATTATTGATGATTTTATAGAAAAAACTCTTAGTACAACGCTTGGTAAAGTTACGAAAATGATTGAATTGAGTAGAATGCCGGTACGTTCACTTAAAGGACACTTTTACGTGCAGAAAAACGAAGATGTGGCAGTTAATAAACGAATTGTTAATGGGAAAGTGGTACAAGCAGCAGTCGTGGGTGGCGAAGCAGCACAAACTAAATTTATTGCCGATGGTGATGGAACCGCGGTTGCGCAAAAAAATCACATGATGGCACGCGGTATGTTGACGCATCTTATGTCTGGTTGGCGTGGTACGGCTTTGGCTGCTTCAAAATTGTACCAGCACACCACAGAACAAGACGCGCAACAAGGGATTGTGAATCTTGAGATTGGTGATCAATTTTTTAATACCACCAAAGATATGGCAAAATATATCCTTCATGCCTTGGAAACGGAGGATGAGGGCTTTATGAAAAGTTTTAATGAGTCACGATATCGTGGGCAGGAACAAAGAGTTATGCGTCAAATGAAAAAAATTAGAGATGAACGCCCACGAGCTGAATTTGGGAAACAACGTGCTGATGACGAAAATGAACATCAGAATGCGTAATATTTAAGTACCTAGTATTACATGAACAAAGAACTCTATACTCAGGATCTTATGACGGCTGATTTTAAAAAAATACAGCTAGCGTTTTTGACGTTGCAAGATATTAGTGAAGAATATTTTCGTGTCGATAGTGCCTTTCGATCTCATGATTTATTTCGAGCTGCGGTACGGTTTCTCATCGCAGTTCAGGATGATCCCGTTAATTTTGTTGTGTCACCAGTCGAAAAACAAATATTTTCTTTGTTTGATATTAGTTTAGTCACGGTTCTCAAAGATACACTTGTCACTTTAGTATCTGGTAATTATACTAATCTATCTTCTTCAGAAGAAGAAAAGAAAATGGTTGATGATGAGGAAACACAAATAAAACAAAGTATTGAAAAGATTGGTTTGAATACAGAACAATTCAGTAAAGTTTTTTCATCCGCGGCTATTGAAGATAGAGTAAAAATCCTGCATGCGCTTGGGGATGTTCAAATAAATATCCATGGAATCTTAGCACAGGCTGCGTGCGTTAATGGCGTAATCAATGGGGCTAATTCTCTTAATACGCTTCCTACGGTTCCTCAAACACTGGAAAATCTCGACAAAATGTCTGACCACGATCTGCAACAGATTCAAGAAATAGTATATGGCCTGTATGCATTAAGTAAATCTGAAGATCGTTTAATACTATCACGCAATCTCATCAATAAATGGCTTACGAAGTATCAAGAAAGCTATAGTTTCACCCCCCTTGAGTCAATAATAGTTGGCTTGACTATTCATATTGCTTTTTCTTCTTTTGTGCGATTATCAGAAGATGAACAAATGAATTTACTAGAATTTTATTTTTTAAAGGCACTTGCTTTCGGTGTGCCTGTCTATGATTATCTTGCTGAATTTTTATTTGAAACAGAAACTCCAGTTTTGTATACCATTCGAACCGCGCTTTTGTATTCTGGCCTAAATAATAATAAAGAATTGTTTCCCTCAGCAGATGACCAAATGATTTCTTGGATCGTTATGGCAAAAGATATGAGCACGGTCGATGTCACTCATTTTAATTCAAATACCCTTAGGAAAGCTTTAGAAGATTATGACGAAATAAAACAAAAAATACTTATTGAATCTTTCATTATCTATCGAAAAATTAAGGACGGCTCTCTTATTGAAAATAATAGTGGAGGTGAACTTTCTTCTGATGAACTATATCATAATGAATTAGTTCAATTATTGGTATTATTTGGTTTTGGTGAAGATGGTATGAATGACATCGAACATTATTTTTTGCAAACAAGTTTCGCCGTACCACTTTCTTCGTTTATTCGAGAATTAAAAGAAGTTGTTGATTTATCCGATGACATGAATGTTGACAGTATTCTTGCTTTCACGGAATGTATGCGCAAAAATGCTTGGATTAATGACGAAAAAGAATTGATTACTTTTGACGAATCATCGAGTCAATTCCATTGGAATCAGGATTTTGTAATCTAGTATATGCCCCTCCCTCCTCAACCACTCTTATTTTATCTCGCTCATCCTTCGGCTCTTGGTGCCGAAGCACTGGGTGATGCTCGTGCAGCTTTGCAAGGGCAAGATTCTGCGACATTAAAACCGACCTACCGGTATGTTCAGAATTATTTGGATAATATTGCCGGAGCGCTTGAACGTACTATGACGAACGCTCCAGAGCAGGCTGTAACTGAACTGCCCTTGCGTTTTGTGGATGTGAATTTATTTGATGAATTATTTGGTGGGTCTGAACCTGACGCAGATGCTGTGGTACGTCTGGCATATGTTATGGATGCACTCGGAGCCAGACCACAGGTTACTCCCTATGATATTGATGAATTCAAAAATCTGATTGCCGGTAACCCACAATTTTATCATGATGCACCGTTTATCTTGACGCTGCGCGCAGCTGCAGCTGGTGTTGGAACCGAATATGGCGCACTACTTCTCCATGCTTTACCACTTCTAAATACTGAAGAAAGTGTTCGCATGGGATTATTGTGGGATGAGGCTCTTATTTTTTCATTGATGCTTCATACTGCATGGCGATATTTTCCTGTAGCAAATGAACGTGATCAACAATTTTTGCTGCAGAATTATTTTTATCATGGTATTGCCGCGGGCGTGCCTGTGAGAGTTTTGCTTATTGATTCATTAACGAATAGTGATAATCCATTAACAAAATTAAATGGTTATCTTCAATTTCTTCTCGCGAGTACGGAAATGGTTCCGACGACGCTTGATGTATCCACCATGCAAACATTTTCTTCATTACTCCGTACCTATTTTGCTTCAACATTTGATGAATCAATTGCAACTTTGGATCAGGAAAAATTTATGGCAAATTGGTATCGAATCGGAGAGGGGAGAGAAACCTATCGTGGTTGGCTGCGGCAGGCATTGAATATTGCGCTACATTTGAAGAAGGGAGATATCACTACACAATAATATTATGTCCAACCAACCAACCATTCTCGTCAAAAAGTCTGACGGTACTATGACGCGGATGACGCTTGACGAAGTAAAAAAAATGAAAGCCGCGAACAAACAAGCTACTCAACCTACCAAAGGTATTCCTCTTATTGTCCAAGAAGATACAAAAATTTTAGAGATTGTTCCTGAAAAGCCAGTAATGAAAGATAGCGTCAAAATCACTACGGTTGAATCACCAAAAAATATCATTAACCCAGCAAAGGATCAGGCAGAACAATTATTAAAGACTCCGGAATTAGAACCCTCACCAGTCGAACTATTATTGCCGTCAATAATTGAACCGCATTTGCTCGAAGAAACCCTTGCGCCGCATGAAGTAAAAAGCCCTGCTCTTTTAGGTGGAATCACGTATGACAATCAGATACAAAAGATTTTGTCCACGGCTCGTTTGTCACCTCCACCAGAACGTTTGTCGCGGTATCAATCATTAGTAACGTCGTATCTTAAAGGAGTCCGTTCCTTAGACCAAGTAATGGAATACGCTCGTTTGTCCTATGACCAAGGCGGTTTGGCGCTTGATGAAGTAAGCGCTGCGCGTTTGCTGAATGTTTTGGAAAAAGATCAACCAAATGCATTATCAAAAAATAAACCAGGTATGCCAAAACCAGATGTCTCTCCTTCTTTGCGACTTCCCAAAGTAGTACCCCAGAGTGTTTCTCCACTGCCTTCACCTACTCCAATTGCTCGTTCTCCACTGACAACTACTGCTATGCGTGATGTAGAAGCTCCAATCTCGAGGCAAGAGAGGACCGCGGCTACTGCGGTTATGGGTCCAACCGAAGAAATGAAAAATTTTTCATTGCGTGATTGGCGTCGTTTGGCATTAACACCCGAGAAAGCCAAAGAAATTATTCTCAATAAATTTAAATCATGGGAAGCAGAATCATTTTTTTTGTATCATGATACTCGTTTGGCTTGGTTGTCTTCTCCACTCATTCGTTTGTACCAAGACACGGTCGTTGAAGCTATCAATCAAGCGACTCGTTTGACTGATATGACCATGAAGAACGCAGCGCGTGAGGGCTTAACTGCTGCAGATGTGAGCGCGCTCATTGAAGTGAACCGTAGTCTTGGGGTATAATAGACTCCAGCTATGAGACTTTAGATTTTTTGAATGAAATTGTAATCTAAAGATCAGTACCTGAAGTTTCTTTATGCAACAATTTGTTGTTCCACAATTCATTGAAGTTGAAGATAAAATTTTTGGCCCTATTACCACGCGCCAATTTTTAATTTTACTCGTTGCCGGCACGTTCATTTTTTTAGCGTATCGGTTTGGAGATCTTAGTTTGTTGATTACCACGGTTGTTGTCGTGGGTGGATTTTCCATTCTTCTTGCTTTCATGAAAATTAATGGACAAAATTTTCATTATTTTTTGTTAAATATTATTCAGACATTGCGGAAACCAAGTCTACGCGTGTGGCAAAAAAATTACCGCAAAGAAGAACTTAATTATTTGCGCAAGCGTGATGCCGATATATCTGAAGAAGCAATTGCTGCTCCCATGCCAGTGAAGAAAGAACGAATCCGAGATTTGGCATTGTTGGTAAATACGGGCGGGTTTTATAAGCCTGAAGAATAATATGCCCGAAGAACGCATGAAAAAAAAAGCAAAAAAGCGTCCGTCTACCCAGACGCATTTGCCGATTGCAGAAATTAAAGACGGTGTAGTGATTTTAAAAGATGGGACTTTACGTTCAGTTATTCTGGTTTCCAGTTTAAATTTTGCCTTAAAATCCGAGGATGAACAAAATGCGATTATATCGTCCTATGTTGGATTTTTAAATTCATTGGATTTTCCCATACAAATCGTGGTGCAATCACGTCGTTTGCAGATTAAACCGTATTTGGAAAAATTGCGACAAATGGAAAAAGAACAGACCAATGAATTGTTGCGCATTCAGACTGCTGATTATCGTTCATTTGTGGAAGAACTAGTTGAGATTGGTCAGATTATGACCAAACGATACTATGTGATTGTGCCGTATGATCCACTGAATAATCGTCGAAAAAGTTTTTGGGCTCGTGCCAAAGAAGCCATGAAACCGGGTATTACGATTCGTCTGCGTGAAGAACGTTTCAAACAAAGAAAAGAAGAACTCGATCTGCGCCTGCGTCATATTTTAGGTGGTCTTACCAGTATGAGCTTAACCGCTATCCCCCTTGATACCCAGGCACTGATTGAATTATATTATTCGACCTATAATCCTGATGTTGCTTTTTCCGAAACCCTAGGGGCGATTTCTGATATTCGTGTCGAGGATATTTCTTAAATGGTGTCTTTGGTGGTTTAAGAACAATGTTCATTATTATTCTGATATTAGATTGATTGTCATTCTGGCGAAAGCCAGAATCCAGAATTGTATTGCATTAATAAATACTGGATTCTGGCTTTCGCCAGAATGACAGTGAGAAATATTTTTTCGAGGCAACAACATAATGTACTATGGCGTTTAAACCAATTTTCGGAACATCAAAAGTCAAAGGCGTTACTGCCAGTGACGAAGAAAAGAAAAAGCTCCAAGGTGAGCTTATTACGCTTGAAGAAGAGCGATTGTACCGTGAAGGCACCGTAGCCATTCGTGATCTTATTGCGCCATCTGCATTTTCTGTCCAATCCAATTTTGTTCAATTGGGAACCACGTGTCTGCGTACCATGTATGTGATTACGTATCCACGATATATTTCAGTGGGGTGGAGCGCACCAATTCTGAATCTCAATTTAACCATGGATTTGGCCATGTTTTTTTATCCGGTCAATTCAGAAATTATTTTAAAACAACTCAAGAAAAAAGTCGGTGCTTTGGAAGCACAACTGTCGGCTGATGCGGAAAAAGGATCGGCTCGTGATCCCTTACGAGAAACAGCCTTACGTGACATTGAACAATTGCGTGATGATTTGACGCAAGGAGTAGAACATTTTTTTCAGTTCGCGTTTTATGTGACGTTGTATAGTCAAGATAAGGCAGAACTCGACAAAGTTACTGAAGACATTCAAAATATTTTTGGTTCAAAACTTATTTACAGTAAAAATGTTTTGTATCAAGCTGAACAAGGTTTTACCTCGACCATACCCTTGGGTATTGATGAACTCACGATTTCGTTCAACATGAATTCTTCGCCCATTGCCGCGTCATTTCCTTTTATTTCTTCTGAATTAACGAGTGATGATGGAATTTTATACGGTATTAATCGACATAATAACAGTTTAATTTTATTTGATCGTTTTTCATTACAAAATGCGAACATGGTTGTCTTTGCCACGTCAGGCGCAGGTAAGTCGTATGCGGTTAAACTCGAGGTTTTGCGGAGTCTGATGATGGGTACTGATGTCATTGTCATTGATCCGGAAATGGAATATGAACATCTTTCCGAAGCTGTTGGCGGCACGTACATTAATATTTCTTTGGCTTCTGAAAGTAAAGTTAATCCCTTTGATCTGCCACGACCCGTCGGGCAACAGATTTCAACCGAAGATATTATTCGGAGCGCGGTTATTACCATTAAAGGTTTGCTCCGTATTATGCTCGGCACCGTAACTCCGGCTGAAGATTCAACCCTTGATCGCGCGTTACTTGAAACGTACGCAAAAAAAGATATTACTCCCACAGCAGATTTAAACACGGTTGAGCCTCCTATCATGCAAGATTTGGTTGATATTTTGGAAGGCATGACAGGCGCAGAAACCCTGGTTTTAAAATTACGTAAATATACGGACGGTACCTTTGCTGGTTTGTTCAATTCACCAACCAATGTGAATGTGAATAATCAGCTCATAATATTCAGTGTGCGTGATTTGGAAGATGAACTTCGACCCATGGCAATTTATACATTAGTTAATTTTATTTGGAATTTGGTTCGTTCTGAACAGAAAAAGCGTGTTTTGATTATTGACGAAGCTTGGTGGCTTATGAGTCATGAAGATAGTGCTAAATTTATTTACGCACTCGTCAAACGCTGTCGAAAATATTATCTTGGTGTAACCACTATTACCCAGGATGTGAATGATTTTTTACGTTCGCCCTATGGCCAGGCTATTGTGACCAACTCAGCTCTACAATTATTACTCCGTCAATCACCGGCGTCCGTTGATATGATTCAAAAAGTCTTTATGTTGACTGAGGGTGAGAAATATTTATTGCTGGAGGGTGCGGTTGGTGAAGGAATATTTTTTGCTGGTAATAAACACGCCGCGATTAAAGTTGTTGCCTCATACACCGAAGATCAGCTCATTACCTCTGATCCAAAACAATTATTGGAAATAGAAAAAGCCAAAAAAGATTTTGAAAATCAGATGAATAAAGAAACCAAATAATTATAGAGTATATGCTTACCCTTCGCCAACGTATTTTTGTGATCGTCGCCCTTGTTATTGGTTCTATTGTGGCTATTATTTTGTATTTTATCTATGGTAGAACTGGTGTCAAAGAGGGGGCTGATACTACTACATTAGTGAGTGATACACAACAGCCTGTGAATAACGGAACCAAAGGTACGAACACAACAGCTCCAACATCATCTCCTGTAGTTTTGGTTCCGTATTCTGAAGATCTCTACGTTCGCCAGCTAACCAAGGTATTTGTGGAACGATTGGCCAGTTATTCAAACCAGAATAATAATCAAAATGTTACTGATGTACTTTCTCTTGCCACACCAAAGATGCAAACATGGATTCGGTCACAAGTTTTGCCTGATAGTCGAGACTATCAAGGCGCGGTTACCGAAGTCTTGGCTTCAAAACTCAAAGAAAAAACTGCCACGAATGCAACGGTCACTTTTGAAACACAACAGACGATTGAATCCAAAAAAGGTACTGATGTTGGAGCAACAAAAAAACAAATTGTTCAGAAAAAAGGTACGGTTCAATTCGTTAAAATCGGCAATGATTGGAAGGTTGATGGATTATATTGGGAATAAGATTAAAAATAGGGGGGTATGCATAACAAATATTTTAATTATTTTTTAGATTGCATTTTTCCAGAATTTTGTCTCGGGTGCAATCAAGAAGGGAATCTCGTTTGCTCATCGTGTTTTAAAAATAACCCACTTGGTGGTCTTTTTTGTTGTCCGGTCTGTCACCACACTACTCCTCATGGTCGTGTTTGTGAAATATGCCAGGCAACAGCATCTATTTCACAAATTATTGCTCTCACAACGTATAATGAAGAATCAGTTTTTGGCCAGCTGATCCGAAATTTTAAATATTCTTTTTCAGAATCAGCAAAAAAAATAATTGCCGAATACATTGACGAAGCCAATGAAATTATACAAACTATTTCGTCTTCTACGATTCATTATATTATTCCGGTCCCATTGCACCGTCGTCGGCAAGCAGAACGAGGTTTTAATCAGGCGGATACTATAGCTGAAGTAGTATCAAGAAAAATAATGATTCCAAAAATTTCAGCTTTGGTTCGTGAACGCGCGACGAAACAGCAAGCAACACTCTCTCGGGAAGAAAGAAAAAATAATGTAAAGAATGCTTTCACGTTATGTTCTTCAAAATTTGACCTTCAGGACCGTATCTGTCTTCTTGTTGATGATGTCTATACTACAGGGAGTACTATGGGGGAGTGTGCCACGGTTTTGCGTGCTGCAGGTGCGAAAGATGTGATTGGTTTTACTTTGGCACGAGGATAGATAAGCTTGAATATCTGCCGGTTTTTTTCCGGTAGAATTTTTACTTTTGTTCACGAAGCATTTTCTTCACCCGAATCAATTCTTCAAGCAGGCCACGCATTTTTTCTTCTTCCTCACTGGAGATTGGTGTGGTATCGGTTAGAGCAACTAATTTACCTAACAAAATATGAAATACATCATGAAAATAATTAGCAAGGACGATTTCTTTTTCATGTGAAGATAAACCGCGATCATTGAGAAGGCGATGGAGTGGTTGAATAAAGTCGCTGCAAGTAATGGGACGGGAATTTGGCGGCAATTGATATTGCCGTGTTGGAGTATGCGTAGTCATACAAGGTGAACAAGCGGATTAATCGTACTGTACTTCCACGCTTGCGCATTTTCCCTGGCCAATAATGACATGGTCAATCAAATGGATGCCAATAATTTTGCCGGCTGCCACGAGTTGTTCAGTAACTTCTACATCAGCTCCACTTGCTTTGGTAACTCCTGATGGATGATTGTGAACCAAAATAATCGCCGCAGCCCCATATTCAATAGCTGGTCGAAAAACCTCACGAGGATGAATTAGATTGGCGTTAATGGTGCCAATCGAAAGAACTTCGTCGTGAATTACTCGGTAATGACTATTGAGATACAGTCCTCGTAAATGCTCTTTTGGTAAGCGTTCCATGTCGCGAGTATAGGTAAAAACGTCTTTCGCCGTACGAAGAACTGCCAAACCACTTTTATTTTTTTGGTAAAATCGTCTGCCTAATTCACTGCAAGCAATAATTTGGGTCGCTTTACCGAGGGGGATTTCCAAATCATGCGCCAATGCCGCTGCATTGGTTTGGGCTGATAATGCTCGCTCTCCATATTCTTTTACCACGCGCGTGGCCATAGCAAGAACATCTTCCTTGATTGTTCCGGTATTCAGAACAACAGCAAGAAGTTCGTGAATAGATAAGGTGCTTGGGCCGTACTTGAGCAGTTTTTCTCGTGGTTTATCTTCTTCGAGCATGTCTTTTACCCGAAGCACATAGGTTCGTTCAACTGGTCCGGTTTCGACAAGGGTGAGATTAGTATCAGGGAAAGTATAGGTATGCATAGAAATAAATTACCGCGCTTTCTATAATCATACCATTCTCAGACAAACACGACAATATTGATGTATCCAGAAAATTTGGTGTGGCGATTGACGTTACTTTGAACCGATAAGACGGTTCAACTACGGCAATGTTGATAGGATTATACAAAAATTGAAAAAAATCTACTAAGAAAATCCTACCTATTTCGATATTCCAACCTTTGCTCACAAGGTTTACTAAACGAGTCTGTCTGGGGTTCTTATCCTTCTACTTCTACGCTAAAACCACCGTATGCCATGCGCTTCATATCAAAGGGCATAGAAAAATCCGTTGTATCCTTGTGTTTTTCATTCATTTCATTCATTACTTTCGCGTTTACTTCGTCGCGATGCTGTTTTGATTCATACACAACAAAAGAAAACCAGACAGTCTCGTCCGCGGTTGCTTTTGCTAGTTCGGTAAACGCAAGCGGTTTCATGCCACCCATTTCTTTGGGCTCAAGATCGTCGCCTTTGCATTCGTAATATTCAAGCGCGCCGTGCTTCATCCACATATCGCGGCCTTCGGTAGCCATCTTTGTATACTCTTTTATTTTGTCTTTGGGAACTACGAGTACAAACCCATCTACATATTTTGCCATATTATTTTTTTATCTTAATGATTAATAACAACGCCTTTAAGCGTTATAAAATTTAGAACAATAATTTTTTCCCATCTTTTTTAATGACTACTTCCCGCCGTCGCGTTTTTCTTGCGGACTGCGTCCGCCGAAGCCCGCTATGGCGGGCGAAGGCGGAGAGGGAGGGATTCGAACCCTCGATACCTTGCGGTATGCAGCTTTAGCAAAGCTGTACGATAGGCCACTCTGACACCTCTCCATGTCGGATATCAGATATCAAACAATATCAGATATATATTTAATCTGAATTCTGATTTCCAGACTCCGAACTGCGGAGAGAGTGAGATTCGAACTCACGGAAGACTTTCATCTTCAACGGTTTTCAAGACCGTCGCCTTAAACCACTCAGCCATCTCTCCCTTGCCACAGGCATACCTGCGCTTGACTATAAACGAGCGAATTATAGTATTGAAAATCATTTTCGTCAAGCGAAGATTCGTGACATTCTATAAGCGATGGGGGTCATTATTGGTTGCTAATTTGTGAATAATTTGTTAGTCTATGGTCTATATATGGAGAGATGGCTGAGTGGTCGATAGCAGCAGTTTACTAAACTGCAGTCCCTGCAAGGGGACCTAGGGTTCGAATCCCTATCTCTCCGCCCTAAACCAACCCGGTTTCACCAGAACACCGGTTTTTTAATATAAAAAATTATGCTATACTTCCTTTTATTATGAATCAACCGGATAAAACAAATATTCGCCAACAAACCCTGGCTAGTCTTATTGAAAACAGCAGTGAAATGCCGATCACTTTTACGACCAAGAAAATGGGTGAATGGGAACTTCCAGCAGAAGAAGGAAAATTATCCATTGATGTAGCAGAAACCGATACTGAAATTTTGGTTGTCTCAACCATGGCCGGAGCTGAGTTTGACGCGATTGATGTAAATGTGCATAATGATGTTCTTACGATTCGTGGCCGACGCTATTCTCTTTTGGACAATCATCCGGATGCAACCATACTTTGTCAAGAATGTTTTTGGGGGGGATTTTCCCGAACCGTGATCCTACCAACAGAAGTCAAAGTCGAATTAGTGCGCGCAGAATATCGCAATGGTGTATTATCCATCATTCTGCCAAAACGAAAAGGATCAGCAAAAATTAAAGTAAAAATTATTGAAGAATAATCTCTCTGTTATCGTAGTGCGATTGATCGCTCTGAAGATCGTAATCGTAGTTTGGCAGTATGATTGACTTATCTTTTATTAAAACAATTTGGTTCAAAATTTTTGCTGTCAGTCTTGGATTGATAGTAATTGGACTCAGTGGACTCACCGTACTCGGAATGAATTATTCCGAGCGTGTTTTGCCTTCAGTTTTTATTGGTGATATTCCCATTGGTGGCACCACAGAAGAAGACGTTGCTATTACTATTGGAAATTTATTTAAAAAAATCAGTAGTGATGGTGTTACGGTATCTTTTCAAGATGGTGAAACAAAAAAGACAAAAAAAATTAGTATTCCTGTCACCATTGATCCCCTTATCGAAGCTCGTCAAGTCATGAAGTATAATTATGAAACCAATCCAATAATCCGCGGTTGGGAAGTAGTGGCTCGTTGGGTTGGCCAAAAAAATATTACTCTTGCCACGCTTTCAATTTCTTCTTCAGCAATTACTGACTCGATAAAAGCTTCATTGTCAGTTTATGAACGCCCAGCAGTATCGGCAAAAATTACTATTACCAGTGTCAATCCAATACAGTACACGATTACTTCTTCAACTCCAGGAATAGTTTTTAATTACGATGGTATTGGTAATCAAGTTTTAGCATCTTGGCGACAATTACAATCAGCTCAAGTAACCTTACCTTTTCAAGTTGAAGAACCACGTTTGCGTGAAGCTGATGTGGAAATGATTGCGCCTCGAGTGAAGGATGTATTTGTTGCTGGTCCTATTACTCTTGCATATTTTGATAGCCATACGAAACTAGCGCATAAATGGACGATAACGAAACAGCGATTGGCCGAGTGGTTGAATGTCGCAAAAGATGAAGCCAATCAACCAGTATTTGTTTTGGCAGAAGACGCAATCATTGATTATATTAGCAATGATATTCTTCCGACGGTTCAAGTCGCGCCCAGTGACGCGGTATTTGTGCTCAATGCTTCGAGTACACGAGTAACAAAATTTGTTGGCGGTCGTCCTGGTGTTACGGTTGATATTAAAAAAACTCGTGAGAACGTTCAATCTTTAATAACGCAACGTCT
>JAHFIE010000061.1 GCA_023246565.1 Candidatus Magasanikiibacteriota bacterium
TTAGAAGATCAGTAACCGTGTACCATCGACCATAGACTTTTCGTGCCCACTCCGGACCATTGGGGCCATCAATTTTTTGGCCGGTTCGATCATTTGCCATGGGGAAAATCGTAATTTGTAAAAATGAAATACCATGGGAAAATCTCCAGTCTATTCCATAATCCGGTGGTTTACCAAAATCAAAGACATCATCATTTTTAACTATTTTTCCATCGATCGCATAATTATTGAGCTTTTTAAAACCGCCCTTGGCCTCCCAGTCACTCACTGACGATGCCGGTGGGGTAAAGGTTGCTCCACTGTATTTTTTTCCTGACAAAAGAAAATCACGTCGAGCATTAACTGGTTTATTATTATACGCATAATTTTCATCATCACCAATAGCATGGAGCTTACCTCCGGATTCTTTGTGAGCAAATGACCAGAGAAGACATTGGTCAAGACCTAATTTTTCACTCACTGAAATAATATTGTCATCACTCAATGTGGCATTGCTCCCGGTTGTGTTGTAGTGAAAGTTAGGATCTTTTATGAATGTTCCATCAGCTAACATATTCTTAATGTATACAGAAAAATCTTTTGGTTGAATAAACGCAACGCCAATACCTTTGAATGAAACAAGGGTTGGATTGATGGTGTAGAGAATAACATAAGATCCAACACCGAGCATTAAACCAGTAATCGCGCGCGCAAGTTGTTGTTTTGCTTCACTGATATTTTCACCACCCGCGTTGGGTAATGCCCAGCGCAACCCTGCGGACATGATAAAAAAAGTACAAACAATACCCAAAATAACAATACCATATCGGTAGATCCCGACAATATATTCGGAAAAAAATGGTTTGTGGAGATAAATCGTCCCATCAATACTTGATTCAAAATCTTCGGGGGAGAAGTCAGAAAAATTAAGTCCGGGAATTCTAATTTTTAATCGTGGTTTTTGCAAGAGTTCTTTGATTTCATCTTGGGTTAATGGTTGTTGGTCAGCATTTATTGAATTCCAGACCGTAGCATTGGCTGTCGAATCAGCATTCGTGAATGGTTTTGCTGCTTGTCCTACACCGGATTTTCCATAAGCCTTTGAAGCAATCATTTGTAAAATTACTTTTTGTCCTGCTTCATTGGGATGAAGATAATCTGAGCCCACATAATATTCTTTTTTTTGCTTGTCTTGTCCATCATTAAAAACACTATAAATATCAATAAAAATATCTACCTTGGAATTTTTTGCTATCCATGCATTGTTGGCTTTAATGTTTTCAGCCCATTCTGGAGTCCAACTACCAAAACCTTTGAATGGTTGAGCACCTACCACAATCACCCGGAGCTTGTCTTGTTTTGCTTGATTTAAAATTTTGGTGAGTGTTGCTTGGGCACTGCTCAAACCACTGTCTGAATTCAATCCATTTAGTCCTGCGTAGAGGATAAGATCAGTGTATCCCTTTCCTTTTACTTGTCCTTCGAATTGTTCAAGGAAATACGTAACAAACTTGTTTTTTTCTGCGAAACAATTGAAGGTGGTATCGGGAATTTTAGCTTTCAGTTCAGAGTCTAGATTATATTTGTCACAGAAATCAGCAAACGAAGACGAACCAATCAGGGCAGTTTTTTTTGTATTTTCAGTTTTTACTGGTTTAGCAACCATAAACGAGCCAACCATGATAACAAGGCTGCTGATCCAAAAAATAGTTTGGTTTGGTTTCATATTAGATACATGATTCCTCGCTCCAATTTATGGAATTTTTCATGGCAACACACTGGTTGTTCGGGACATTAATGAATTTGGTTTGTTCATTTTCAATAATTTGACAACATCCAGCTGCGCCAACTGCTTTTGGTTTTGGAGATTTTTGGTTTAAGGTGTCAAACGTACTTACGGTATAGGTTTTAATACAACGGCCGTTTACATAATTATTATTTTTGCGATGTTTATCAGGGTCAAGACCAATTTTTTTCCAATCAAAATTACGAGGGTCACCATGGCCAGCGCTTGGATTACCATAGAGAATTTGGCAATGAGCAATAATGTGCTCATCATTTTTTCGAATGCCGGTTTTTTGCGTTAAAATAGAAATGATTTGATTGAGTGATTCATATTGTTCAGGAGTGTAACTACATATCGCGCTACATTCTTTATCATTTACGCATTTGCCTGATTGATTACATCCTTTAGGAATTTGTAGATCAATACCAACTGACCAGGGGTTCGCAATACTACCAGCATGAGCAGCTCGCCGTCGGATGTCTACATTTTGAGCAATTTTTCCATCCCGTTGAACAACAAAATGCGTTGATAGTCCTCTGGCAGTTAAAACTCCGGTTGTGTCACCAATAGCACCCTCGTGGATTACCAGATATTTTACTGAACTTAAATCGCGATTACCACAGGAATAGGGTTCTGAACGAGCAAAATCCGCGACCCCGATAATTCCTTGTGATGGTAATTTTTTACCCGTGCAGGGTGATGGTTTTACACCACTCGTGGCTGCTTTTTCAGCTGTGTGTTCTGCTGAACCATCACCTTCGGGTTGAATAAATAAGACATGAAGATTTCTAAATTGGACCAGTTCAGGATTGATCGTAAAAAGAATCGTATACGAAGTGACTGCAATAATTAAACCACTGACTGATGAAACCATGATTTTTTTGGCGTTTGACCTCCGTTCACCGCTTACATCGGGTAATGCCCATTGCAAGCCAGCAATCATGAGACGTACCGTAGAAACAATCCCGGCAATAACCACTAAATATTTATAGAGGGCGGCAACGTATTCACCCAAGTGAGGAATACCAAGATACGCAACACCGTCTTTACCTTCGCTTTTTAGATTTTCCACGGAAATGTCAGAAAAATTTAAACCAGGAATTTTAATCCGAGGGGTTGGTTTTTGAAGAAATTTTTGTAATTCTTCATTCGTGAGCGGAATATTTTTTGCTGCTGTCCAGGCAGAGGCACCAGTGGCTGGATTTCCATTTGGGTTTGTTTTTGGTTTTTGGGGCGTAACAGGTATGCCAGTCAGGATGAATGTTGAGGAAATCGGGTAATGGTCAGATGTGGAACCTGCACTCGTGATGAGACTGGAATCTGATATTGTGAGCGCATTTTTTGAGCCAAATAAATAGTCAATTCTTTCATCAAGTGTAGGCGAACCAACTTGTGTGCAACCCGAGGAATTTTGTAAATCAAGCCAGGTTTTTTTATTTTTTGGTACCAGTGTAGTAAATGACGGAGTAGTATCTGTTCCAATAATGAATCCACTACTAAAAATATTAACAGGATCTTTTGAACATTCGTTGAAATCACCGCCAACAATGGTTGGAAGATTTTCTTGAACTCCCTTGTTATATAATTCAGTAATTTGTTCTTTCCGGATAGTTTTATGAAATCGTTCAATATGCGTATTGTATACAACAATTTCATGATTATCCGGTAAAACTAATTGCGCACGTTGGTATACCCTATCAGCACCATTATTATCTTGATTACTAAAAGCCGCACCGCTCTTACTTTTGATTTTTATTGTTGGCTTTACAAGGATAAAAATCCTTTGATAATGAAAACCAGTCATTCCAAGCATACTTGGAATGACTGAACTTTGGTTATCTTTAATTTTACAAGTTCCTTTTGTTGATCCAGTATCTGCTACTTCTTGGAGAAAAATAATATCAGCATTTGTTTGTTTAAGAACATCGATCGTTTTATTTAAATTGTATGACCCCTCATCCATTGGCGCTGAACAGCCTCCTTGAATATTGTAACTAACTACCTTAAGACTAACACCAACTGATGGTATTGATCCTGTAGAAGCATTTACAGATGTGAGTAAAAAAAAACTAATGAGACTTGTAGTGAGTATGATTTTTATTTTGTATTTTTTTAGCACACTTAAATTCTATTTCAGTAAGTTAAGAACTTTTTCCCATCCCTCAACCGTCTGCGGTGGTTCAATTTGTTTATTATCCACAAAAAAGGTCGGCACAGCTTGAATATTTAAAAGAATGGCCAGTGTTTTAACCGTGTCTATGTATGATTGTGTTTTTGCGTCAGAAAGACAGAGCTCGAGATTTTTTGCATCAAGGGGAATTGTTTCCGTAATCATTTTAAGAGTTTTTTCTGATAAATTGTCACTATTTGCAAAAGCTAATTGTTTAAATTCAGGAAATTTATTTTGTCGGTGCGCGCACAGGGCGTGCTTTGCTACTGGTTCGCTGGGATAGGGGAATTGGGTTACGGGTAAACTTTTCCAAACAACTTTAACAACCTTTGGGTGTTTTGCAATGAGAGCATCGAGAATTTCAGTTTGTGCTCGACAAGACGGGCAACTAAAATCTTCAAATGCCACAATAGTTTTGGGAGCTCGTTTTATCCCGATCATAATATCGTCAGCTGATACGGGAATGGTTAATTCTTTCGTGGTTGTTTGATCTTTTTTCTTCGGGAACAGCGGTTCGTACCGGAGAACTTCAATAAAGAGTGCAACGCCAACGAGCGCAAGCGCCGGTACAAAGATATAAAGAAGTTTTCTAATGTTCATAATTTTTAAATAGTCACTTTAAACATCCCTGCTTCTGTTTTGTCCGTAAAATACAAGGTATGCCCATCTTCGCCTATAGTTATCGTATCAATAGTGTGTTGCTGGCCAAGAGGAATTTCAGTTTTTAAACCAGTATTCGTATCAATTTTATATAATTTGTCCGGTGTTGTGTTCGCGAGTGCTGGAGCAAAACCAGAACCAGTATCCAGTTGTTCGGGAACGCCACAATATACAAAACGGTCATCACTCATGGCGCATTTACTGGCCCACGTATTGAGGTTTAAGGGTTTACGATTGGCCCCGACCGAGTTTGGCGTGGCATCAACGATCCATAATTCTGGTTTAAAGTCACTGTTCGCGCTGTATACACTGTGGAGTAATTTAGTACCTTGTTTTGACCATTGGGTTTGCAAACCACGACCTTCAACGACGAGCCCACGAAAATTTTCTTTATTGAGTCCTACCATCAAAACTTGTTGTCGGTCATCACCCAAAGGTTCACCGGTGTTTG
>JAHFIE010000062.1 GCA_023246565.1 Candidatus Magasanikiibacteriota bacterium
GTGTTTACGCGGCCTGGGCAGATTTGGAACGAATACGGTATCAAGCTGCTTTTGTGGTTAATGATGATCCTTGGAAATTGGAAGTATTTTTATTTACTTATCATGGTCCTGATTTTTATGGTAAACACCTCGTTGTTTTTCCTATTCAAAAAGTGAGTGAAATTGAACCCTATGAAAATATTGAAGCGCTCAAAAATAAAATTTCTCAAGATATTATTTTAATTTCTGATTTTTTTGTCGATAAAAAGGTAGAAGATAAACAGGTATAAGATTTATGTTTACAGGAATTGTTAAAACAGTGGGTATAGTAACCGACCTGGCTGAAAAGAAAGGTCGTACCTATCTTACCGTAAAAGCGAAACATACGATTAGTCGAGTTCAAAAAGGCGATAGTATTTCAGTTAGTGGTGTATGTTTGACCGTGGTGCGTACGTCAAAGTCATTATTGACGTTTGAAATAATGCCTGAGACAAAACGAAAAACTATCTTGGATACCATTAAAAAAAATGATTGGGTGAATTTAGAAACAGCCCTACGTCTTGGTGATGCTCTTGGCGGACATATTGTTCAGGGTCATGTTGATACTGTGGCCAAAGTCATATCGGTTCAACAAGATGCTAAAAATGTATTGGTTAGTCTTAAAATTCCAGCTGGTTGGAAAAACTATATAATAGTGCATGGTTCGATTGCCCTTGATGGAATTAGTCTAACCGTCGCGCGATTGCAGGGGAGTGTCGTGACTGTTTCTCTTACGAACGAGACTATTGAACGAACAACGTGGAAGACTATTCTCGTTGGGCAACGAGTGAATGTTGAAGTTGATGTCGTGGGAAAATATGTGGAAAAAATATTTAAAAAATAATACTATGACTTCGATTAAAGGAATAGATTATAAAAAAGTAAACGGAAAGAATTTTAGAATTGGAATTGTCCAAGCTCGCTGGAACACCACGATTACTGACAAATTACTCGCTGGTTGTTTGCAATCATTGGCGAGTGCCGGAGTAAGCAAGAAAAATATTTTTGTCATTGATGTCCCTGGTGCCTGGGAATTATCCCTTGGTTCAAAACAATTAATTACCGATAAAAAAGTTGATGCAGTGATTGCCTTGGCGTGCTTATTGAAAGGCGAGACATTGCATTTTGATTATGTATCCGAAGCAACTGCTTATGGGTTAATGCGGGTAATGTTAGATACGAACACGCCAGTAATTTTTGGTGTATTACCCTGCAAAGATGAAAAACAGGCCATTGCACGTTCAACCGGCACCAATAATCATGGCTTGGGTTGGGCTTTAACCGCTCTGGAAATGGCCGCACTTCGTAAAACTAAAAAATAAAATATGTTGGAATTATACCAAATGGAGCATTGTCCTTTTTGTGCGAAAGTTCGACAAGTAATGGAAGAACTTGATCTTGATTTTGTGTCTCGAAACATGTCGAAAGGGAGCCAAAAACGGGAGTTACTTCGTCGTTTGGGTGGCAAAGAACAAGTACCGTTTTTGGTGGATACGTCTGATCAGAATCATGTGGTAATGCTCTATGAGAGTAATGACATCATTAATTACCTCCGTAAGCAGTATGGAACATAAAACGGCCAGGTGGCCGTTATTTTTTTCGTACAATAGCAATCGGTGTTTGTTCGCTTGTCTGCCCTAGCGGATTGTCTTTGAAAATCGTTGCTAATGTTTCGGTGGGGATAGTGTTCGTTGAAGTGCCTAAAATATTCACACCCAAATCATTGGCATCGATGATAACAACATCATAACCAATGGCAGTTTTTAATTCCTGTGCTACGTTATCCGGATTTTTCGGTCCTAATTTGGCGTATCTATTGTATGGGGGAAGGGTGTAGTCACAGGGTCCGTCAATCGCAGCTACGGTTCGGCCAACAACATGATAAAACATACCTTTGATGCCAAATGGTTTGCAGATTAAATGCACCAAAATTCCCAAACCGATTCTAAAATACCCGACCTCATTCAAAGCCAACTGCATAGTCCATGGACTACCCAACCCAATGCCGTAGGGTGATTTATAGACTTTGCTGGATAAAAATCTAGCTAAGGTACTCACCTTAATTTCATCAATCGGATAAGACCGTCCTTGCGAAATCGCGACGATCTTTTCGCTCATGAAAATCATGTCGCCAGACTGGAGATGGGGGACAACGTACTGTTTAAGAATTTCTTCTAGACGTTCACCGATTTTAATGACATGTGTTTTAACAGGATACCGTTCGTAGGTGGTTCCTTTGATTATTATTTCTATTTTTTTTCCTGGATTGGGCTGAAGATTGGCCATATTACGCAATTGTAATCCGTAATTCTTTTATCTCCTTGTCATGTCTTTCTAATGTATCAGTATTTTCTCTTATTCTGTATGCCTGCATAGTTTGCTCATCTTCAACCTTGATGGTTCTTTTTATAAATGCGTCCATGTAGGACAAAATTTCATTTTTGTCTTGTTTAGTCATTACTTCGGTAGCTAAGAACTCTTTGATGATGGTAATATCTTCTTTTATACTACCAAATTCATCAATAGCTCTATCGAGCTTTGATTCTACTTTAGAGAGTCTTGTATCTAATACTGGAAAATTATCTACAGTAGTTTTTGACATATTCCTCCTTGGAAGTTGGTACATAATTATTTATCGTACCCTTTATTTTAACTACTGTCAACGTTTAATTTTTTATCAAGAATAAGATAAAATATTGAAATCAAACTGTTCTTTCCACCCAATGTTTATCAACAACGACTTCTAACGAAAGATAAATTTTTTTGTTGAGGGCTTGTTCCAATTCTCGTCTTGCCATAGAACCAATTTCTTTTATGCGTGTTCCGCGTGTTCCAATAATAATTCGTTTATATCGTTCTTCATCAGTTAAAATTCTTGCAGTAATAACGGTTACATCTGGTTTTTCTTCAATCGAATCAGTTTCTACAGTAATAGCGTAAGGAACTTCTTTATCGAGAACTGAAAAGATTTTTTCCCGAACTAATTCAGCTACCCAAAAGTAATTATTGACGTTCGTAAGTTGTTCTTCGGGATATACTGCTTCACCTTCGGGTAACAGAGAAATAATCTTTTCCTTAAGTGGCGTAATATGACTCGCGCGTAGCGCAGAAAGAGAAAAAACAGAATCAAAATGAATTCCCCAAGCTTCATAATCAGCCGTGAAGCGACGTTCATTCTTTGGTAAATCACTCTTATTAATCACCAAAACTTTTGGCGTTTTCAAATGGCGAATGATCCCAAAGGTATACCGTTCTTCTGAGCCGATTTCTCGCGATGGATCAACAACATAAACAATCACGTCAACACCACTTAGGGCATTTTTGGCTTTATTGATGAGTTTTGCGGTAAGCGAGCTTTTGCGATCTTTGAAAATTCCCGGAGTATCAATAAAAATAACTTGACCTTCGGGCAGATTTACCACTCCATGAATAATATCTCGGGTCATCTGAGCACGTTGGCTTGTAGCAGCAATCTTGGTACCGACCAAAGTATTAAGAAGGGTTGATTTACCAACATTGGATCGTCCGATAAGAATGGCAAAACCTGATTTCATAAAAAATTTGAATTATTGGGTACTCTACACTAGTCTTGTCTTTTTTTCAACCACTGCTATACTAGTAGCATATGAAGGTAATTTTTCTGGCTGATATTCTTGGAACGGGTAAAAAAGGTGCAATAAAGGATGTTTCTGATGGTTATGCCCGTAATTTTTTGTTACCCAAGCATTTGGCAAAACCTGCTTCTGACGGAGCTATAGAAGAGCTTAAATCCCATGAAGCAAAGGTAAAGCGAGAAGTGGAAGATGAACTTCGTCGTTTCCAGCACGATGCAGCTCGACTTGATGGTCAAGAAGTTTATTTAGTGGAAAAAACAACAGTTGATGGTGTATTATATGCCGCTGTTAGTTCGACGAAAATTGCAGCAGCCATTAAACAGCATATTGGTTTGGTCATTAATCCCAAACATATTCATACACCACAACCAATAAAGCGCGTTGGCTCACATACTGCCATGATTAGTTTTCCCCATGGTTTGGAAGCTGAAATTACGGTTACAATATCTGACACCTAAAATGTATAACCCTTCGATCCCGGAGGGTTTTTACAATTATTATTATTTTTATGATAAAAAGACAATCGTCTAAATTTATTTTTGTTGTTGGTGGAGTACTTTCCGGGGTTGGTAAAGGTGTTACGTCAGCATCTCTCGGGGCTATCTTTAAAGCAAAAGGCATGAAGGTTACTGCGCTCAAAATTGACCCTTATGTAAATATTGATGCCGGTACCATGAATCCCACGGAACATGGTGAAGTCTTTGTAACTAATGACGCTGATGAAACTGATCAAGACATGGGAAATTATGAGCGTTTTTTGGATGTTGATTTGGATTCGAACAGTTATATGACAACCGGTCGCGTGTATTTAAGTGTCATTGAACGTGAACGTGCCATGAAATACAAAGGTAAATGTGTTGAAGTCGTTCCGCATATTCCTGAAGAAGTTATCCGTCGTATAAAGACTGCTGCACATAATTATGATGCTGATATAACAATTATTGAAGTCGGTGGAACCGTTGGTGAATATCAAAACATTTTATTTTTGGAAGCTGGACGAATGATGAAATTGGAAAGTCCAGATGATGTGGCGTTTGTCCTGGTCAGTTATTTACCCATTCCCTCTCATTTGGGAGAAATGAAAACAAAACCAACGCAACACGCGGCCAGAGCTTTGAATAGCGCGGGTATTAATCCTGATGTTATCATTGCGCGTGGTGAACATGAACTCGATAAACCACGCTTGGAAAAATTAGCTGTTTTTTGCGGTGTTAAACCTGATCATTGTATTTCAGCGCCTGATGTACCCTCAATTTATGAAATTCCCTTGGTTTTGGAACGTCAAAATTTGGGAAATAAATTATTGAAAATTTTACAGTGTAAAAATCGTCCAAGTAATTTGGAACCATGGCGTACCTTTGTTGAACAGATTACGTCAGCACAACGTGAAGTAAAAATTGCTGTGGTGGG
>JAHFIE010000063.1 GCA_023246565.1 Candidatus Magasanikiibacteriota bacterium
ATCCAAAGCCGAGCAACGAAAAAATTCAGCCTTGCTGGAAAAACCATACTCCTTAATTGCTTGATCAATTCTTTTTTCCAAAACCGGAGTTATTTGAAAATTCACAATTGCCATATAGATTATATATTAAGTATATATTGATTATATATAGAGTATTGATAGCCTGTCAAGAGCAGTTATGCTATAATCCGCAAACTTAAACGTACATACCTATGCATCCATTGTTAATAATCTTCTGCCTTACCATATTCGCCATTGTTACTTGGCGTAACTTAGCTCTCGGCTTGGCAATTCTTTTTTCCTTGTTACCAACGTATTTGATTCGTTTTCATTGGGGACCGCTTCCTACTACTTTTTTGGAAATATTAGTGTGGATTGTTTCTATTATCTGGTTTATTCAAAAAATTAAGACTGTTGGCTGGCGCGGGATCATCAGAGAAAAAATTAATTATATAAAAAAATGGCCACTCCTGGCTCTTTCAATTAGTTTATTTTTACTGGGCGCGACCATAAATGTTTTTTTGGCAGTGGACATTCGCGCAGCGCTTGGTGAATGGCGTGCGTTTTATGTGGAGCCTATTATTATATCGTACATACTGGTTACCACAGTAAAAACCAAAAAAGAAATACATACTATTCTGTTCGGTCTTATGTTGTGCGGTCTAATTACATCAATACTCGCGATATATCAACATTTTACTGGCTGGCTCGTACCTCATGCATTCTGGGCTAACCGCAATACCTACCGAGTAACAGCATGGTACGGATTTCCCAATGGTGTTGGTTTATTTTTGGCTCCGCTTTTACCCCTTCTTATATATTCAGGAAGTTCCCTCGTTAAAAAAATAAATCATAAGCGAGCAAAGGTGCTATTTGTTATCTGTTATTTGTTATCTTTTATCTGTTATTTGTTAGCCATAGTATATGCCAAATCCACGGGCGCGATTATTGGACTTTTCGGTGGTCTTGGGCTTTATTTTCTTCTGAATAAAAAAACAAGAGTTGCGACAATTGTCATCGCAATAATTGGTATTTTTGGAATTATCGTTACTCCGAATTCCAATTCTTTAAAACAAGAAATTTTAGCCCAGGACTATTCAGGAAAATTACGCCGCGATATATGGTCAGAAACTATTACGTACTTGAAGTTACATCCTTTGCGTGGCACGGGGATGGCCAGTTACGAAGAAGAAATAGTGCCATTTCGTTACAACAAAAAAATTGAAGTGTTTCACCACCCACATAATATTTTTTTGACCGTGTGGGTTAATACCGGACTTGTTGGTTTACTTGGATTTGTAGGAATTTTACTATGGTTTTTTGTTACGGCCATACGGGATTTTAAAAATACGGAGTCCAAAAGCTTATCATATACTCTTTTGATAGCAATGTGTGTCTGGCTTGTCATGAGTTTAGTAGATTCGCCGTATATTAAAAATGATCTTGCGCTGTTGTTTTGGTTGGTGGTGGGGTTGATGGGATCAACGCGTATGAGTGGAGCCCTGTACGATGATTTTTGAGATGAATGTTTGGGTGGATTATTTTATGATAAACTAATTTTAATTCTCTTCTTATTTTTTGATAGTTCTATGCATCTTCTCTCACAAATCATTACCATCATCACACAATTTATTTCCACCACTGGTTACCCAGGGATTATAGTTCTCATGATTCTTGAGAGCATGATCGCCCCGGTTCCGAGTGAAGCCGTCATGCCCTTTGCAGGATTTTTAATTTCCACCGGGCAATTTAGTTTTGCAGGAGTAATTTTTTGGAGCACACTCGGCAGTTTAATCGGATCACTATTGTCGTATTATATTGGCGCCTATGGCGGCCGACCGTTCATTGACAAATTTGGAAAATATTTTTTTCTCAATCATCATCATTTGGAAGTGACAGAACAATTTTTTGCTCGTCGAGGTGAAATAACTATTTTTCTAAGCCGTTTTATCCCCATTGTCCGTCATTTAATTTCACTACCGGCCGGAACAGGAAAAATGAATATTTGGAAATTTTCTGTTTATACAATTCTCGGTGCTGGTTTATGGAATACGTTTCTCGCTTACCTTGGATTTGTTCTCAAAAATCATTGGGATGAACTGGGAAAATATTCAAAAATCGGTGACGTTCTCGTTATCTTGACTGTCCTTGGATTGGCCGGATATTGGCTATGGAAAAAGAAGAGGAAACAAAAATAGCTGATATTTTTTAATGCTGCTTAAAATATTGTAATCGTACATGATTACGATGAAGAATGGGTTCTCCGGGCATACGCCGCCAATGAATTTGAGCAATCATAAGGCCTACGATCATAATAATTCCACCAATAATCTGCTCACGAGAAACCACTTCGTGACGAAGAATAAAAGCAAAGAGTGTGGCAAACAATGGATAGAGCGTGTCAAAAAATGCTGCTTCAGAATTCTTTACCTTTTCAAGTGAGGTATACCACAATGATTGAGCAATAATAATTGGTACTAAAACGATCAATCCAATACCTGTTAATGATTGAAAATCAAAGGATACTCGCACTGCGCCTTCTGTTGAAAATAAAATTAAACCAGCGAAAATCAGCAAACCACCAATTAAATTACGAATAATAAGAACGAGCTCATGAGAAATATGACTCAGATGTTTCTTATAAATAATATTTGAAGCAGCAAAGGCGACTGCTGACAGGAAAAAAAATAAATCGTTCCAAACAAATTGCGGCCAAACCAAAAAAAACTTTGTCTCATAGGCAATAAGACCAATAATAAGAACAATCATACCCAGGGTATGATTCCAACGAATTTTTTCTCGCAAAAAAAATGCTGATCCGAGAATCACGATTGGTGATTGTAAGGTAATGAGAAGTACACCATTCAAAACCGCTGAATTGCTATAGCCAATCAAAGAAAACAATGGCCCACAAACTCCGGCCAAGACACCCATACCAACAAGTGCTGACATGCCTTTAGTGCGGGTAAGTTTGGAATATTTTTTCAACTCAGGAAAAAAACCAAAAATAAAAATCAGGAGAGCAGCCGTGATCAATTCAGTTAAAAGTGTTACAACTGCCGGACTATTGCGTTCCAAAACCATTTTTGAAAACGTCGGGTACGTAGCAAAGAGAATAACGGATAAAAGTATCTTGATTTTATTCTTCATATACGGTAATGTTTTGACACAATTATAGCATACTCAATCGATTAGAAAAATGAGTACTCCACATTTTTAATTCTTTATTTTTCTTAATCAATGAGAATGTTCAGAGAATGGAGAGGTGTCTGAGTGGTTGAAGGTGCCGCTCTCGAAAAGCGGTGTCCCTCAAAAGGGGACCGAGGGTTCGAATCCCTCCCTCTCCGCCTTCGCCTCGCTGAAGCTCGGCTTCGGCGTGACGCAGTCCGCCAAGTCGAGCGAAAGCGGGCTTCCATTTCTGAAGACGAAAAGAAAGTCTATGCATTATATATATAGTTTAAAATGTAAAGATGGATATTATGTCGGTTGTACTGACAACATAACTGGTCGTGTGGATAGACATCAAAAAGGAAATATACCCGCAACCGCAGATCGACTTCCTGTAATTTTAGAATTTTATTTTGCAGTTGAAGATAAATACAAAGCTTTTAAATTCGAAAAATACTTGAAATCTGGTTCAGGCCGAGCATTTATTAATAAACATTTTGCTAAAATGTAATAACTCGAAAGGGATTCGAATCTATGAAATTAATTACTTTAAATACATGGAGGGCGCATTAATCTTAGAATTTAACTAATTTTGGAGAATAATACAGCAAGTTTCATTGGAAAATGGAAATATAATCGCAGCGACCCGAGAGTCTCAGCAAGTTTCTTTCAAAGCCATCAAAAATCTTTATAATTATTCACCTTTACGTATTTTAATTAAACGTATTATGAAAACTCTCAGTGAACTCAAAACGATCATCGTGTCGAAGAAAACCAAAATTATATATTGGATCTCTACACTCTGGCTTGCATTAGGCATGCTATCAAGCGGTATCGTACAATTATTTCAAGTAAAAATGGAAGTGGATTTTATTACGCATTTAGGTTACCCTGTCTATTTTCTAACCATATTAGGCATTTGGAAAATTTTAGGCGTTGCAGCACTACTTGCTCCTAAATTTCCTTTACTCAAAGAATGGGCGTACGCAGGTTTTTTCTTTGTCATGTCAGGAGCAGCATTTTCCCATATCGTCATAGGTGATTCTACAAATGAAATGGTCCCATCCTTGTTACTTCTAACCTTGACCGTAATATCCTGGTATTGCAGACCTGCAAACAGAAAAATCATTGTATAAAAACGACGCAAACGAACGTAAATTAGATTATTAAAATACACCTGAGCTGGGTGTATTTTTTTTATAATAATTTTGTAAGGCCGGGGCGCTGGAGAAGCTTTGAGAGCCCCGCCAGCGCCCCGACACGGAGCCAGGACTCAGTCCGGACGGCTGGCGGCGGCGCCGAAGCCGACGAACAAGAGGCCGAGGAGAATCCAGGTCATAAGCACCTCCTTGTACCTGGGTGTCGAATAGCATAGTGTACTAGCTTATGGTTTGTCAAATATTTTTCTTTTTTCATTAATTTATTTTCATGAATACAACAACCAAAAAAATAATATGGTATACTTATTTTATCTGTTTTTTATGAAAAAATATTATTTTACCGTCGAATTCTTTTCCTATAAAAAACTATGACACCGACACAACCAAACAATGAATTTGCCAAGTGGTCTGGATGGTTTATCCTATCTCTTTTTTTGTTGTTTGGAACTATTGGACTAACGTATAATGGATTGACCCGATTACGTTTTTGGCTCCATTTTGGAGATCAACCAATGATTCAATCCATTAATATCCTTAAAACAAATAATACGTATTCTGACGGATATGTTGCGGTAACGGGAAAAGTAGGAAAAATGGTTTCTGCTAATTTTGGTCCGTATAATGCGCAGGATTTATCAACGGTTGAGAATTATTATTTTCCTCTCATGGGAAATGAAAAATTGATCCATTATGTA